>CAYRWE010000348.1:0-4776 GCA_964427655.1 uncultured Solibacteraceae bacterium | reverse complement strand
CGGGCAGCGGGAAATCCATCGTGGTGGAGGCGCTGGGGCTGCTGCTGGGCGGGCGGGCCTCCTCGGAAACCATCCGCACCGGCGAAACACGCGCGCGCGTGGCTGGCATCTTCGACGTGCGCGAACACACCGCCATCCGTCGCGTGCTGGAGCCGGCGGGCCTCGAAACCGAGGATGGCGAGCTGCTGATCGAGCGCGAGATTTCGAGCGGCGGCAAATCGCGCGCCTTTGTGGGCAGCCGTCCCGTGGCGGCCGCCCTGCTTCGCGACCTGGCGCCCTACCTGGCCGATATTCACGGGCAACACGATCAGCAGCTTCTGTTTTCCGCCGACGCGCAGCGCGACATGCTGGACGCCTTCGCCGGAAACGGCGAATTGGTGGAGCGCGCCGGCTCCCTCCACCGCGCCTGGCGCGCGGCCGCCGCCGAACTCGAGGAGCTCGAGCGCTCCGAGCAGGAGAAACTGCGCCTGCTCGACCTGTGGGCGTTTCAGCGCAAGGAGATCGAAAGCGCCGGCATGGAACCCGATGAAGACGCGGCCCTTGAAAACGAGCGCCGCGTGCTGCAGAACGTGCAGCGCATCGAGGAAGCCGCCGCGGGAGCCTACACGGCAGTCTACGACGGCCCCGAATCGGCCCTTTCGCTGGCGCGCACGGCCGCCAAGCGCCTGGACGAACTGTGCCGCATCGACGCCTCCCTCGGCGGCTTGCGCGAGCAGCTCAAGAGCGCGGACCTGGCGCTCCAGGAAGTTTCCTACGGGCTGCGCGACTATCTCACGCGCCTGGAGGCCAACCCGGGCCGGCTGGAGGAGATCGAGACTCGCCTGGCATTGATCGACCGGCTCAAGCGCAAATACGGCCAGACCATCGCCGAGATCCTAACGTTCGGCGAAGAAGTGCGGCGGCAGATCGCCGCCGTGGAGCATGCCGGTGAGCGCATGGAAGAGTTGCGCAAGGAGCACGCCCGCCTGGCCCAGGAGTTCGGGAAGCTGGCCGCCGATCTCACGGCGCGGCGGGGACTCGCGGCGCGCAAGCTCGAAAAGCGCGTGGAAGCGGAACTGGCGCAGCTCGCCATGGAGCGCACCGTTTTCCGCGTGGAGCTGACGCCGGCCGATTGGTCCGCGCACGGCGCCGACCGCGTGGATTTCCTGGTCTCCCCCAACCTGGGCGAAGAGCCGCGCGCGCTCGAAAAAGTGGCCAGCGGCGGCGAGATTTCGCGCCTCGCGCTGGCCCTGAAGACGTGCCTGGCGGGTCCCAAGGCGGCCGTGGTTCGCACGCTCGTATTCGACGAAGTGGATGCCGGCGTGGGCGGCAGCGCGGCCGAAGGCGTGGGGCGCCGGCTGAAGAAGCTGGCCGGCTCCAACCAAGTTCTGTGCGTGACGCACCTGCCGCAGATCGCCTCGTTCGCCGACCATCACTACCGCGTCGAAAAGCAGGAATCGAACGGCCGCACGATCGCGGCGATCGAGGAACTGGACGACGCGGCGCGAACCCGCGAGGTGGGGCGCATGCTCTCGGGCCAAAAGCTGACGCCCGAGGCGCTCAAGAATGCCGAGCGGCTGATCAAGATGAGCGCGGGGTAGGCGCCAGCAGGCGCAAAAAACTCCGAGGGATACGCACCCATGAATACGAGCAACAGCGGACTTACCAGGGCGCCGCGGTCAGGTGCTTTCAGGCTTTCGAGACTCGCGGGTATGCTCGCCCTCATTTGTCTCTTCACGTGTCTGAGCCCCCTGCGGCCGCAGCCCAACTTGCGCGTGCACATGATCGGGCAGGCGCACATCGACCCGGTCTGGCTGTGGCCCTGGCCGGAAGGCGTGTCGGAGGTCCACAGCACCTTTCGCGCGGCACTCGACCGCATGAACGAAACACCCGGCTTCGCCTTCACGGCCAGCTCGGCGCAGTTCTACCAGTGGGTCTCGGAGAACGATCCCGCCATGATCGCCGAAATCCGCAAGCGCGTGGAAGAAGGGCGCTGGGGACTGGTGGGCGGCTGGTGGGTCGAGCCGGATGTCAACATCCCGAGCGGCGAATCGCTGGTGCGCCAGGGCCTCTACGGTCAACTGCTTTTCCGCAAGCTCTTCGGCCGCACGGCGGTGGTGGGCTACAATCCCGATTCCTTCGGCCATCCGGGCACGCTGCCCCAGATCCTCAAGCTTCAGGGCCTTGAGTCCTACGTCTTCATGCGGCCCATGCTGAACGAGAAGACGCTGCCCTCAGACGTCTTCTGGTGGCAGGCGCCCGATGGCTCGCGCGTCCTCACGTATCGCATTCCGTTCAGTTATAACGATACAGGTTCGGTGCGGCAGCGCATCGACGGCATCCTGAAACTCCAGGAACCCGTGCCCGCCATGATGGCCTTCTACGGCGCGGGCGATCATGGCGGCGGCGCCAGCAAAGAGAACATCCGCTCCATCGAGGAGATTCGGTCCCAGGCCGGCGCGCCCACGCTCATTTACAGCACGCCGGACCGCTACTTCGCCGAGATTCGCGAAGCGCATGCCGATCTGCCCGTGGTGCGGGACGACTTACAACACCATTCCGTGGGCTGTTACACCGCCGAATCGCAGATCAAGAAGCTGAACCGCGCGACGGAGATGGCGCTCGTCACAGCCGAGAAGATCGCCGCCGTGGGCGCGCTGGCGTGGGGCGCGGCGTATCCGAAAGCGGAATTCACGGCCGCGTGGGAGCGCATCCTGTTCCTGCAATTCCACGACAGCATGGCCGGGACGGCGCTTCCCGAGCATTACCAGACCGCCGTGCCGCAGAGCTACGGCTACGCCCTCGATACGGCCAACCGCGCCCTGTACATGGCCGCGCAGAAACTGGCGTGGCAGGTTCCGGCCACCGACCCCGACTCCCGCTACCTGGTGATTTTCAATCCGCACGCGTGGCCGACGGTGACCCCGGTCGAGTACGATATCGCGTACCCGCCGGATACGCCGCTCATGGTGGAAGATCAAGCGGGCCAGCCCGTGGAGCACCAGTCGCTCCCGGCATCGACGGAAGTGAACGGGCGCCAGCGCATCGTGATCCGCGCGCCGCTCCCGGCCTTCGGCTACCGGCAGGTGCGCATCCGCAAGGCGCCGGCCGGAGTGTCCGCGCCCGCCGCGGCGGTGCACGCGAACGCGCGAGCCATGGAGAACCAGCATTTGCGCGTGGCGTTTTCCGAAGACGGCGGCATCGCGCTGTTCGATAAGGACGCCGGCGTAGCGGTCTTCGGTTCGGCATCCGGCGCGCGCGGGATCGTCTTTGACGACCCGAGCGACACCTGGAGCCACAACGTGCGCGCCTACGATCAGCAGGTGGGCGCGTTCGGCAGCGCCAAAATCGCGGTGCTCGAAAACGGCCCGCTGCGGGCGCGCGTCCGCGTCCGCACGACTTACGGCGCATCGGCTTTGACGATCGACTGGCTGCTCTACGCCGGCGCGAAGAGCCTGGAAGCGCGCGTCTCGCTCGACTGGCACGAGCATCGCAAAATTCTGAAGTTCTCCTTCCCGGTGGATGTTTCCGCGCCGAAGCCCACTTACGAAATCGGCTACGGTTCCATCGAGCGGCAGGCGAATGGCGACGAAGACCCCGGGCAGCGCTGGATCGACGTGAGCGGCGCGCACGGCCCGGCTTACGGCTTCACGCTGGTCAACGACGCCAAATACGGATACAGCGTGGCCGCGAACGACCTGCGCCTTTCGGTGGTGCGCGGCGCGCCCTACGCGCATCACATGCCGCACGTGGTAACCGAGGACCACGACATACTCTGGCAGGACCAGGGCGTGCAGACCTTCCGCATGCTGCTGGTTCCGCACCGTGGGACGTGGCAGGACGCGAACGCGCCGCGCATCGCCGAGGAGTTCACCGCGCCCATTCCGGTGATCTACCAAGGCATCCATCCCGGCAGGCGGCCGGCCGCCGATTCGCTGCTCGCGGTGGACGCTTCGAACGTAGTGGTTTCGGCCATCAAGCAGGCCGAAGACGGCACGGGCGACCTGATTCTGCGCTGCTATGAAACGGCGGGCCGGGCCACGAACGCGTCGCTCGACCTGCGCTTTGCGAAACAGAAATGGACCGGCGCGTTCCGGCCGCTCGAAATCAAGACGCTGCGCTTCAATCCGCGCGCCGGCACGTTTCGCGAGGTGAATGTGCTGGAGGAAGCGGAGAAGTGAGCGATGGGGCTTGCCAAATGCCCACCGGCGCGCCGAAATATATCAGAATAGGAACGATGCCGCACTTTGATCGGATAACGTGGAATCCCAACCAGATGAATGGCCAGCCGTGCATCCGCGGCCTGAGGCTTACGGTGCGTCGGGTCGTGGAGGCCGTGGCGATCTATCCGAACCGGGACGACCTTTTCCGCAACCATCCCGAGCTCGAGCCGGAGGACATTCGACAGGCTCTGGCATTCGCCGCCGCCAACCTCGAGGACAGCGCGGCCTAACGCTACCGGCATTCGCAGTCGAGCAGATAAAGTTGTTGACCATTTTGGGTGTCGCTAATTCTTCCGCGAAGCTCCACCGTGTCGCCTGTGTTCAATAGGCTCAGTTCTCGCTCCCATCTCTTTTTGAAACGAGCATTGATAAGATCACGTGCTGGACCGGTGGAGAGGACCATCGCATATCCCGGAGCGTCTTGCAGTAATTGGAGCAGCTCGCCCGAGACTTCTATCCACAGCCCTTTATAACCCTCTATCAACCTGTCGGCCTGAAGGCCCGTGTGCCCCTCATAGAACGCTAGTGGTCTGCGGCGAACAGATTAACCATTATCCAGCACGGTGCGGGCGCG
>CAYRWE010000347.1:0-4790 GCA_964427655.1 uncultured Solibacteraceae bacterium | reverse complement strand
GCAGCCGCCCATCCGCGAACAGGAAGCCGCCAACTGGGAATTCTTCCTCAAGATTCCCGAGACGGATCGCAAGCTGCTTTCCGTGAGCCAGGTGAAGGACGTGCAGTTGCTGCGTCCGCTGTTCGAATTCTCGGGCGCCTGCTCGGGCTGCGGCGAAACCCCGTACGTGAAGCTGATGACGCAGCTCTTCGGCGACCGCATGCTGATCGGCAACGCCACCGGCTGCTCCTCGATCTACGGCGGCAACCTACCCACCACCCCTTATTGCACCAACGATGAGGGCCGCGGTCCCACGTGGTCCAACTCGCTGTTTGAGGACAACGCTGAGTTCGGCATGGGAATGCGCCTGGCGGCCGACAAACAGAACGAATACGCCCGCGAGCTGGTGGTGCGCCTGAGCGGCGTCATCGGCGAGAACTTGGCGCAAGCCCTTCTCAACGCCGATCAAAAGACCGAGCCGGGCATCTTCGAGCAGCGCGTGCGGGTGAAGGAGCTGCGCGAGAAACTCGCCGGACTCGAAACCCTGGAGGCACGCGAGCTGCGCAGCCTGGCCGACGCCCTGGTCAAGAAGAGCGTCTGGATTCTGGGCGGCGACGGCTGGGCCTACGATATCGGCTACGGCGGTCTCGATCACGTGCTGGCTTCCGGCCGCAACGTCAACGTCCTGGTGCTCGATACGGAAGTTTACTCGAACACCGGCGGCCAGGCCTCCAAATCCACTCCGCGCGGCGCGGTCGCCAAGTTCGCCGCCGCCGGCAAGCCCGTGGGCAAGAAGGATCTTGCCATGATGGCGGTGAGCTACGGCAGCGTCTACGTGGCGCGCATCGCCATGGGATCGAGCGACATGCACACGGTCAAGGCCTTCCTCGAAGCGGAAGCCTACGACGGGCCGTCGCTCATCATCGCCTACAGCCATTGCATCGCGCACGGCTACGACCTGACTTTCGGCATGGAGCAGCAGAAGCTCGCTGTCAACTCCGGCTACTGGCCGCTGTTCCGCTACAATCCCGACCTGGTGGCGCAGGGCAAGAATCCCTTCCAGCTCGATTCGCGTCCGCCCACCATCCCGCTCAAAGACTACATCTATAACGAGACCCGCTACACCATGCTGGTCAAGAGCAATCCCGAGCACGCCAAGGTGCTTCTCGGCCTGGCTCAGGAGGATGCCACCAGCCGCTGGAAGCTCTATGAAAACTGGGCCCATATGCCGGTGAATGGAGGGGAAAAGAAGTGATCGACCTCAGCAAAACGATTGATCTTTCGACGAATTATCTCGGACTGAAGCTGAAGAGCCCGCTAGTGGTCTCGCCCTCGCCCATGTGCGAGGAGCTGGGCAACATCCGACGGATGGAGGATGCCGGCGCAGCCGCCGTGGTTCTGCACTCCCTGTTCGAGGAGCAGTTCGATATCGAAAGCCAGGAGCTCGACCGCTTCCTGACCGCGGGCTCCGAGGTGGGGGCTGAATCGACCACCCAGTTCCCCGAGTTGATGCAGCCGGTCCGCGGACGGGACGGCTACCTCAAGCACCTACGGGCCTGCAAGGAGGCAGTGCAGATTCCCGTCATCGCCAGCTTGAACGGCACCACCAAGGGCGGTTGGCTGGAATACGCCAAAGAGATCGAGCAAGCCGGCGCGGACGCCCTGGAGCTGAACATCTACTACATCCCCACGGATGCCAGCATCACAGGCGACCAGGTGGAGCGCACGTACATCGACCTGGTGGAGGCCGTCAAAGCCGGGGTGCATATCCCCTTGGCCGTCAAACTGGGACCCTATTTCAGCTCCATGGCCAACATGGCCAAGAAGCTGGATGCCGCGGGCGCCAACGGCCTGGTGCTCTTCAACCGCTTCTACCAGCCGGACTACGACCTGGAAGCGCTGGAAGTGGTGCCCAACCTGATCCTCAGCAACTCGCACGAGCTGTTGCTGCGGCTGCACTGGATCGCGGTGATCTACGGCAGCGTGAAAGCCGACCTGGCGCTCACCGGCGGCGTGCACACCGCCAGCGACGTGGTGAAGGCCATGATGGCCGGCGCGCGTGTCGCCATGATGACTTCGGCGCTGCTCAAGCGGGGAATCAACTACCTCGATACCATCGCCACCGAACTGCTGGTGTGGATGGGCGAGCACGAATACGACTCGATCAAGCAGATGCAGGGCAGCATGAGCCGCAACGCCGTGCCGCAGCCCTCGGCTTTCGAGCGCGCGAATTACGTGAAAGTCCTCAGCTCCTACGCAATGCGGTAAATCTCGAATTGTGGGGCGGACGGTCCGCCCCACTCACCTCTATTTCCCGGAGTTTCCGTTCAATATGGCTGGCCCGCTATCGTCCACCACGCTGTAATCCGGCGGCGGCTGGAAGAGGCTGGCGTCCGGCTCGGTGCGGCTGAGATTCAGGATGTGGAAAGTGTTCTCACCCGAGCGCGGGTCATTGGTCATCGAGAGGATCATCATCTTTAGCTCAGGCGAGGTCCAGACTTCCTGGGTAACCACGATCGGCCGGTCGTTGCCAACGAAATCGACGGGGTAGGTGGTGGTCGTCCGACGGCCCTCGCAGAGAACCCCATCGAGGGTTTGCGTGCCCAGCGGTTCGTTCTTGAACTCGGGCTGCGGCCGGCCGTCCTGCGCCGGCGGACCCAGTACCCGCGCCGCGATGGCCGTACCTCCGGGCTGCGGCGGAGGCGGAGGGGGGAGAGCGTCGCTTCCGCTGAACCACTGGCCACTCGCATTCCTCTGCATGGCAACCCCGTTCGGCTGGTTCTGCTGCGGCAGCGTGGACCGGTGCGCCACTTTCTTTTGCTCATCCAGCGTATAACGGAGGCCCGCCACCGGATCGGTGATCTCGATCATCCTGGGCGCCTCCGCCGCAGGACGGCCTGGGACGCCAAACGAGCGCTCCGAGCGCACGCGTCCCTGGGAATCGCGGAAGATGCGCCGGCCGGGTGTGGTCTGGGTGATGTGCGTCCCATCGGCGAGGGTCTGGACGCGCTCGGTAACCTCTTCGCCGGAGTATGCCGCGCCTGTCACGGGGGGAACCACAAAGACCCCGCCGGAGGCCGTGAAGAATCCCGAGGTTGAGCTGCTTGTTGCCGTGCCCGTGGTGACCGCGCCCTGGCCGAATGCCGCGGCGACAAACAGGCACCCCGATGCAACACCCGAAACCAACCGTACTTTCATATGGGACCTCTGAGGAAAGTGTATCCCCGGCTCACACCGGCGGCAAGAGTGCCACGAAGGCCCACTGGGTTCGAGAGAGCAACGGGATCGCCTATTTGCCGAAAGAGATCGTAACCGACCCGCTTTCATCCACCACGCTATAATCCGGCGGCGGCTGGAAGAGGCTGGCGTCCGGCTCGGTGCGGGAGAGATTGCGGATCTCAAAGGTGTTCTCGCCCGAACGCGGGTCGTTGGCCTTCGAGAGGATGATCGTCTTCAGCTCCGGCGACGTCCAGGACTCCTCGATCACCACGACAGGACGGTCGTTGCCAAAAGAGTCGACGGGGAAGGTAGTGGTCGTACGGCGGCCTTCGCAGAGAAGCCCGTCGATGCTCTGGGTACCCAGCGATTCGTTCTTGAACTCGGGCCGCGGCCGGCCGTCATCAACCCTCGGCGTGGCTATGCGGGCGGACGTGACCGATGTTGTGGTGCCAGGGGAAGGCGGGGGCGGCGGAGGGGCGGTACCGATTACGGCCGTGAATTCCCCGGAGCGGACTATCGCCGGCAAGGGGCGGGCCGCAAACCGTCCGCCCTGGCCCGGAGTCGGCGACGGCACGGCGAACCGGTGCGCGACCTTCTTTTGCGGATCCAGCGTGTATTGGAAGCCCGCGACGGGATCGGTGATTTCGACGATCATGGGGCTTTCGCTCGCGTGAGATCCCACCATCAACGGCCGCTCCGAGCGCGTGCGGCCCATCGAATCGCGATAGATATGCCGGCCCGGAAAGGTTTGAGTAATGTGCGTGCCGTCGGCGAGCGTCTGGACGCGTTCGGTGACCTCTTCGCCGGAATACGCCGCCCCTGTCACGGCGGATATCGCGAAGGGCGGTGGAACGGCGGTTGTGAAGGCGCCCGAGAACCCGCTGCCGGCCGCGGCGCCATTGTAGATCACACCCTGGCCGAAAGCAGCGGATATCAGTACTAACCCGATTGCAACACTCCAAATCAGCCGCAAACTCATATCTGCCTCTGAGGAGAGTCTATCCCTAGAGCCTTGCGGCGGCAAGCCGGGAAACACATGAAAAAGGCGGCCAACCGGCTCTATCGCGGGGCTTATCCGGCGGATCCTTTTTCGGCGTGGCCGCCGAATTCGCGGCGCATGGCGGAAAGCAGCTTGCCCGCGAAATCGCCTTCGCCGCGCGAGGCGAAACGCTCGTATAGCGCGTTGCTCAATACGGGGGCGGGCACGGATTCATCGACGGCGGCGGCTACCGTCCAGCGGCCCTCGCCGGAATCCGAGACGCGTCCGGCGAAACCGGCCAGCGCGGGATCGGCGGCCAGCGCCTCGGCCGTGAGATCGAGCAGCCAGGACGCCACCACGCTGCCGCGGCGCCAGACTTCGGCGATATCGGGGAGATTGAACTCGTAGCGGTAGAATTCCGGGTGGAGCAGCGGAGCGGTCTCGGCATCGTCTTCGCGCGGCTTATTACCGGCGTTGGCGTGGTGCAGAATATTCAGGCCTTCCGCCAGCGCGGCCATCATGCCGTATTCGATGCCGTTGTGCACCATCTTGACGAAATGGCCGGCGCCGCTGGGCCCGCAGTAGAGATAGCCTCGGTCGGCTGTGGAGCCGG
>CAYRWE010000346.1:0-4801 GCA_964427655.1 uncultured Solibacteraceae bacterium | reverse complement strand
AGGGAAAGGAAGCTTGTATGTTTGAGCAGACGTTCGTAGAGGGCGTTGGGAAGACGCGCAAGCCGTGGACCGTGTTGGTCGCGTTCATCGGCGAAATAATTTTCATCGGAATAGCGGTGCTGGTGCCGATGATTTATTTCGACGTTCTCCCCAAGACGACCCTGACCAGTTTTCTGGTGGCCCCGCCGCCGCCTCCGCCTCCGCCTCCTCCTCCCCAGGCCGCGGCTCCGGTGAAGGTCGTGAAGGTGATTCCGAGGCAGTTCGATGCCGGCAGGCTGATGGCTCCCAAGAGCATCCCGAAAGAAATCGCGGTCATTAAGGAAGAGGAGCTTCCACCTCCGTCGTCGTCGGTTGGCGGCGTAGTGGGCGGCATGGCGGGCGGCATGGCCGGCGGTGTATTGGGCGGCATCATCGGATCGGTTCCGATGGCGGCTCCGCCTCCACCTCCGCCACCGGTCAAGCAGGCAGCCGCAGTGCAACGGATCCGCGTCGGCGGAAACGTGCAGCAGGCCAAGCTGGTCAGACAGCCGAAACCGGCCTATCCGCCGCTGGCCAAGCAGGCGCGCATCCAGGGAGTGGTGCACCTGCAGGCGATCATTTCCAAAGACGGGACCATCCAGAAGCTGGAAGTAATCGGCGGCCATCCGCTGTTGGTTCCAGCGGCTTTGGAAGCGGTGAAACAGTGGGTGTATCAGCCGACCCTCCTGAACGGAGAGCCGGTTGAGGTCATTACTCAGATCGACGTGAATTTCACGTTGAGCCAGTAAACCGAGCGTTGCTTCCGGACGTCGGTATTTTGAAACAAATTCAACTCGCAGGAGAGAGAGAAACAACATGTTTTTGCAATTGCACGTATGGTCGCTTTATTTGCTCCAGGAAGGCGCGACGATCGGTTGGGATCCGCGTTCCATGTGGGCACAGATGGGCGTGCTGGCCAAGCTCGTCGTTACCCTGATGTTCATCATGTCGGCCTATTCAATCGGCGTCATGATCGACAGACTGATGGCGTATAGCGCGGCCCGTAAACAGTCCCGCGCTTTCGCTCCGGCGGTTGCCGGCGCCCTGCGCGAGGGCAAACTGGACGAAGCCGTAAAGATTGCGGACCGTTACAAGAAGAGCCATCTGGCCAAGGTTGTGGTGGCCGGTCTTCAGGAGTTCCAAGCTCACCAGATGAGCACCGAGATTCCCGGAGAAGAGATCGAAGCGTCCAAGCGCGCTCTGGAGCGCGCCGAAGCCATCGTGCACGCCGAACTGAAGCGCGGCGTCAGCGCCCTGGCTACGATCGGTTCGACGGCCCCCTTCGTGGGTCTGTTCGGCACCGTCGTCGGCATCATCAACGCGTTCCGCGGGATTTCCAACGAGAAGTCCACCGGTCTGGGCGCGGTTGCCGGCGGTATTTCGGAAGCCCTGGTCACCACGGCTATCGGTCTGTTCGTGGCCGTCCCGGCCGTCTGGATGTACAACTACTTCACGGGTAAGATCGAAGCCTTCGACGTGGAAATGGGCAACTCCAGTTCCGAGCTGATCGACTACTTCCTGAAGCGGAGCCAGCGCGGCGCCGGCGCCCGCAAGTAGTTTCGGTGATTAGCTGAAGTTGGATCCGGCGAGTTGAAGGGGGATCTCCCCACGGAGATCCCCCGCAGTACGCGGCTGGATCCGGGAGAAAATGCGATGCCGATTACAGGAATAAAGACGGACAAGCCCGAGATGAAGCACAACGCGCCGCCGCCGGTGGCCGACATCAACGTCACTCCCATGGTGGACGTGATGCTGGTGCTGCTGATCATCTTCATGGTCATCACGCCTATGTTGTCCAAAGGTGTGAGCGTCGATCTGGTGAAGACCAAGAACCCGATCGCGATGCAGGCCGCCGATAAGAGCGATGCGATTCTGGTCGCCGTCACGCGCAACGGGGACTCGTTCTTAAACACGACCAAGATGGCCCCCGAGGATCTTCCTTCCAAAGTGAAGGATCTTCTCACGAGCCGGCTCGATAAGACCGTGTTTCTGAAGGCCGATTCACGCGCCCGTTACGAGAAAGTGGTGACCGTGGTGGACAATCTCCGCGCGGCGGGCGTGGACCAGTTGGGTCTGCTGACGGAACAGATCCAGGGCGAGAAACCCAAGACGCCGGCGGCGGGCACAACCAAGACCGGCGGGCAGTAAGCGGAAGTATTTCTAAGGAGCAATTTTTATGTCAATGGCAGTCGGCGGATCCGCCAACGGTCCGAAATCTGACATCAACATGACGCCTATGATCGACGTGCTGCTGGTGCTGATCATCATCTTTATGGTGATCACGCCCTTGACGCCGCATGGGCTGGAGGCACTCGTGCCTCAACCGCCACCGCCGGGTGCAAAAGCGGATCAGTCCGATCAGCGGACGGTAGTCATCTCGATCAACAAGGATCACAGCATGATGATCAACCAGGAGACGACCACTGAGCAGACGCTGGGTCCCCGGCTGGAAGAGATTTTCAAGACACGCGCCGAGCGTGTAGTGTTCGTCAAGGGCGATCCGGACATCGAGTACCAGTTCGTTGCGCGGGCCATCGATATCGCGCACGGCGCGGGGATCGACAAGGTCGGCCTGATGACCGCAAAGGTGGAGGCCGGACAATAACATGCGCAAATTGGCTCTGATCTTGTCCGTGGCCGCGCTGGCGGTCCTGGGCACAAGCTGCCAGAAGCTGCAGTCCCGCGATTCACTCAATAAGGGCGTGGCCGCTTTCCGGAACGCCCAGTATCCCGAGGCGGTCGAGAAGTTCAAGCAGGCGGTGGAGCTGGATCCGACTTTTACCACCGCTCGCCTGTACCTGGCCACGGCCTACATGCAGCAGTACATTCCGGGCGCCGAATCGCCCGAGAACGTGCAGATGGCCAAGGCCGCCTACGATCAGTTCATGACCGTCATCGGCCAGGACCCCAAGAACACCACGGCTATCGCTTCGATCGCCTCGCTCTTCCTGGACGAGAAGAAGTGGTCGGACGCGCGCCAGTGGTACGACAAGCTGACGTCGGTGGATCCTTCCAACGCCGACGCGTACTACAGCCTTGGGTTCATCGCGTGGTCGGAGTGGTATCCCGAATACGGGACGGCGCGCGCGAACCTGGGCATGAAGCAGGACGAGCCGGGGCCGATCAAGGACAAGAAAGTCCGCGAAGAGCTCAAGGCTAAGTGGACGCCGGTAATCGACGGCGGTCTGCAAGCGCTCGACAAGGCGCTGCAGATCAACCCCGATTACGACGATGCCATGGCTTACGAAAACCTGCTGATCCGCGAGCGCGCGGATCTCATGGACGACAAGACGCAGTACGAACAGCAGATCAAGATCGCCGACGACTGGGTCGCCAAGAACCTCGCCACAAAGAAGAAGAAGGCCGAGGAGAAGGCTAAGAAGGGCGGCGGCGGCATCACCACCGGTGGCGGTGCGGGCGGCGGCGCTTAATAAGCCGCTTTCAGGCTTCGTCAGGTTTGCTTGGGGAACCCGGCCTTACAAGGCCGGGTTCCCCATCGTTTTTCAGGCTGCTTTCGTGGAGCGGCCCGGAGGCCGCAACTAGGCCCGTCGGCTGGCAGTCGTCCCGAGGCTGGGGTTTAGGTCCCCGCAATTGGCCTGCTAAGATTGGATTACCGTGTCTCCCGATTCCACCAGCGCTGCCAGTTTACCTCTCCCGGCGGCGCCCCAGGATCCCGTCGAAAAACTGTACCGCGAGCTGGAGCTGAAGATCCGCGAATACCGCCCCAAGGACGATCTGTCCGGCCTCGAGAAGGCCTTCCAGTTCGCCCGCAAGTACCACGAAGGGCAGCGGCGCGATTCCGGCGAGCCGTACATGATTCACCCCATCATGGTGGCGCACATCCTGGCCGACATGCGTATGGACGTAGTGGCCATGCAGACTGGTCTGCTGCACGACGTGGTGGAGGATACGAGCGTCACCATCGAGCAGGTGCGCAAGGAGTTCGGCGAGGAGGTGGCCCGCTCGGTGGACGGCGTCACCAAGCTCACCAAGTTGGATTTCTTCTCCGCCGAGGACCGCCAGGCCGAGAGCTTCCGCAAGATGCTGCTGGCCATGGTGGAAGATATCCGCGTCATCCTGGTCAAGCTGGCCGACCGCATGCACAACATGCGGACGCTAAGCTACCTCAATCCCGAGCGGCGCGAGCGCATCGCCCGCGAGACCATTGAGATCTATGCGCCCATCGCGCACCGCCTGGGCATGGGCAAGGTGCGCGGCGAACTCGAGGATCTTTCCTTCGAGTACATGGAGCCGGACGCCTACCGCGAAATCGTCCGCGCCATGGAATCGCGGCGTCTTTCGAACGAAGAGTTTCTGCATGAGATCCGTCAGACGGTAGAGGCCGAGCTTAGGCGCGAAGGCATCCCCGCGCGCATCGACGGGCGCGTCAAGCGGCCCTATTCGGTGTTCCTGAAGATCCGGCGCCAGAAGATCACGGTGGACGAAGTCTACGACATCATGGCGCTGCGCATCATCACCGATTCGGTGAAGAACTGTTACGCGGCGCTGGGCGTGATCCACAACAAGTGGCGGCCCATCCCCGGGCGCATCAAGGATTTCATCGCCATTCCGCGGCCCAACCTCTACCAGTCGCTGCATACCTCGGTGGTGGGGCCGCACGGGCAGACCTTCGAGGTTCAGATCCGCACCGATGAGATGCACCGCATTGCCGAAGAGGGCATCGCGGCGCACTGGAAGTACAAGGAGGGGCGCAAGGGGCCGGCGGAGGACGATCAGCGGATCGCCTGGCTGCGGCACCTGGTGGAGTGGCAGCGCGAGATGC
>CAYRWE010000345.1:0-4861 GCA_964427655.1 uncultured Solibacteraceae bacterium | reverse complement strand
GTGACCTCCTGCGTGTGAAGCAGGCGCTCTAACCAACTGAGCTACGCGCCCATCTTTTCAAAATTGCGAGACTCGACCTGCCCGCAGAAGTACTGTCTCAAAGTTTACCACGGGCGCCGCGGGCACCACAAAACCGACGCCATCAATGGCCGCCCGGAATCGGTGGGCGGTAGCTCTCGCCCCGTTGGTCCACGGTGAAGGTCTGGCCGGCAACCCTCAGCGCAGCCTTTCGCGCGGCTCCCGGGTTGGCGGCAACCTGGAAGGTCAGCGTGGCGCCGCCCGTCCCCGAGGCATTCGAAGAGATCGTAACGAACGGCGAGTTGCTGGCCGCCGACCAGGGGCATCCGCTCGTGGCCGCCAGCTTCAACGCCGCCGTCCCACCCGCGGTGGGCATCGAGACTCTTTGCGGGATGAGCGCGTAGCTGCATCGAAGGCCGAACACCCCCACGCCGCTAGCGGTCGCCACATAAACCTTGCCATCGACGACCGTGGGCACGATGTATTTGTTGCCGGCCCCGAAGTTGTCCTGTCCGCCGGGGGCCTGGTTGCTGTTGTAAAGCTCCTTCGAAAGATTGCTCGCATCGTAGGCGTGCAGCACCGCTGTTGTGGCATTCTCAGCCGCCCATACGATCGCGTTTGTGAAGCCGTTGGCGGAGATCGCGGGAGTGGCCCCGGGATAGCCGAATGCGGTGGCCGATTGCGAAGACGGCGGCATGCCGAATGCGCCGTTAGAGAAAGCGAACGCCTTCAAATTGTCTCCCGACGCGCCGTAGTACAGCGTGCCGTTGAACCATGCCGGGCTCGAGTAGACTGAGCCGCTTAGCGCCGCCGGCAATTCCTGGTACACGGCGTTGGTGTTCGCGTGGTATTTGCCCAGGTTGTTCCGGTCCACTACGTAGATGTGGCCGTCCTTGCCCGCGCCCACCGCTAGATCGCGCGGCTGGCCGTTCGCGTCGAGTAGCGGAGGCAGAAGCATGGCGCCGCCCGAGCCGAGGTCCACATCGGTGCTGGATTCGGTGCCGGTGTTGTACATCGTGAAGTAGTCCGCGATGGAGAGCGTCGTCCCAGTCGGCGAAAGCTTCACGAAGGCGTTCCCGTAATCGCCGTTCACCGGAAAGCCGCGGGCATCGAGAGCCGTATCGAAGGTGCCGTTGCCCATGAGCAGATAGAAATTTCCCGCGGCGTCGAAGGCCGGCCCCGCTCCAGATGCCCAGATTCCGCCATCGCTGCCGTTGGGCGTCAGGTTGAGCACGCTCACCTGCGCGAGGGTGGCTTCGTCATAGCCGATCACCCAGCCCGTGTAGGGCGCGATGTCGCAATGCGATCCCCAGCTCGTGTAGACGATCCCGCCGGCGACGGCCAGCCCAGGGCGCTCTTTGTGCTGCTTTGGGTCGAAGGTCTGGACTCCGCCGGCGCCCTCCGCGCCCGAACCCGCGTAAGTGGCCTGGATGTCGATTGGGCCGCCGAACTCCTCCGCGCCAGTCGCCAGGTCCAGCGCGTGCAGCCGCTGATGATACTGCCTTGAAGCGCTCTTGGACATCGCGATGGCGTAGAGGGTGCCATGCGGACCCCTGTACGGATCGATCGCCGGCGTGGAGGTGATGCCGATCTCCGGTGTCACCTGGCCGCAACCGCGGTCGTCGGAAGGCGTTTCGTTATCGCCCAGAAGAGACACGTGCCAGAGCTGCGCCCCGGTATCGGCGTCGAAAGCGTAGGCGCTTCCGTGTTCCGTCTCGATATACAAGACGTTGAACATGCCCTGGCCCGGAATTGCGAGTGCCGGAACGTAAAGCGGCTGGGCATCCACCTTGCCATCCGCGGCGATCGTGAAGAGCTTACCGAAGCCCGCCACATTCACATTGGCAGGCGTCAGTATGGTTTCGCGCAGATTTTGCCCGGTCCGCGCATCATCGTTGTGCCACGTGAGAACGCCGGTTTGGCCGTCGAGCGCCAACACCGCGGCCATCCCAATCAGACTTGCCAGACAGATCCGCATACCCTCCCGCCCCTATGGATCTATTATCGGCGAAGTCGGTTCGCGGATCGCCGGTCGCGATTGCACCGGCACTTGCGCCGTGCGATTATCCCCACCAGGTTTCGCCGGGTACAAGGTGGGCCTTGACCACATCGGGATTCAGCTCTACCCCCAAGCCCGGTTTCGCGGTGACGGGGACGAAGCCATTCCGGATGTAGGGGCCATCCAACAGGAGCAATTGGTCCATCCAGCCGCCCGCGCCGGTGATGGTCTCGCAGGCCATGTAATCGCGAATGGAGGAGGCCCACTGGCAGGTTGCCCAGGTGTGAAGCTGGCTTCCGGTATTGTGATTGGCCATGGGAAGTCCGTACACGTCGGCGAAATCGGCAACCCGCTTGGTTTCCAGGTATCCGCCGCTATTGCGCAGATCGGGATTCAGAATGTCGCAGCCCACGCGCGTGATGAAATCTTTGAACCCCTGCCGCCGCGCCAGGTTCTCGCCGGTGCAGATGGGCACCCGCACACTCTGGCACAGGCGCGTCCATGCTTCCGAATAGTCCACGCCTAGGGGATCTTCGAGCCATACGGGCTTGATGGGTTCGACGGCTTCGGCGAGCTGGATCGCGGTGCGCAGGTCGTATTCCCAGTGGCAATGGACCATGATGTCGTGCTCCCAGCCGATGGCCTCGCGGCAGTTTTCGAAGCCCTGGCGGACCTCGATCAGCTCCCTGGTGGTCAGGACGCGGTTGCGCAGATCCCGCGCCGGGTCGGCATCCGGGCTGGTGTGGGGGAAGCCGAACTTGTGCGCGGTGAAGCCCGCCGGATCGGCTTTGGCTTTCTGGGCCCATTCGCGGCAGGAAGCTTTGTCCAGCATGTTGGCGGGAGCGGCATGGTCGTAGACGCGGACCTTCTCGCGGAAGCGGCCGCCCAGCAGCGTGGAGGTGGGTACGCCTAGAGCCTTCCCCGCCAGGTCCCACAGAGCCATCTCGATGGCGCTGGCGGCGCGCATGAAATTGTGCGCCGAGCCATCGGTGCGGGTGCCGCTGAGGTCCCGGGCGCGCTCATCGAGGAAAGTGTAGATTGTGTCGATTTGGAGCGGGTCCTGGCCGGCCAGCCCAGGCTTGAGGGCGAGGATCTGCTCCTTTACGCCGAAGCCGGGGGTGCCGTAGGCCTCCGCGATGCCGTAAATCCCGTCGTCGGCCACGACTTTGACCAGGATGTACGTGCGCGAGGCGCCTTGGACCGTCATGGTCCGAAGGTCGCGAATTTTGAGTTGGTTCTTCTCGGCTGCGGCGAGCCGATGAAAGCGGGCGAGGAAGGGAGCCGCGGCGGCCGCTCCCAGGAAAGACCTTCGGGACAGAGGGTGAGCGTGCATGGCAATCTACCATCGTCCAGGGTAGCCGTTTTTCGAGCGCCGATTAACCGTCGGCCAGCGGACCGGAGCCGCCGCTGCCGCGCAGCCCCCGTAACCCTGGCGAAGTTCGGTTAAACTCAATCATTATGCGCTTCCTGCTATATGCTCTCCTGGCCAGCCTGCCGGCGTTGTCGAACGCCCAGACAGGCGCCGATCTTTCGGCCGAACGCTTGAAGAATATTTCTTCCCGCCTTCATGAGCTGGTCGAACAGCAGACCATTCCCGGGGCCGTGGCGCTGGTCGCGCGTCATGGAAGAGTCGCCCTACTGGAAGCTGCGGGATGGCAGGATGTGGAAGGCCACAAGCCCATGGCCACCGACTCGATCTTTCAGATCATGTCGATGACGAAGAACTTCACCGGCGTCGCGGCCATGATGCTGGTGGAGGAAGGTAAGCTCGAACTGCGGCGGCCGGTGGAGGATTATCTCCCGGAGTTCAAAGGTCAACTGGTGGAAGAGACCCTTCCCAGCGGTATCAAGGTCACATACCCGCCAGCGCATCCGCCGACGGTGTGGCAGTTGATGTCCCATACCTCGGGGCTGCCGGGGGACCCGGATGGCGAGCTGAAAGACAATCCGCGCACTTTACGGGTGCCGCTCGATGAGGCGGTACGATTCTACGCGCATTCACGCCTGGAATTCGAGCCAGGGACGCGCTGGCGTTATAGCAACGAGGGCATCGCCACCCTGGGCCGCATCGTCGAGGTTCTCTCCGGCGAAGAGTACGTTCATTTCGTCAAGAGCCGCATCCTCGACCCGCTGGGGATGAAGAGCAGCTTCTTTTTCGCGCCCGACAACATGAAAGGCCGCATCGCTTTCGTTTACCATCATGCGAACGGGAAACTGGTTCGTTCGGGAGCGGAGATCCTGGCCGGCGACCCCGCGCAATATCGCCCCAACGCCAAGTACCCGGGGCCCGAGTTTGGCCTCTACTCGACGGCCCCGGATCTGTTTCGGTTCTACCAGATGCTGCTCAACGGAGGCACGCTGGACGGTCACGAATATCTCACGCGGCAATCCATCGAGACGATGACGCGCGTCTTCACGCCCGACGTGACGCCCTCAGGATGGCTCGGTGGCACGGGATATGGCCTGACGTTTGAGATTGTCAACAAACCGGAAGGCACCCTGCTTTTACATTCGCCTGGGACCTTCGGCCATGGTGGCGCGTTCGGCACCGAGGGATGGATCGACCCGAAGTACGACTTGATTCGAATTCTGATGGTTCAGGTTTCCGATAGCACGGCAGGGGCTGCCCGCGCCGCTGTGATGCAAGTCGGCGAAGCCGCGGTAATACGTTAGAGGATTGGCTGCGCGGTAGTAACGGAGGGGCCGGAATCTTTCCCGGCCCCCATTATCGCGGTTGCGCTTACGCCGTCCGCATGGCTTCCGATTTGTCTCCCGAAATGGCTGCCTGAGCGGCTGCCAGCCGGGCGATCGGAACGCGGTACGGGGAGCAGGAAACGTAGTTCA
>CAYRWE010000344.1:0-4864 GCA_964427655.1 uncultured Solibacteraceae bacterium | reverse complement strand
CGACGCCATCATGGCGGTGGCGCCTCCCGAGGCCGGATTCAAGCTGCGCGAGCTGGCGCATTGCGCGCAGTTCGTGCAATCCCACGCGCTCAGCTTCTTCCATCTCTCGGCGCCGGACCTGCTGCTGGGCTTCGATTCGGATCCGGCGCGGCGCAACGTCTTCGGGCTGATCGAAGAGAATCCCGAACTGGCGCGCGCGGGCGTGGGGCTGCGCCGGTTCGGCCAGGAGGTCATCGAAGGCCTGGCCACCGAGCGCGTGCATCCCTCCTGGATCGTCCCCGGAGGCGTCAACGCGCCCATGACGCAGGAGCTGCGCAGCCACATTCTGGCCGGGCTGCCCAAAGCGCGCTCGACCGCCGCCGAAGCCCTCGATATTTTCAAGGGCGCGGTGGACAAGTTCGCCGAAGAGATCGCCAACTTCGGCACCGAGCCCACCATGTACGCGGGCGTGGTGGATGAAAACGGCGGCCTGCAATGGTACGACGGCACGCTCCAGTTCAAGGACGCCGAAGGCCAGCCCGTGGCCTCGAACATCAAGGCGCGCGATTACGCCAGGTTCATCGGCGAAGCCTCGCTGCGCGAATCGTATCTGAAAGCGCCCTACTACAAGCCGCTCGGATATCCGGCGGGGATCTACCGCGTGGGACCGCTGGCGCGGCTCAACGTGGCGGAAGCCTGCGGCACTCCGGAGGCCGATCGCGAGCTGGCCGAATACCGCCAGCGCTGCGGAAGAATGGCGCACAGCTCGTTCTACTATCACTACGCGCGGCTGATCGAGCTGCTGCACGGCCTGGAGAAGATCGAGATTCTGCTGAACGATCCGGCCATTCTCGACACCCACGTGCGGGCGCGCGCCTCGGTGAACTGCCTGGAAGGCGTGGGCATGATCGAAGCCCCGCGCGGCGTGCTGATTCACCACTACAAGGTGAATGAGCAGGGCGCCATGCAATGGGCCAACCTGATCGTGGCGACCGGGCACAACAACCTGGCCATCAATCACGGCGTCAAGCAGGTGGCGCAGCACTTCGTGGACGGCACGCATTTCAAGGAAGGGATGCTCAACCGCGTCTCCGCCCTGGTGCGGGCCTACGACCCCTGCCTGAGCTGCTCGACGCACGCCGATGGCACGCTGGCGATCGAGATCGCGCTGAACGGCGCGGACGGCACGGTGCTCGACCGCATCGCGTAAGGGTGGGGCATGCTTTAGCTTGCCCGCATTCGCTACAGTGAAGCTGTGACGGCGGAGGAAGCCTACGAATTGACCACTCGCGGCGGTGCGACGGATTTCGCGCGGCTGATCGAAGCCTGCGAAGCCTTCGGCGCCTACTGCCTGATTGGGGGCCTGGCCGTCAATTGTTACGTCGAGCCGGTGTACACTCTGGACGCCGATATTGTAGTGATCGCTTCTAAGCTTTCCGAACTCGCCGCGCAGCTCGAAAAGCAGGGCTTCAAAATCGAAGCGCATCTTCACTCGCTGAATGCCACGGCGCCGGGTAGCCGCCTTCGGATTCAGTTCACCACGGACGAGAGATACCAGGCGTTCCCGGCGCGCTCGGTGCAGGCCGAGGTTCTCGGCGTACGTGCGCGGGTGGCCAGCCTGGAAGACGTCACGCAAGGCAAGCTGTGGGCCTACGGCGATCCGGGCCGGCGCTTGAGCAAACGCAAGAAAGACGAACTCGATCTGATCCGTCTCGCCGAAGCGCATCCAGAGCTGAAATCGGCTTACCCGCGCGACTTGGCCGACCAGATCGACCGCGGATGATCCGGCCCCCTACAATAGAATTTGATCCCCCTCATCGATTTCCAAAATGTCTCGGTCAAACGCGGCGACGGCCTGGTGCTCGATGGCGTCACGCTGACCATCGCGCAGGGAGAGCACGTCGCCATCCTCGGCCCCAACGGCTCGGGCAAGTCCACGCTCGTCAAGGTCATCTCGCGCGACCTGTATCCGCTGCTCAAACCGGAACCCTGGTCGCTGCGCATCCTGGGAAGCGAAAACTGGGACCTGTTCGACCTGCGCAACCAGCTCGGCCTGGTCTCGAACGACTGGATGCAGATGTGCACGCGCGATTTCTCGTCGAGCGAGATCGTGCTCTCGGGCTTCTTCGGCAGCGTCGGCGTCTGGCCGCATCACCAGGTGACGCCCGAAATGGAGCGCACCGCGCGCGAGGTCATGGACCTGCTCGAGATCTCGCACCTGGCCGGGCGCCCCACCGACGAGCTCTCTTCCGGGGAAGCCCGCCGCATCCTGATCGCCCGCGCGCTGGTGCACAATCCGCGGGCCCTGGTGTTCGATGAACCCTCGACCAGCCTGGACCTGCACGCCACCCGCGAGCTGCGCGGCATCCTGCGCAAGCTGGCCGGGCGGGGAATCAGCATCGTGATGGTGACGCACCATCTTCCCGATATCATTCCGGAAATGCGGCGCGTGGTTCTGATCCGCGGCGGGCGCGTCTATTGCGATGGCCCCAAGGAGCGCGTGCTCGAAGCCGGCAACCTCTCGGCTCTGTTCGGCACCCCCGTCGAGGTGCTGAAGCGCGGCGGCTACTATCACGTGATCTAGCCACGCCTCTGCCGTGCGGGCTAGCGGCCACCGCTCCCTTACGGTCGCGGCTCGGTACCCGCGTTCGGAGCCGCGCGCGTTAGCGGTTTCCCTGCTAGCGGCCGACGATCACACCCACGCCGCGGGGCTGCACATCCAGCCGGTCGATGCGATGGCCCAGTTCGAAGGGGCGGCCCACCACGGCATCCGGGTAGAGGGCCAGCAGGAAATTGTGGATCAGGAAATCGAGCGTGCGGCCATCCACCTCGAGGCCGCCGATCTCAACGCGCTGAACATCCACGCGCGCGTGGCCGCCCGAGGATTCGATGTGCGCCGTGACGCGCACCGGCCGCTCGCCATCCAGCAGCTTGGACATCAGCCAGCCCGGCTCATACCCGTTGGCCCGTCCCAGCTTGCCGAAATCGATGAGCGCGTTCCCCGCCACCACTCCGGGCGATAGCACCTGGAGGCGCGTGTTTCGCACGCCCGGCGGCGCCTCCTGCAAGACGTAGGCATTCAGCTCCGGGAGGGTCAGATCCACGCGCGAGCCGGGCTTCAGCCGTTCGCTATCGATGAGGTCGAACTTCCGCTGCGCCGATTCGGAATCGCTCGAAACGCCAGCCAAGGCGCCTAGCACAAGCAGCGGAACGGCTAAAATGCAGCGAATTTCCACTCTTCAATAGACGCCGAATGGCCGGCGGGAGTTGCCGGAAGGGGGATACCACGCAGCCAGTGTGGCTTTTGGCGCGTGAGGGTGCGTTCATTTCGGACAAAGACGATCCTCGGAATCAACGACTTAAGCGATCGGCACGCATAGGAGACGATTGGCCCGCATCTTGCTCTCTGCACTTTCGGAGGCCAATATGCCGGTTCAGGCCGCTTTGATCGTTGGGGTGGCGGTGGTGCTGCTAGCCATCGCCGGTTGGCGCGTCACACGCGCCTGGCTGAGATTCCGAGGCCGTCGCGTGGTCGAGTGCCCCGAGACCCAAAAACCCGCCGGCATAGTGCTGGATGCCGGCCATGCCGCTCTCACGGCGCTCTCCAATTCGCCGCAATTACGGCTGTCTACATGTTCGCGATGGCCGGAGCGCGGCGGTTGCGGCCAGGAATGTCTGAACGAAGTGAAAGCTTCGCCGGAGGATTGCCTGGTGCGCAACATATTGATCCAGTGGTACCAGGAGAAAGTCTGCGCATCCTGCGGGCATCCTATCGGGGAGATCGATTGGGCCGGCGCCCAGCCCGCGCTCTTGCGCCCGGACCGCGTTTCCATGGAGTGGAGCGAGGTCCCCGCCGAGCGATTGCAGGAGACTCTGGCCACCACTTCGCCGATCTGCTTTGCGTGCCACACGGCCAACCGGATGGTCCATGAACATCCTGAATTAGTGCTGGACCGCGGGCGTCCTCCCGCTGTATAGTTGATTACAGATTTTCGGATTTCCACAGGTGAAACTGTTTTGCGTTTGCCTGGTGGCCGGGCTTCTGCCCGCCTCGGGCCAGCCACGGGACTCGTCAGGCGCCCCTATTCTGCTGTACACCGAGTTCGAAGGCGCTCCTTCGCCGAAGGCTCTCGATGCGATTCACGAGGAGCTCGATTCCATCATGGCCCCCATGGGCCTGGAATTCGCCTGGAGGGACCTGGCGGGCGACCACGACGAAACCAGCAGCCGGCTGGCGGTGGTGCATTTCAGGGGCAGGTGCGACGCCGACAGTATGAGGGATCCCAGCACCCACTCCATCGCGCTCGGTTGGACCCATGTCAGCGACGGCGTGATCCTGCCCTTCAGCGATGTGGATTGCGACCGCGTACACGCTTTCATCCGGAACGGCACGCTGGAGCTGTCGAGCGATGAGCGCGAGACGGTTTTCGGACGCGCCATCGCGCGCGTGTTGGCGCACGAGTTGTACCACATCTTCGCCAACACGCCGTTGCACGGCGCCAGCGGAGTCGGCAAGGCCGTCTACTCGGTTCAGGAACTGCTCTCGCCGCGGTTCCGCTTCCGCGAGCCGGAGTCGCGCGCGCTGCGTGGCGGCAAGGAGCCGGAGCATCGGAAGAGCGTGCCGGACGAAGCCCTGGCGGTGGTCCGCTAGTGGGTGGGGCATGCTTTAGCTTGCCCTCAAGCGCTCTAAAACCAATGCTGCCCGGCCGCAACCGCTGGGCAAGCTAAAGCATGCCCCACTACAAAATCAGCATGCAATCGCCGTAGGAGTAGAAGCGGTAGCGGCTTTCCACCGCGTGGCGGTAGGCCTCGAGCGCCAGCTCCGTGCCGGCGAAGGCGCACACCAGCAGCAACAGGCTGGTGCGCGGCAGGTGGAAGTTGGTGA
>CAYRWE010000343.1:0-4890 GCA_964427655.1 uncultured Solibacteraceae bacterium | reverse complement strand
TCGGGCCAGCTCTACTACGCCTGGGACAAGGTGCTGGTGGATCTGGAGACGCGCGGCATCGGCACCAACCGCTCCTACGACGAAGAGATCCGCACGATTCGCACGCGCGTCGCCAACGCGGCGGCCAAGGGCGGCGAGACCAGCTCCGAAGACAAGTGGGTGGAAGTTCCCAGGCCCACCTATGAGGCGCAGAAGAACGACCTGGGGATGGCCGTGGAGCACAAAGCCGCGGGCCACTACGATTCCGAGGCTGAGCGGACAGCCCAGCCGGCCGGTTTCGCCTACATGGCGCCGCCCGGACAGACCAACCAATACGGCTCTTGGGAGCATCGCGATGGCCGCGATTTCTGGGTCTTCTACGGCCAATACGCGCTGCTGCGCGATCTGCTGTTCAACCACAGCTACCGGCCGCTGGAGCGGGGCGATTGGGATGGCTACCGGACCTCGCGCGATAGCGGCCGCACCTACTACGGCCACGACGATGAGGCCGGTGCGCCGCGCTACGGCTCGCAGGGCACCGCTACGCAGGAGCGCTACGGCGGCAGCGGCTACGCGCAGAGCGGCGGTTTCCGCGATTCGAAATACGCCTCGAAGCCGGGCGGCTATCGCAATTCGCCGTATGCCTCGCCCTCGGCGCGCGACCCCAACGCGGATCACAACGCGCACACGTTCGGCTCGAACCGGCCGGAGCCGGGCGCCGCACGCCCGTCCTCGCCCGGGTTTCGGCCCACTCCGCGACCATCCTTCCGGCCGCCCATGCGCAGCCCGGGGCGGTCGTTCGGACGGCGGCATTAGGGGGGACTCTAAACCAGCTCAACGCGGAGACGCGGAGGCGCGGAGGTTCGCGGAGTTAAACAAAGTCAAAACCTGAGTGCACGGAGGAGGCGGAGGTTCGTGCGGCTGGCGCCAGGCGGGGCTGAGACTCACCAGGAGAGAAGGCGGATGCCCGGCACGGATTCGAAGTGCCGGTCCCGGCTCGTGACTTTGCAGCCATATTCGCGGGCTAGGGCGGCGGTCCAAAGATCGTTACTTGGAATCGGGCGGCCGGCGGACTTCAGGAGCGAACGCAGTTCGGCGTAGCGCGCGGCGGTGGCCGGCCCTATTCGCAGGACGGGGAGGACCGCGGAGTTCTGACGCAGCCAGGCTTCGTATTGCGCGCGCAGCCGCGATTGGCGGATGCCGAACAGGTATTCGCCCAAAACAACCGCAGGCACGGCGAGATCCGGTTCGTCCTCAATCGCGCGGCGCAGAGCGGGATCGCCGTCGGCAAAAGCTGAGAGGGCGTTGGTGTCGAGAATTAGCGCCATTCTTCTTCGTCGATAATCTCGAATTCCGCGGCGACAATGCGATCGATGCGGCGGTTCTCTTTATGGAGATGGCGCAGGCCGCCGAAGGCCGCCTCCCACGGTTTGGCTGTCGATGCGCCGCTCTGCCGCTCGAGCCGGTCGCGAACGGCGCTGGTGAAGAAGTCCTTGAGCGTCTGCCCTTGTTGGGCAGCCTCGGCCTTGGCCTGCCTGAATAGCTGGTCCGGAATTTCGATGGTCGTCTTCACTGGGCCCATTTTCCCATAAATATGGGTGGAGAACACAAACACCAGCCCAACGCGGAGACGCGGAGGCGCGGAGTTTCGCGGAGGATAAGCAAAGTCATTTCGCGATACCCCCCACAAGACGCGCCCACCCGGCGCCAGCGGCATGGATCTCCGCTTCCTCCGTGCACTCAGGTTTTGACTTTGTTTTTGACTCCGCGAAACTCCGCGGCTCCGCGTCTCCGCGTTGGGCTGATTTAGCGTCGGCTCATCTCTACTGCCATCCCGTGAGATGCGGGCCGATTAGCGCAACTACCAGCGCGGCGAGGCCCAGGAACGTGCCCAGGGGCAGCTCGTAGGTGGCGGCGTCGCGATGCGTGGCTTTGATATAGCCGTAGCCCAGCACGGAGCCGGAGAGCGAACCCAGGATCAGCGTCAGCAGGGCGCCGCGCAGACCCAGGAATGCGCCCACCATGGCGATCAGCTTCACGTCGCCGAAACCGAGGCCTTCGCGGTGGCGCACCTGGTAATAGAGCCATCCGCCGCCCCACAGGAAGAGCGCGGGAAGAATCGCTCCGAGGGCGGCTTCCGCCAGCCATTGGGGGGCGCCCGGGGTCATGTCCATGCCGGTCAGCCAGAGCAGCGCCTGCGCGGTCACATCGGGCACCGGCACGAAGAGCGCGAAGACCAGGCCGAGCAGCGCGCCGCCCAGCGTCAACTCGTCGGGCAGGATGCGCTCCTCCAGGTCGGCGAAAATCAGGCCCACCAGAATCGCGCCGAAAGCGCACATCTTCAGCGCCACCGGGCGCGGCCCCAGAGTGTAGACGAAGACGAAAAAGAGCACCGCCGTTAGCAGCTCCACTACCGGGTAGCGCGGCGAGATGCGCGCGCCACAGTGCCGGCAGCGGGCCCGGAGCAGGGCATAGCTCACCAGCGGAACGTTGTCGTACCACGCGATGGTCTTCTCGCACGACGGGCAGTGTGAGCGCGGCCGTACCACCGAGAGATCGCGCGGCCAGCGGTAAATGCACACGTTCAGAAAACTGCCGATCAACAGGCCGAAGAGGGCTGCGACTATGGCTTCAATCAAGAAAGCACCTGCCGGTAAACCTCCATGGTACGGCGGACCATGGCCTCCACGGTGAAACCTTCCTCGACGCGGCGGCGGCCGGCGGCGCCCATGCGCAGCGCCGCCGCGGGATCGTCGACGAGCGAGCGCATGGCCGCGGCGATGGCCGGCGCGCGGTTTTCGACCAGCAGGCCGGTCTCGCCGTGCCGCACGATTTCGGGCAGCCCGCCGGTGCGGCTGGCGATGGTGGGAACCGCGGCCGACATGGCCAGCAGCACGGCCGAGCCGAGACCCTCGCTTGCGGTGATGTAGACGAAGAGCGACGCGGAAGCCAGATCCCGCTCGAGGTCCGCCGAGAGCGTCAGCTCGATTCCGGCCAGGCGCGCGGCTTCGAAAGCCAGGGCGGCTCCCTTGCGCGGGTCGTCCAGGTTCGCCGGTCCGAGAACCCGCGCGGGGGCATCGGCGAGGCGCGGGCGTTCGAAGAGCGGCACGCCGTCGTAGACCACGTCGATTTTCTCCGGCGGCACGCCCCGTGCGGCCAGAATCGATTTCACGTGCGCGGAAACGGCCAGGTAGCGGGCCGCACGTCCGTACTTCCAACGCTGGATGGCTCCGGGCGCCGCGCCGGCGAAGGCCACGCGGCGCGAGACCACCAGAGGAGCGCGGCATAGCAGGGCCGCGAGCGTGTGGCTGCGCGAATCGTGCGCGTGCACCAGATCGTACCCGCGCTCGAAGGGAAGGCGCGCGAGCGGCCGCGCGTTCCATCCCCGGGCGCGCGCTCTTTCGAGCAGCGGCCCGCCGGCGCGCGCCAGCAGCACGGATTCCACGCCTGCCGCTTCCAGGCCCTCGATGAGCCGGTACACTTGCCACTGGCCTCCGCGCATCGTGCGGCCGCTATCCAGATGCAGAACGCGCATCAGCTCATGTTTCTCGCTTTGGAATACTTCACGAAGTTGTAGAACGCGGCCATGTGGGCAATGGTCAAACCTTCGGGGCCGTCCAGAAATCCGCGCTCCACAATGTAACTCTTCACGAAGGCCCAGGCGGGGTCCAGAATCAGACGCCAGAGAGACACTTTTATTTTGCGCGCCACAATCTCCTGCGCGGCCAGCGTAGTGTAGCGGTCCAGGGTCCGCAGGTGCTCGGAGAGCGAATCGCAGGTGAAGTGCAGGATGCTGCCTTCAAGGTGGCCCACGCGCCCATCCACCTGGACGCTCTCGTGCACAAAATCGCCCACCCAGCGGGCCTTGCGCCGGTCGTAGAGGCGCACCTTGCGGTCGGGATACCAGCCCGAGTGCAGAATCCAGCGGCCCAGGTAGCGCGCCAGACGCGGCATGGTGTAGGCATCGCAAAGCGGGCCGGTTTTCTTGAGCCGCAGGATCTCGGCGTCCAGCGGTTCGCTGAGGGCTTCATCGGCGTCGAGCGAGAGAATCCAATCGTGGCTGGCCTGCTCGGCGGCCCAGTTCTTCTGGCCCGCATAGCCGCGCCATCCCGCTTCGATGACGCGGGCGCCCAGCTTTTCGGCCAGCTCCACGGTGCGATCCACCGAGCCGCTATCGATGATGAGGATTTCGTCCGAGCAGCGCAGGCTCTCCAGGGCGCGCGCGATATTGCGCTCCTCGTTGAGGGTGATGATCGCCGCGGTGATCTTCATATCCGGCTATTGCCCGCTGGCGACGATGGGAGCCAGGATGAAGGTGAGCAGGAAGACGGCCAGCGCGACCCAGCCCAGCGCGCGCCGGCCGGGCGTGAGATCCGTGTCGTCGTAAACCAGGGGATGGCGGCGCCCCACCAGCAGCAGCACCAGACCCCACAGCGACCATCCAAACCAGGAGAAGTAGCCCAGCGGAATCATCAGCAGGCACAGCACCGTCGAGATTGTGCGATGGCGCCTTCGGAAAAAGGCGTAGACGATGTGGCCGCCATCGAGCTGTCCGATGGGCAGCAGGTTCATGGAGGTGGCGAACATGCCGATCCAGGCGGCGCGGGCCACCGGGTGCAGGTAGATGTCGGCCGATGGAATGCCTGGGAAGATGGCGCGTTCGAGGAGCAGCTCGAGGGCCGGCACGCCGAAGCGCAGATCGCCCTGGTGCGCGATGCCGGGGATCACTTTGGAAAACGCCAGGCCCACAGCCAGCGCGGGCAGCAGGAAGACGAACCCGGCCAGCGGCCCGGAGATGCCGATATCGTAGAGCACGCGCTTGGAATAAATCGGCGAGCGCACGCGGATGAAGGCGCCGAAAGTGCCCAGGAATGGGGAAGGCAGAAAGTAGGGCAGGCTGGCATCCACGCG
>CAYRWE010000342.1:0-4898 GCA_964427655.1 uncultured Solibacteraceae bacterium | reverse complement strand
TTCGATGATCTTGTTATAGCGTTCGCCGTGGGTGATGGCGCCGTCCTGATACTGGCTCTCGACGGCCACCACTTCCCGTTCAGCCTCGGCTACCAGGCCGGCCTTCTCGCTCGGCACCACCATGTCGTCGATACCGATGGAAATGCCCGCCCGGGTGGCGTACAGGAAGCCCAGGTTCTTGATTTCGTCGAGCATCTGGACAGTGACTACCAGACCGAATTTCAGGTAGCAGTACTGCACCAACTGGCCCAACCCCTTCTTCTTGAGTAGGCCGTTGATGTAGGGCATATCCTGCGGCAGGGCGTCGTTCATGATCACGCGCCCGACCGTGGTTTCCATGTACTGCTTCACGAACTCGATCGCCTCGGTGTGCAGGATGTTCTGGTTATCGAAGGCGTGTACCAGGTCGATGACCCGGCCGGTGTAGCGCAGCTTGATGGGCGTGAGCGTTTCGACTTCGCCCATTTCGAGTGCGATCAACACGTCGTCGGTCGAGGCGAAGGTGCGGCCCTCGCCGCGGGCTCCGGGACGCGCCTTGGTGAGGTAGTAGCAGCCCAGCACCATGTCCTGGGTGGGAACGGCGATGGGGCTGCCGTGCGCCGGCGAAAGAATATTGTTAGCCGCCAGCATTAGCGTGGAGGCCTCGATCTGCGCCTCCGGCGAAAGCGGGATGTGGACGGCCATCTGGTCGCCGTCGAAATCCGCGTTGAAGGCCGTGCAGACCAGCGGGTGGATCTTGATGGCCTTGCCTTCCACCAGCACCGGCTCGAAGGCTTGAATGCCCAGGCGGTGCAGGGTGGGGGCGCGGTTCAGCAGGATGGGATGGTCCTTGATGACCTCTTCGAGAATATCCCACACCACCGGGTCCTGCTGCTCCACCAGCTCTTTGGCCTGCTTAATGGTGGTGCAGTGGCCGCGCTGCTCGAGGCGATGGTAGATGAACGGTTTGAACAGCTCGAGCGCCATCTTCTTCGGAAGTCCGCACTGGTGCAGCTTCAGGTCCGGGCCGACCACGATTACCGAGCGGCCGGAGTAATCCACGCGCTTGCCGAGCAGGTTCTGGCGGAAGCGGCCCTGCTTGCCCTTGAGCGTGTCGGAGAGCGATTTCAGCGGGCGGTTGTTGGCCCCGCGCAGCACGCGGCCGCGCCGGCCGTTGTCGAACAGGGCGTCCACGGCCTCCTGCAGCATGCGCTTTTCGTTGCGCACGATCACGTCCGGCGCGTGCAGCTCGATGAGCTTCTTCAACCGGTTGTTGCGGTTGATCACGCGGCGGTACAGGTCGTTCAGATCCGAGGTGGCGAAACGGCCGCCATCGAGCGGCACCAGCGGGCGCAGCTCCGGCGGAATCACCGGAATCACGTCCAGAATCATCCACTCGGGTTTGTTGCCGGATTTGCGGAAGGATTCGACCACGCGCAGCCGCTTAGCGAACTTGAGCTTCTTCTGCTGCGACTGCTCGGTCTTCATCTTCTCGCGAATTTCCTGGCTGAGCTGCTCGACATCCACCTTCTTGAGCAGCTCCTTGATGCCTTCGGCGCCCATCATGGCGACGAATTTGCCGGGATGCTCCTGGTCGAGCTGCCGCTTGCGCTCGTCGGTGATGACTTCCCCGCTCTTCAGGCCCTCCACCTCACCCGGTTCCACCACCACGTAGGCTTCGAAATAGAGGACGCGTTCGAGCTCGCGCAGGGTGATATCGAGCAGGTGCCCGATGCGGCTGGGCAGCCCCTTGAAGAACCAGACATGCGAGCAAGGGCTGGCCAGTTCGATGTGCCCCAGGCGCTCGCGCCGCACGCGGGCCAAGGTGACCTCGACGCCGCACTTGTCGCAGATCACGCCGCGGTGCTTCATGCGCTTGTATTTTCCGCACAAGCACTCCCAATCCTGGGTGGGGCCGAAGATGCGCGCGCAGAACAGCCCGTCGCGCTCCGGCTTAAATGTCCGGTAGTTAATTGTCTCCGGTTTGGTGACTTCGCCGTGGCTCCAGCTCCGGATCTTTTCCGGAGAAGCCAGAGAAATGCGGATGGAATCGAAATCCGCGATCAAATTCGCCCGATCGTACGGAGAGGATCTCAAAATAGCCTCCAATTACCCATGAACCCTTTAGTGGCCGGTGGGGCATGCTTTAGCTTGCCCAGCGGGGCTTGCTTTCGGCTGCCCCACCGGCCTTATATCGATTAGTTAGTCCGCCGCCAGCGCCGTATCCGGCACTTCACGCGGCTTCTTCATCAATTCCACATCGAGACACAGCGATTGCAGCTCGCGAATGAGAACGTTGAACGATTCGGGTACGCCCGGCTCGATGGCGGCCTCGCCTTTCACGATGGCTTCGTAGATCTTGGCGCGGCCGTATACGTCGTCGGATTTGGCCGTCAGCAGCTCCTGCAGGATGTATGCGGCGCCGTAAGCTTCGAGCGCCCACACCTCCATCTCGCCGAAGCGCTGGCCGCCGAACTGAGCCTTGCCGCCCAGCGGCTGCTGCGTAATGAGCGAATAGGGGCCGATGGAGCGGGCATGGATCTTGTCGTCCACCAGGTGCGAGAGCTTCATCATGTAGATGTAGCCCACCGTCACCGGCTGCTCGAAAGCGGTGCCGGTCATGCCATCGAACAGCATGGTCTTACCGGAGGTGGGCAGCTTGGCATCGGTCAGCGCCTTCTTGATTTCGCGCTCGGTGGCGCCATCAAACACCGGCGTGGCAAAGTGCACACCCAGCGCCTGCGCGGCCCATCCCAGGTGGGTTTCCAGAATCTGACCCACGTTCATACGGGAAGGAACGCCCAGAGGATTGAGCACGATCTCGACGGGGGTGCCGTCGGGCAGGTACGGCATGTCTTCATCCGGGAGGATGCGCGCGATCACGCCCTTGTTCCCGTGCCGGCCGGCCATTTTGTCGCCCACCGAAAGCTTGCGCTTCATGGCGATATAGACCTTCACCAGCTTGATCACGCCCGGAGGCAGCTCGTCGCCCTTGCGCAGCTTGCCGATCTTCTCGTCGGTAATTTTCTCCAGAACCGCGATCTGGCGCGAGGTCATCTCTTCGATCTCGTCGATCTGCTCGTTGAGCCGCGGGTCCTTGGCGTTCAGGCGCATGCGCTTCAGGTCGCGCGATTTCATCTTTTCGATGATGTCGCGCGTCAGGTCGGTATCTTTCGAGAGCAGGCGCTTGTTGGTCTTCTCGTCGTGCAGGTCGGCCAGAAGCTTCTTGCCTTCGAGCAGGCCGGCCAGGCGCTTGGCGCGTTCGTCGGTCAGAATGCGGATCTCGTCCTGCAGGTTGCGCTGCAAGCGGGCGATCTGGCTCTCTTCGATCGATTTCGACCGCTCGTCCTTCTCCTGCCCCTTGCGCGAGAAGATCTTGCAATCCACGATGGTGCCTTCGATACCCGGCGGGCAATAGAGCGAAGCGTCCTTCACGTCGCCGGCCTTCTCGCCGAAAATGGCGCGCAGCAGCTTCTCTTCGGGGGTGAGCTGGGTTTCGCCCTTGGGCGTCACCTTGCCCACCAGAATGTCGCCCGGTTTGACCGTGGCGCCGATCCGGATGATGCCGCTCTCGTCCAGGTTACGCAGGAAGGAATCGGCGATATTGGGGATGTCGCGGGTGATTTCCTCCGGCCCCAGTTTGGTGTCGCGGGCTTCGATCTCGAACTCCTCGATATGGATCGAAGTGTAGTAGTCTTCCTTGACCAGCTTCTCGCTGACCAGGATGGCATCCTCGAAGTTGTACCCGCGCCAGGGCATGAAGGCCACCAGAACGTTGCGGCCCAGGGCCAGTTCGCCCTCGTCGGTGCAGGGGCCGTCGGCCAAGACCTGCCCCTTGACCACGCGCTGCCCCACCTTGACGATGGGCTTCTGGTTGATGCAGGTGTTCTGATTGGAGCGCTTGAACTTGATGAGCTGGTAGATGTCCGCGCCCACTTCGCGCGAGAGCTGGCCTTCGTGGGCCGCCCCTTCCACGCGCACGATGGTGCGCTCGGAATCCACCGAATCCACCACGCCGGAGCGCTTGCACAGCACCACGGCTCCGGAATCGCGGGCCGTCACGTACTCCATGCCGGTGCCCACGTAGGGGGCGTCGGCGCGCAGCAGAGGCACGGCCTGGCGTTGCATGTTCGATCCCATCAGCGCGCGGTTGGCGTCGTCGTTCTCCAGGAACGGAATCAGGCTGGCGGCCACCGAGACGAGCTGTTTGGGGCTGACGTCGATGTACTCGATCTCCTCGCGCGGCTTCAGCACGAAGTTACCGGCCTGGCGCGCGTTGCACAGCTCGGGTACGATGCGGCCCTTCTCGTCCAATGCCACGTTGGCCTGGGCGATAGTCCACTTGTCTTCCTCCCACGCCGAAAGGTACTCGCAGTGGGCTTCGTACTCGACGGGCTGCTTCTTGGGGCCCATCTTGCGGTTGGCTTCTTCGATATCCTGCCGCCGCGAGATATCCCCCACCTTGTAATCCGCGTCGCCCGGATTCAGGATCCTGACTTCGTCGATCACTACGCCCTTCTGTACCTTGCGGTAGGGACTCTCGATGAAGCCGTACTCGTTGATCCGCGCGAAACAGGAAAGCGACGAGATCAGACCGATGTTGGGACCTTCGGGCGTCTCGATGGGGCATATGCGGCCGTAGTGCGTCGGATGCACGTCGCGCACCTCGAACCCGGCGCGCTCCCTCGACAGTCCGCCCGGCCCGAGAGCCGAAAGACGCCGCTTGTGCGTGATCTCCGAAAGCGGGTTGGTCTGGTCCATGAACTGGGAGAGCTGACTGGAGCCGAAGAACTCGCGTATGGCGGCCATCACCGGCTTGGCGTTCACCAGGTCGTGCGGCATGGCCGTCGACATCTCCTGGTAAACCGACATCTTCTCCTTGATGGCGCGCTCCATGCGCACCAGGCCGATGCGGAACT
>CAYRWE010000341.1:0-4901 GCA_964427655.1 uncultured Solibacteraceae bacterium | reverse complement strand
AATCCACCGGAGGCGCCGAGAAGACATCGCCGGGACAGGCGGCATCCAACATGCCGGGGCCAACCAGCATGACGTGGGCCGGCTCGTGGCCCGAGCCGGAGCCCTGCACAATGGAGACTTTGTCATCGCGCGGCGCATCGGCCCGCATGATGAGGTTATACTCCGGAACGTAGCGCAGCACGCCGGGATTCGCCAGCGCGATCCCCTTCAACATTTCGGGTACGAACTGCTTCGGGTCGTTCACGAATTTTCGCATGGTGGGGTGGCACCTTTCTTTGAATGGTAATCGCGCCAGGCGGCGCTGAGACGGCAGGCCATGACCGCGATGGCGACGGCCCCCGGATCGGGTGATCCGATGCTGCGGTCCCCGGTGTAGGAGGCCCGGCCACGCTTGGCGACCAGGCGCGAGGTCTCGGCGGCGGCTTTCTCGGCGACGGCGGCGGCGGTGGCGAGCGCCTCAACTCCGCCGTCCGGGCCGGCGCCGTTCGCGCACAAGTGGGTCTCCAGGCAATCGATGGCCGGAACCAGCGCATCAAGCAAGGTCTTTTCGCCCAGGGACGCACCGCCGCGCGCCTGGATCCCAGCGACGGCGGCGCGCAGCATGGCGACGGTGTCCTGCGGGGTGAGGACCTGCTTATCGCCCACCGCAGTGCCGGCGCGCATGAATGCCGTGCCCCAGATGGGGCCGGAGGTTCCACCCACGCGGCTGGCGATCACGAGGCCGATCTTCTTGAGAAACGCGCCGGGGCTGGAGCGATCGAAGCCATCGAAGCCGTCGATCACCTTTTCGAAACCGCGCGCGAGCGAGTAGCCGAAATCGCCGTCGCCCACTACGGAATCCAGTTGACAGAAGTAGCTCTCATTGGCGAGAGCGGTCTCGGCGATGGTCCGCACGACCAATTCCACCGCGGGCAAAGAATCATCGGTCATATGCAGCGCGCCACGCTCTGCGAGAGCACGGCTTCGAGGCCCGAGACTTCGAACCGGTCGCCGGGGCGGGCCGCCGAGCGGTTCTCGAGGACCACGCATTTCTCGCCGCCCGGATCGCCCAGCGAGGTCAACACGATGGAAGCGTGCGAGAAATCCTCGTCGCGCGTGTAGCCGCTGACGGTCACCACCGAGCGCATCCCCGCGATGTAGGCGGATTCGACGCCGTTATTGGAATCCTCCACCACCACGCAGGCGCCCGGCGGGATATCGAGATCGGACGCCGCCTTGAGGTAAATGTCCGGTGCGGGCTTCTTGGCCTTCACCACGTCGCCGGCCAGCACCAGCGAGAAACGGCTGGCGGTCGCCTCGCCCACGGCGTGGCGAAGCACGGCGTTGACCGCTTCGGGAGCCGAAGTCGAAGCGACGGCCAGAACCCAGCCCTTATCCAGAGCCTCCTCGGAAAGGCGCTTCACGCCGGGACGCGCGGGGATGCGGCCCGAGCGGATGAGATCCTTATAGATCTCGGTCTTGCGCTTGTGCCAGAAGGCGATGGTCTCCCTGCGGGCGCTTTCGCCGGCGGGCGCCGAGGGCCAGGCCTTGAGAAACTCCGGTTCGGAGAAGAGGCTGGCCATGCGTTCCTTGCCGCCTCCGATTTTCAACTTGCGCCCGTACTCTTCGACCGACCACTGCCACGGCACACCGAGTTCGCGCCACATCTGGTTGAAGGCCACGAGATGGCCGAACTGCTCGGTGTCGCCCAGCACTCCGTCGCAATCGAAAATCAGAGCCTTCTTCATGCGGCTTTCCCTTCGCTCCCGAAGATGTGCATGAAAGACTTCACCTGCGCGGCCACCTGCTTCTTAACCGCGCCCAGCAGCTTGAGAGGGTCGTACTCGGTGGGATGCGCCTCGAGATACGTCCGGAAGGCGTCGCCGAAGGTGATTTTGAGCTGGGTCGAGATGTTGATTTTGGGCGTGCCCCGGCCGATCAGATCGCGGAACGTCTCTTCGGAGAGACCGGTGCCGCCGTGCACCACCAGCGGGATCGGCTCGGCAGCCAGGATCTCCGAGACGCGCTGGAAGTTGATCTTGGGGGTTCCTTTATAAAGCCCGTGGGCCGTGCCGATGGCGGGCGCGAAGCTGTCGATGCCCGTCTGGCGGATAAACGCCACGGCTTTATCGAGCGCCACTATGGGGCCGCCGTATTCATCGCCGACGCCATCCTCGACGCCCTTAATAGCCTCCAACTCGCCCTCCACGGCCACACCATACTTGTGCGCCTGCTCGACCACGGCCGCAGTCTGGGCGATGTTCTCTTCGTAGGTCAGCTTGGAGGCATCGAACAAGACGGAATTCCATCCGGCCGCGATACATTCGTCGATCACCTTGCGGTCCGGGCAGTGGTCCAGGTGGAGGGTCGCGGGAATAGGCACGCGGCAGGCCATTTCCTGGAACATTAACTGGATGAGCCGGGCGCCCATAACCTTGACGGTCTTGACCGAAACCTGCACGATCACGGGGGACTTGGTCTCGGCGGCGGCCGAGAGCACCGAATCCATGGTGACCCAATCGACGATATTGAACGCTCCGACACCGTAGCGGTTATCGAAAGCGTTTTTCAGGATCTGCTGCATCGGAACAACCGGCATAATTTCCTCCTATTTCCCTAACTTTGAGGCTAGCACTAGCGGGATGTGCCGTTCTGCCCGCGCGGCGGCCTTCACTCGAGGAGACCTCCCTGGACGAGCACGCGTCGCATCTCTTCCACCTGCGCGGCGGTCAGCGGCAATAGCGGGCGGCGGGGCCGTCCGCCTTTGAATCCGGCCAGGTTCATGGCCGCCTTCACGCCGGAAGGCCCGTAGGGTCCCGAGATGGTCTTGTTGGTGGCGGTAACGCGGGCCTGGAGGGGCACGCCTTCCGCTTCGTCGCGGCCCTGGCCATAGCGGAACAGCTCCATGACGATGGCCGGAAACGAATTGGCCAGCGAGACCGTGCCGCCCACCGAACCGTGCATCATGGCCGGAAAAAGAAAATTCGCGGAGCCGGCCAGCACGTGGAACGTGTCGCTCTCGAATTCGAGGAACTGCTCGATTCCGCTCGCGGCGCTGTCCTTCATGCCGACGATGCGGGGATGGGCGGCCAGGCGTTTGGCCAGGGCCGGCGACACCGTCACGCCGCAAAATCCGGGCGCGTTGTAAATGAGCAGCGGAATCGGCGAGCTGTCCGCGAGCGTGGAGAAGTAGCGGAACAGCACGTCGTCGGTCATCTGCTTGCGGAAATAGCCGGGCGAAAGCACCAGTCCGAAATCCGCGCCCAGACCGGCCGCCACTTCGAGGAAGCGCTCGGTATCGCGCTGCGCATCGTAAGTGGCGCAGGCCATGACCACCTGGCCGGCGCCCTTGTGCCGCACGATGGTCTCGAGCACGCGGATCTTCTCTTCCTCGGTGAGGCTGCGATTCTCCCCGTTCGACCCGAGCGCCAGATAGCCCAGCACGCCGCTTTCGGCATAGCGCTCGAGATTGAACCTCAAGCCCTCGTAATCCACATCTTCGCGATCGTCGAAGGGAGTCGAGATAGGGACGAAAACCCCGGCTGTCTTGGCTCGCAAATCATGGGGGTCTACCGAACTACCCTTGTTCACGCTGGGTTCCTCCGTGCCGGATGGAGATCCGGCGGGCGCGCCGCGGCGCCCCGTGTGGCAAGCGATTCAGGCCTTGTTATCCACAGCCCATTCTACTGCGGAGGCGTGATCGCTACAAGAAGCGAGCGTGGAGAAGAAGCTGCGCTTGCAGATCGGCGGAACCGCTCCCTGACGGTCGCGGCTCGGAATCGGAACGGAGCCGCGACCGGTAACCAGACTTCACAGCACCGGCGAATCGTTGCCCATCAGGGCGCGGCGCACGATCCGTATGGGCGGGTAGCCCTGGCGCATGAAGGCGTCGTGAAATTCCTGCAGGCGGAAGCCGGCGCCTTTCATCTTGCGGTAATCCTCGCGCAGCTTCAGGATCTCGAGCTTGCCCAGCGTATAGACCAGGTAGGTGGGATCGGAGGTGCCGCGCTTGGCTTCTTTCTCGGCCACCGGACGCACCTGGTAACCCTCCTTGACGAAGAACTCGGTGGCCTGCTCCATGGTTATCTTGCCGGTGTGCATCTCGATCCCCGCGATGAAGCGGGCGTCGCGCAGCAGGGCGTCCTGCAATTGTCCCAGGCGCACCTTGGGGTCGCCGTTGCCGTAGCCTTCGTCGAGCATCATCTGCTCGCTGTAATGCGCCCAGCCCTCGGCGTTGGAGCTGCAACCCACCAGCTTGCGGACCTTGGTGGGAGCCTGCTTGACCCACTGGAATTGCGTGTAGTGGCCGGGATAGACCTCGTGGATGGCGGTCGAGAGAATGGTGCCGCGATTGAAGCCCTGCATGTACTCCTCGATGCGCGCGGCGGGCCAATCCCGCTCGGGAAGGGTCACGTTGAAGAAGGCTTCCTTGGCCACGTTCTCGAAGGGGCCGGGGGTATCCATCGAGGCCGTGGTCAGGGCGCGCATGAAGGGCGGAGTCTCCTCGACGATGGGCAGCACGGGGCTGGGCACGGTGACGATGTGGTGCTGGTCGATGAACTCGCGCAGGCCGCCCAGCGTGCCGCGGAAGGTTTCGAGCAGGTGCCCGGCAGCGGGGTGATCGTTCTCCAGGCTCTGGAGCACGTCGGAGGGCGTGCGTTTGGGATCGATGAGGGCGGCCACGCGTTTGATCTCGGACTGGTTGCGGTGCAGGTCCTGGTAGCCGATTTCGAGGAGGCGGTCGAGGGGCGTGTCCACCATCTCGTCGTCGAGGAGTTTGGCGCGATAGCTTTCCGCGCCGATGCGGAAATCGCCCTTCGAGCGGGCCAGCAGGTCGCTCTTGAGCCAACCCTGGTAGGCGTTCAGGGCGTCGATCACGCCCTGGTTGGCCTGGCGGAATTCGCCCATGAGGCGCGCGTCGG
>CAYRWE010000340.1:0-4922 GCA_964427655.1 uncultured Solibacteraceae bacterium | reverse complement strand
AGTATATACGGCCGCTTTTCTGCGAGGGGCGCGGGCCGTTCCGCTGGGTGGCGCTTTCGGGCGATCCGGAAGACATCTACCGCACCGACCGCCTGGCGCTCGAATTGTTCCCGCACAATGAGGCACTGGCGCGTTGGATCCCCATGGCGCGAGAGCGCGTACACTTCCAGGGCTTGCCCGCGCGCATCTGCTGGCTGGGCTATGGGGAGCGCGCCGAGTTCGGGCTGGCGATAAACAAGCTGGTGAAATCGGGCGAGTTGCATGCGCCCATCGTGATCGGCCGCGACCACCTGGACACCGGCTCGGTGGCGTCGCCCTTCCGCGAAACCGAGGCCATGCGCGATGGCTCGGACGCCATTGCCGATTGGCCACTGCTCAACGCCCTGGTGAACACGGCCGCGGGCGCCTCGTGGATTTCCATTCACAACGGTGGCGGCGTGGGTATCGGCTACTCGCAGCACGCCGGCATGGTGGTGGTGGCGGATGGCAGCGACGAATCCGCGCGGCGCCTGGAGCGCGTGCTGACCAGCGACCCCGGAATGGGCGTGATCCGCCACGCCGACGCGGGCTACGAAAAGGCCGTGCGATTCGCGCGCGAGAAGGGATTGAAGCGGCCCATGGAGTCCGCGTGAGCGAGCTGCTGGTTCTGAACTGCGCGCAATTGGTGACCCTGGCGGGGCCGGCGCGGCCGCGCGTGGGAAGCGAGCTGCGCGAGCTGGGCGTGCTGCCGAACGGCGCGCTGGTGTTGCGCGATGAGCGCATTGCATACGTCGGCCGGCGCGAAGATATGGAGCGGCTGGCGGGGCCGGATGCCGAAATTGTGGATGCCGGCGGGCGCATCGTGCTGCCCGGCTTCGTGGACGCCCACACGCACGCGGTCTTCGCGGGGACGCGCGCGGCCGAGTTCGACGAGCGCGCCCAAGGCGCCACCTACCAGGGGATCGCGGCGCGCGGAGGCGGCATACGCGCCACCGTGCGGCTCACCCGCGCGGCGAGCGAGGAAGATCTGCTGACCGCGGCACTGCGCTACCAGGCGTGGTTCCGGCGCGGTGGCACCACCACCATCGAGGCCAAATCCGGCTACGGCCTGGCGCTTGACTCCGAGCTGAAGATGCTGCGCGCGATCCGGCGCATGGGCTACGTCCCCACGTTTCTGGGCGCGCATGAGGTGCCGGACGAATATCGTGGGCGCATCGACGATTACGTGAAGCTGGTGACCGAAGAGATGCTGCCGCGCGTGGCCCAAGAGAAGCTGGCCGAGTATTGCGACGTGTTCGTGGAACCCTCGGTCTTCCCGGTGGCCCAGGCGCGCGAGGTGCTGTGCGCCGCGCGCCGCCTGGGCCTCGAACTGCGCGTGCACGCCGACCAGTTCACGGCGGACCAGGGTTCGCTGCTGGCCGCCGAGCTGGGCGCCGCCACGGCCGATCACCTGGAAGCCACCAGCCGCGCGGGCATGGAAGCCCTGCGCAAGGCCGGCGTGCAGGCGGTGCTGCTACCGGGTTCAGTCTACGCGCTGGGCGCGAGCCGCTATCCGCCCGCGCGGGAGATGATCGCGATGGGCCTGGCACCGGTCGTGGCCACCGATTTCAATCCCGGCTCTTCGCCCACCGCTTCGATGCCCATGGTGCTCTCACTGGCCGTCACGCAGATGAAGATGACGCCCGCGGAGGCCATCGCGTCGGCCACTATCAACGCGGCCTACAGCCTGGGCCGAGGCGGCCAGATCGGCTCGCTGGAACCCGGCAAGCGCGCCGATTTCGCGATTCACGATTGCGGCGACTGGCGCGAACTGCCCTACTTCTTCGGCCGCGAGCCGGCCGAAGCGGTGTACGAGGGCGGCGTGTGCGTCTACCGGCGTTAGCCGGGAGTCACGCGAAATTTGCGCGGTTGAAACAAACCAATGCGATGATCGTGCTTTATGCTCAAGCGTGCACTGATTCTGCTCGCGCTGATGGCCTGGTCCGCGTTGGCCGCCGCGCCCGTGGTGATGATCTCGATTGACGGGCTACGCCCCGATTACGTCACCAAGGCCGATGAACACAAGCTCTCCATCCCCACATTGCGCCGTTTCGTGACCGAAGGCACCTACGCCGATGGGGTAACCGGCGTGCTCCCCACCGTGACGTACCCGTCGCACACGACGCTGGTGACCGGTGTGGCGCCGGCCCGCCACGGGATTTTCTCCAACAACGTGTTCGACCCCGAGATGCACAACATGCTGGGCTGGTTCTGGTATGCCGAGGACATCCGCGTGCCGACGCTATGGGACGCCGCCTCGGCGGCGGGACTCGCGACCGCCAGCGTCAACTGGCCGGTGACGGTGGGGCAGAAGAGCATTCGATATAACATTCCCGAATATTGGAGAGGCTCGGCCGAAGAAGACCGCAAGCTGCTGCGGGCGCTCTCCACGGCCGGTCTGCTGGACGATGTGGAGAAGGCCGCCGGGCCGTATGCGGCGGGCGACCGCGCCGGAACCGACGACGATGCGGTACGCGCGCGGGCTGCAGCGTGGATTCTCGAAAAGTATCGGCCGCGCTTTCTCACGCTGCACCTGAGCGCGCTCGACCACTCCGAACACGGGCACGGGCCGTTCAGCGAGGAAGCCAACCGGACGCTCGAGAGCCTGGATGGCGAGGTGAGCCGCGTGATCGCGGCGGCCCGGGCGGCCGATCCCGCGACCGTGGTGGTGGTGGTGTCGGACCACGGCTTTCTGCCCGTCGAACGCCATTGCAATCTCCTGATTCCGTTTCTCGATGCCAAACTCATCGAGCTCGGATCGCCCGCGGGCGATTTCATCCTGGTGCCGCAGGTGAAGCACTGGGATGCCATGGTGTGGCCGGATGGCGGTGCCGCCGCGATCGTCCTGGCGCGGCCGTCGGACCAGGCGCTCGCCGCCAGAGTTCGCGGCCTGCTGGCCAAGCTGGCGGCCGATCCGGCCAACGGAATCGCGCGCTTTCTTGAAAAGGACGAAATCGTGAAGCAGGGCGGATTCCCGGACGCCTCGTTCGTGGTGGAGGCCGCGCCGGGCTACGATATCGGCCTGGCTATCGAGGGGCCTCTGGTAACCGGCGCGCCGGGGACGGGCAATCACGGATATCTGCCGGAGCGGCCGGAGATGCGTGCGTCGCTCTTTATCTTAGGCGCGGGAATTGCGGCCCATCGCGACTTAGGTGTCGTGGACATGCGGCGGATCGCTCCCACGGTGGCGCGCTTGCTGGGCGTGAGCCTGCCCACGGCGGAACTGCCCGCGCTGGAGATGCAGCCGGGCCGGTAACTCCCTGCCCGGCAAATGATATCGTGGATTTCCGGGGGACTCGATATCGGTCTGCCATTCAGGATCGCCGCTTGCTGGTGCGCGTTGGCCGGGAGTCTGCTCTATGCCGACAGCTACCCGCGCCAGCCGGGGGCCGACGTCCAGCACTATATCTTCCGTATCGCTCTCGGCGATGGCAGCGACGAGATCTCCGGCGAAACTACCATCACCGTGCGCTTCATCGAAAACGGTGTTCGCGAATTCGCGCTCGATCTGGCGTCGGCGGCCAAAGGGAAAGGCATGAGCGTCACCGCGGTCGCGGCGGGCGGCGCGCCGGCCCGCTATACGCATCGCGGCGACCGGCTGGCCATTGCGGTCGCCCCTCCGTCGCAGGCAGGCGAACTGCGCGAGTTCACGGTGCGGTATCGCGGCGTGCCGGCCGGCGGACTGCGCATCGGGGCTAATCAGTATGGCGAGCGCACCTTCTTCAGCGATAACTGGCCGGACCGCGCGCGCCAGTGGCTGCCCACGGTGGACCACCCGTATGACAAAGCCTCGAGCGAGTTCATCGTCACGGCTCCCGCCAAATATCAGGTGGTGGCCAACGGGCGGCTGGAGGAAATCCGGGATTTGGGCGGCAGCGAGGAGCTACGGCTCACCCACTGGAAGGAATCCACGCCCATCGCTTCCTGGCTGAATTGCATCGCGGTGGCGCGCTTCGCCTCCCGGCACTTCGCCACGGCCGCCGGGGCGCCGCTCGACACGTGGCTGTTTCCCAAAGACCGCGAGGCAGGCATTCTGACTTTCGAGGAGCCGGAGCGCCAGGCCATGGAGTTCTTCAGCCAACGCGTCGGCCCGTTTCCCTACGAGAAGCTGGCCGCCGTGGAGGCCGCCAGCCAGGATGCCGGCATGGAGAATGCCAGCGCCATCTTCCTCGGCGAGAAGCTCGTCAGCGGCAGCCCGGCATCCGACCTGGTCTGGCATGAGGCTGCCCACCAGTGGTTCGGCGATTCCGTCACCGAGAAAGATTGGGACGAAGTGTGGCTGAGCGAGGGCTTCGCCACCTACTTCGCGCTGCTGGCGAGGGAACATTACGAGGGCCGCGACGCGTTCGTGGCCGGCCTCGAGCGCAGCCGCGACATCGTCTTCAGGACCGAGCGGAAGTTGCCGGACGTGGCCGTAATCGCAAACCGGCCGTGGACGGGAATTCCTAATAACATCGTCTATCAGAAGGGCGCCTGGGTGCTGCACATGCTACGCGGTTACCTCGGGACGCCGGCCTTCTGGCAGGGCATCCGCGAATATTACCGGCGCTTCCGCGATTCCAATGCCTCGACTGCCGATCTGCGCAAAGTCATGGAGGACGTTTCGGGCAAGGACCTCGGCTGGTTCTTCGACCAATGGCTATACCGCGCCGGTTCGCCGGTGCTGGAGGGCGGCTGGCGGTATGACGCGGCGGCCAAGAAAATCGAGATCGACCTGGCCGAGGTGCAGCCCGGCGAGGTCTACCGGCTGCCGCTCGAAGTAGCGGTGAAGGGCGCGGGCGGCGTTCCGGCGGCGATTGCCAAGATCGAAATGACGGCCGCGCGGCAGCACTTCGAGATCCCCGCCGAAAGGGAGCCGGCGGCGGTGGAACTGGATCCGAACACCTGGGTGCTGATGGACGCGC
>CAYRWE010000339.1:0-4946 GCA_964427655.1 uncultured Solibacteraceae bacterium | reverse complement strand
CGCGCCCGCACCGTGCTGGATAATGGTTAATCTGTTCGCCGCAGACCACTAGCAACGTTCTCTAGCCGGAACCCTACCATCTTGCGGCTGTTGAATTACCTGTTATACGGCGGTGGTACAGACGACACTGGAGATGAAGCCATCTATTCTGTGAAACAGATGGAGCTGTTCGAACAGACGAGAAGAGTCCGGCACAGGGAGGCAGCAGTAGCGAACGTGTCATCTGTGGCGTTTCTTCAGGATACCCTGCAGGTGCTTTTCGGGCTTCTGGCGAGTACCATGCTCCCAGCCGAACCCAACAAGGCGCATGAAGCAATAGCGCAGTTCGCTAAAACCCACCCGGAATCAACGATAGTCACCACTAACTATGATTGCTGCATGGACTTGGCGCTGGAGGCCGTGCAGGTACCACTGACTTACCGCCTCGATTTCGCTAACCGCGGCAAGGAGGAAGCCACGGGTCGAGCACGTCTGGTCAAGCTTCACGGCAGCCTCAATTGGTACTATTGCGAAACTTGCCAAGAGGTCCAGTGCGTCGACATCCGCAGCACCGTCGAGAATTACAGGCTGGATAAGGCACCATATTCGGTGATTGCTATCTGCAAAGACTGCGGCGGCCAGAGGAGGGGCCTGCTTGTGCCGCCCCTCGCAATGAAGTTTGACGTTGCGCCACCGCTGACGCCTTTGCTTGCAGAAGCTAGGGAAGCGTTTGAAGTCGCTGAGGCGATCGTGGTCGTCGGATTCTCCTTCGCAGACGCAGACGTGTACATTTCTAGGATGCTGAGCAAATCGATGCAGACCAAGCCCAGCCAGAAGCTGGTCATCATTGATCCGACTCCGGAGGTTGCTAGCCGGGTCCGGCGCAAATTCAAGTCCAGCATTCCCAGTTTTGACGAACAAAGGATAGTCCGCCTTATTGAAGATTGCTCCGACGCTCTTCCGAAATTACTCGGCGGCGCCTATCTGCAAGACCCGAAGGCAGCGAAGGAGGGAGCTGCACCGTTGAAAAGGCGGAGAGCAAGCGCAGAATAACGCACCTAGGGATGGTCGGAGACCCGGCGCTAATCGCTGCGACATAGTGAGGCGGCTGGCCCCTGGGTTCGCGCTTGGACTGAAGAAACGAGGTATCGCCGACCTTCGGACGATGACGTTGCTTAGTCGATCTGCCGACAGACCTGAGCCCCTACAGTTGCAACACCGTTCTCAAGCCTTCATCGACGGAGCGCTGCTGGCGTGGCGACAGGGTGCCGGCATGTTCAGTCAGGAAGCTGCGGTCGAGGGTCAGAAGCTGCGAGACATTCACGACCGAGTCGCGTGGGAGGCCGGCCGAACGCGCCGGCAATAGGACGTTTCCAGGTGCGTCCGCGAGCTTCAGGTTTGTGGTGATCGCGGCTACGATTGCGGTTTGAATCCGGCTGAGGTTGAAGGAATCCGCTTGTACCACGAGCACCGGCCGCCTATATCCCGGCTCGGAGCGGCGAGGTTGGGGAAGGTCCGCCCACCAGACTTCCCCCCGCTGAATCCCCGCCATCGCTACCAGATGTCCTTTTCAAGAGATTTCAACTGGGCCTGGTGCAATCCGGCATCCACTTTTGCCGGCTGCCGCGAGTATACGTCGTTCAAACGTTCCGTGATCGCGCTTCCATCCTGCTGTTTCAGAAACGCCGCAATCGCTTTGGCGTACAGCTCACTTCTCGAAACCCGAAGACGACGGGCGGTTGCCTCCGCCAGCCGAAAAAGGTCGTCAGGCAGTGAGACAGCGGTCTTCATACTCATAGTATAACCGAAGTTATACCAGACCGTCTCGCCCGTCAGATCTCCAGCCCCCAGGCCTTCGCGGGCTGACGTGCGCTCCCCGGTGCTGTCCCGGGTTTGGGCCCCGGAATCGGGGCAGCCGCCGTTTGGTCACGGGCGCCGCGAACGCTGAGCCAGGTAGTGTTGATCGAGAGCGTGCCGAACCAGCGTCTTGATAACGGCCTGGCGGCTCACGTTGAGATCCTGTGCAGCCTTGTCCAGTTCTTCCAACATGCTGGCAGTGACGTCTACATTGACTCGTTGTATCGGCTGCACCATGCGGCCTTGGCCTTTGAAAAAACGCGAGATGTCTTTACCTTGATCGGCCAGCCGGGCAATCGCATCGGCAGAAACCGGTTCACCAGGTTTACGAGCTTTCTTCATATGATCGAACCTCCTCCTTCGTTGACCTCCACAGCGTGACCAGGTGCAGAATTTCACCCTCCTCGTCTTCCCGTATTTCAAAAATAACGGAATACATCCGTTCGCCCACCCAGCCGACCGCCACGTACTGCTCTGGAACGTCCGACCGCTGGTCGAGCCAATATGGCCGGGAGAACAACTCCTGGACCTCCTCGAAGCCAATGCCGCGCCTTGGATTTGCCCTAAGGCGCTTGCTTTTTCTGGGATCGAAGCTGAACCTCATCTGATATGACTGTTATACCACTTCAGAAAGCCGGCGGCAGCCACTGTCATATTCATCCTCTGCCGGTTGACCGAGGGAAGGTAGCTCACATAGATGAGGATAGCGTCCTCGTTTCGGATGGGCACAAAGGCCAGCGTGAACTCGTTCTCCGCCGACATGTCGCTGCGCATTTGGGCGTTCAGGGCGACTGCAAGCCACTCAAGTCGAGTCGGCGTGTAGGGCTTCGAACCTTCGAGTTTGGGGGGCGCGGCTGCAAACCCGAGAACCGCAGCGATCAAAAGCCCGCCCCTCTATATCAGAGTAGCGGCGTAGACGCGAAGCGGCGGTGCTCGTCCGGATCGCCGGGAGCCGCCGCACGCCGCCTACTGCAGCACCGCCAGTCCGGCTTTCGATACCTGGTAGTCGTCTTCCGATTTGCCGCCGCTGAACGCGGCAATCCAATACCCCGATTTGCCGCGCTTGATGGCGCCGCCCTGCCAGCCGTACTCGCCGGTCATGGGTTCGCGCACCTTGCTGCCGCTGTCCTTGAGCGTGTCCGCCATCTCGGCGGCCTTCGCGTAGGCGATACCCAGAAGGTTGGAGCCTTTGTTGGTCCCGGACGGCTCGTCTTTGTAGTGGTTTACCACCACCATCTTGGATACCCAGGAGTGGATGCTCTCGCCCTCAAACCAGGCCACCACGGCCGCTCCGCCAATGTTCAACTCGGCGGCGCGCTTCTGCATGGCCGCTAGGGCGCGGTCGGCCGCCTTATCGAATCCTTTGGGATCCGGAGGCGCCGTAACCTTGCCCGCCTGACCGGCGGCCAGTGACATGGCGCCGGCCATCGAGAGGCTCAGAATCGTTGCGAATGTTCGAATATGCTTCATCTGCGTAGTTCTCCTTGGAACCTGCCAACCTCACGCGGCGCTTTTCCGGCGAAACGTGCAGCGCACCTCGGCAGTTACCAGGGGCCCATTGTAACGTGCGTCTTGCGCGTGAACGGCGGTGGTGCCCCATCACATCTCAAGTCCCAGAAACTTCCGCGCATTCTCGTAACAGATATCGCGAATCACCGGCCCGGCCATGCCTTCGTCCGTCGGAAGCAGGCCCGCTTCCATATCCTTGCCGAACAAATCGCACAGCACCCTGCGGAAATATTCGTGCCGCGGATAGCTCATGAACGAGCGCGAATCGGTCAGCATGCCGATGAAGCGCGAAATCAGGCCGCAATTCGAGAGCGCGTTCATCTGCCATTCCATGGCTTCTTTCTGGTCCAGGAACCACCAGCCGCTGCCGAATTGGATCTTGCCGGCGGTCGCGCCGTCCTGGAAATTGCCGATGAGCGCCGCGAAGAGATAGTCGTCGGCCGGGTTCAGGTTGTAGAGCACCATCTTGGGCAGCGCGTTCTCCTGGTCCAGGCGATCGAGATAGGCGGCCAGCGCGTCGGCTTGCGGCCAGTCGCCAATGCCGTCGTAGCCCGTGTCCGGCCCGATCTGGTGGTAGCGCCGCGTGTTGTTGTTGCGCCGCGCGCCCAGGTGAAGCTGCTTGGTCCAGCCCTTTTCGGCGTCCAGATGGCCGAAGAAGAGCATCAGGTAGGAGGCGAAGCGGCGGTGCTCGTCGGGCTCGGCGGGGTGGCTGGCGCGCGCGCGGCCGAAGATTCGCGAGGCCTCATCGTCGCTGCAGAAATCGGCGTAGGCGTGGTTCAGACCGTGATCGGAGAGCCGGCAGCCCAGGGAGTGGAAGAAATCGTGGCGGCGGCGCAGGGCATCCAAGAATTCCGCCAGGGTGCCGATCGCCATACCCGTCGCCCCTTCCAGGCGCGCCACCCACGCGTTGAAGATCTCGGGGGCGTGCACGTTGAGCGCCTTGTCGGGACGAAAGGCCGGAAACACCTTGGTGGCGAGTTTCGAGGCGGCCATCGCGCGGTGGCACGCCAGATCGTCGGTGGGGTCGTCGGTGGTGCAGAGGGCCTTCACGTGGAACTTGGCCAGGATGCCCTGGGCGCGCAGATCGTCCGTCGAGAGCTGGGCGTTGGCCCGCTCCCAGATGGCCGGCGCGCTGCGCTCGTCGAGCAGCTCGTCGATTCCGAAGTAGCGCTTCAGTTCCAGGTGCGTCCAGTGGTAGAGCGGGTTGCGCAGGGTCGAGGGCACTGTGCGCGCCCAGGCCAGAAATTTTTCGTATGACGAGGCGGCGCCGGTGATGTAGCGCTCGTCGACGCCGTTGGCGCGCATGGCCCGCCACTTGTAATGGTCGCCTTCCAGCCAGATCTCGAAGAGATCGGCGAACCGCCGGTTTTCCGCCAGGTCGTGGGGAGACAGGTGGCAGTGATAATCCAGGATGGGTTCCGCTTCGGCGTACTCGTGGTAGAGGCGCCGCGAAGTAGGGGTAGTGAGCAGGAAATCGTCATGGATGAAAGGCATATATGCGATTGAAGCATATGGCTACAATGTAAGGCCATGTCCCTGCGCAGCCGCCTGGAAGCCTACTTCGAGTTCGAATCGCTCGGCGCCACCTGGAAAACCGAAAT
>CAYRWE010000338.1:1729-4951 GCA_964427655.1 uncultured Solibacteraceae bacterium | reverse complement strand
TGGGGGAATGTGAACAGCTTCGACATTGGCTTTGATGTGATGGAAAAGGGTGCCGGCACGTCGTTGCGGCCGCTGCTACCAAGGCAGTAAGGGCATTGGCAGATTTTTTATCCCGGTTCGGCCCGCCTTGTCAGGGAAGGTATTCCGCTCACAAATCGTCAGCGCAGTGGCATCAGGGTCGTTCGGGAGCTGGGGTGACAGATACGGCGCCACGCGCCTGTTGGCTCTGGCGCCACTCATCGATGATGGTGCGCAGCCGCCGCGCGATGAGTTCGTAGCCAGCATTGGTCAAGTGGACACCGTCATCGGCGCGCAGCCGCGTGGTCTCGCCGTCCGGGCCCTTGCCATAAGGAGCGTAACCGCCATCGGGCCCAGTGAACATGTCCCACACCGGTAGCCACTCGCCGCCGGCGGCACGGGCGTTCTGTTCGTAAATGTGGTTGAGCGCCATCATGTCGTCTGCGTAATCAGCGTCGCGCACGTTCGGGTGGCCGACCCAGATTACCAACGCGCCAACCTGGCGCAGGACTGTCACGATCTCCTGCACCCGCCCACCATAGACGCGCTCAAACGATGCGCTGAGCTGTGGATTCACCTTGCCACCCACCCGCACCGGTGGGCGATCGTTGGCCCCGAACATCACCACTGCGCTGTCCGGTCGCTCGACGGTGGCCAACGTGCGGGCGGTGGCCGGCCAGTCGTAACCCGCCCGCGAGACCAGGCCGGTGCTGATCTTCGTGCGGTCGAGCACGCGGACCTGGCGGTCCTGGCGGAACACCTTCTGTAGGCCGAACGCCAGCCCCTGCGCCTGGGAATCGCCAATAACGAGGATACGAAACAGTGGGTCTGCCGCGGCTGCGCCGGCTGCGAATGAAGCCGCGATCCCGCCGAGGAACAGACGGCGCGAAGCGGTCGCAGGCGCCAGACAGCTAGCCCTTGCCTTCGTTCGGGATGACACGGCTCTGACTATGGACCCTCCCGTTTCAATATGTTATAAAACAACAACGGGTGTACTTCACCATGGAAACTGCGCGTACATAAACCTGCAGCGAGAAATAATCCTTGGCGCGGAGACTGACCCGCCGATTGGCATGCGTCCTCGCGGCCGCCGCGCTGGCGGTCGTTGTGAAGATTGTGCGCGCCGCCAACGGTGCCTCGGTGCGCCGTATCGTCGTATTCGGTGACAGCCAAGCCGAAGGCGTTGCCTTGGCGCTTCGCCGTGCGGCCCGGCAGTGTCAGGGCCTCGAGATCCAGAACCGGACGAAACCGGGCACCGCGATCAGCCAGTTGTCTGACTACGATTGGCCTGCCGCGATAAAAAAATATGCGGCGTCCGAGCACGCCGCCGTTGCCGTCATGATGTTCGGTGGCAACGACCGCATGCCCATACGCGCCGAGGGCGGGCACAACCTCGGGTTCCGCACCGAGGCCTGGCAGGCCGTCTATTCCACCCGCGTGGCGACGATGGTGCACGACCTCACCGCCGCCGGTATCCGGGTGGTTTGGTTGGGCCAACCGATCACACGCGATCTCATCTACAGAAGCGACATGGAGTACCTGAACGGCATCTATCGTACCGTGCTCGCCGCCGAACCGGCGGCGAGTTTCGTTGACTTATGGTCTGTCATCGTCGACGCGGCCGGTGGTTACGTGTCGCACGCCCGCTCCGCCGCCAACCGCGTCGAGCGCGTGCGACTGGACGATGGCATCCATTTCACCCCCGTGGGCTATGACGTTATCGCCATCCGCGTGATGCAGGAAATCGAACCGGCGCAGGAGGCGGCGCCGTGAGGCGCCGCCTCCTGCTGCCCGCGCTGCCGATGTTGCCTGCCCTGCTGCTGGCCGCATGCACGGGCACTGGGCCGCCACCCCTGTCGGACGACGAGATGCAACGGCGGCTCGGCGATGCGGCGCCCTACCTGCGGTTCTATGCCGGGCTCGACGCGCTTGAGACCAGCGGTGACCCAGTTACGGTCCTGCAAATCGGCGACAGCCACACCGCCAACGATGCGTTCAGCGGTCGCATGCGCGAATTGCTGCAGGCCCACTTCGGCAATGGCGGTCGTGGCATCCTGCCGCCCGGAATCCCGTTTCGCACGTACCGCCCAGCGCAGGTGACCGTCACTGCGCTGGACTGGACCGTCGTCAGCAGCTTCAGTTACGGCAGATCCGGGCCGTTCGGTATCACTGGCCTACGCCAGCATGCCGACATGGTGGCTGAGATGACATTGACCGCGCGCGAGTCGGGTGATCTGGCGCATGTCTGGGCGGAGGCGCTGGTACAGCCCGGCGGCGGCATGCTTTCGTTGCAGGCGGACACGGGTGCAATAACAGAGGTAACCACCGGCGGTGCAACGGGGCCGGAGGTGCCCCAGCGCTCGGTCTGGATCGATCTCGCAGCGGGTATCGAGGCGCGGTCCGTCACGCTGCGGTCGCGCGGCGACGGGCCCGTCGATGTACTTGCCTGGGGCGCCGACGCCGCCACGTCCGGCCTGCGGTATGGCAATCTCGGCACTATCGGCGCCACCATCAACCTGCTCAGCCGCTGGGACCAGGGGCTGGTGGCCGCGGAGATGGAGCGACTGCGCCCCGCGCTGCTGCTGGTCGCCTTTGGGTCGAATGAGGGCTACGACGACACAGTCGATCCGAAGACCTATGGCCGTACCTACGCCGCTGCCATCCAGGCGCTGCGCCGCGCCGCGCCAGATGCTGCCATCACCGTCATGGGACCACCCGATGGCACCCGCAGGGCCCGCGCTGGCAGGCCAGGGGAGGCGTGCCCGGCAGATGACGCCGTGCAGAACGGCAGCACCTGGGTGATCCCGCCGCGGCTCGCCATGGTTCGGGCAGAACAACGACGCGTTGCGGGGACCAATGGCTGCGACTTTTGGGACTGGGCCGAGGCGATGGGTGGCGCGTGCAGCATCAATCGCTGGGCCGCCGCCACGCCGCCGATGGCGGCGCCCGACCACCTGCACCTGCTCACGGCCGGCTATCGGGCCACGGCCGAACAACTATTTCGGCACATCCTGCGCGGCTATGGCCAGTACAGAATCGTGCGCGCGGTCGCCTGATGTTGTTCCCGACGCTCAACTTTGCGCTGTTCTTCCTGCTGGTCGCGGCGCTGATGGTGCCGTTCGAGCGGTACTTCGAGACGCGCAAGGTGGTACTGGTGGTTGCGAGTTACGCATTCTATGCCTTCTGGAACTGGCACTTCTGTTT
>CAYRWE010000338.1:0-1629 GCA_964427655.1 uncultured Solibacteraceae bacterium | reverse complement strand
TGCCGTCGGCCCACCGACATGCTGCTGTATCTGGCGTTCTTCCCGCAACTGGTCGCCGGGCCGATCGTGCGAGCGGCATTCTTTCTGCCGCAGCTGTACTCGCCGAAGCCCGTCGCCGTCGAGGTCGGGCCCGCCCTGCTGCTGATCCTGGGCGGGCTGTTCAAGAAGGTGGTGATCGCCAGCTACCTGGCGACCGACCTGGTTGACCCCGTGTTCTTCGATCCGGCCGCCTTCCCGGCCATCGATCTGCTTCTAGCGTTGTACGGCTACGCCATGCAGATCTACTGCGACTTCAGCGCCTACAGCGACATCGCCATCGGCTGCGCGATGCTGCTTGGGTTCCGCTTTCCGATCAATTTCGACCAGCCCTATCGTGCCCACAGCCTACAGGATTTCTGGCGGCGTTGGCATATCTCACTGTCGTCCTGGTTGCGCGACTATCTGTACAAACCGTTGGGCGGCAGTCGCGGCGGACTTTGGCGGACCGTGCGCAATTTGGCCATTACCATGCTGCTGGGCGGCATCTGGCACGGTGCGGCCTGGAAGTTTGTCGCCTGGGGTGCATTGCACGGAGGAGGCCTAATTGTCGAGCGACTGCTGGCGCCGCTGGTCGGTGCTTGGGCTGACACGCGCCTGGCGCGCGCGCTTGCCACGGTGCTGGTGTTTCACTTCGTCTGCCTATGCTGGTTGCCGTTTCGCGCCGACAGCTTTGACACCGTGCTGGTGTACCTTGCCACCATGATGCAACTGCAAGCCGGTTCGGTGCAGGCGTCTCCGTTCGTGGTCGGCCTGATCGCACTCGGGATGGTGCTGCACTTTCTGCCACGCGACCTGCCCAGACGTAGCGCGCGGGTGATCGCGCTATGGCCGAGCTGGGCACTGGCGATGTGCTTCGGCGTGGGCGTGCTGGCCGTCGACGCGCTCGGTCCTGACGGGATCCCGCCGTTCATCTATTTCCAGTTCTAGGAGAGGAGGGCGGGATGCCTGTCGCTCCCACCCGGGTCGAGAAATCCGACCGCATATTTGGCGACGGCCTCGCCTGCCCCGCCGGTCCCGGTCGGGTGCTGGCGATCCTTGCCATGGCCGCGTCCGTGACTGCGATTCTCGGGTCCGGTCCCCTGCTGGGCTGGTCGGAGCACCTGACCGACAAGCCCGGGCTGGAGACGCTCCAGGCAACGGCGACGCAATGGAACGACGTGATGGCTGCTCGGGGGCTGACGGAACCGTATGCCGCCCTACGCCGATTGGTGCGCCACCTGGAGCAGGGTAGGTACGGCGCGTCGCCGCACGAGTAGCGCCACTCACCCGGGCGGTCTGCATGGTGTCATCGTGGGACGAGTCAAGCTGCCCCGTTTTCGTGGAGTGGTCGTGGGTCTTGGATTACGGATAGTGTCCCGGGAGGTGTGGGAGGTCACTGGCTGTCCTTCCGGAGCGACCGTCAAGAGTCTGGCGGAGGCAGGCAGACCAGGGCTGACTGCGCGTGCCCAAGTCCGCCGGATTGACGGGCAAGGCAGAGGCCGACGTGCTGGCCTGCACAGGCTCCCCCGCCCAGCATCGAACCAAGTTGGACTCGACGAACGAATTTGGGCAGTTGGTAGCCTTACCAAGCAATCAACGCTACGCCGAAAC
>CAYRWE010000337.1:0-4967 GCA_964427655.1 uncultured Solibacteraceae bacterium | reverse complement strand
TCGAAGCCGGAATGGTGCTCGTGGGGACCGAGGTGAAGGCGGCCAAAGACGGCAAAATGCAGCTCAAGGACGCCTACGCCGCGGTGATCGGCAACGAGGCCTGGCTGGTGAACGCGCATATCAGCCCGTACTCGCACGGCAACCGCGAGAACCACATGCCCGTGCACAACCGCAAGCTGCTGCTGCACCGGCGCGAGATCGATAAGCTCCTGGGACAGACCCGCGAGAAGGGTCTGGCGGTGATCCCCACCAAGGTCTATCTGAAGAATGGGCGCATCAAGTGCGAGCTGGCGCTGGCTAAGGGCAAGAAACTGCACGATAAGCGCGAGGCCGAGAGGGCCAAAACGGCCGAAGCCGAGGCGCGCGCCGAGATGCGGAGAAGGGCGTAGAGCTAATCAGTAGACCGGCGTGCCGGCGGCCAGCGCGGGCTGGCGGATTTCCAGGCACCCGCGGCCGGTGGGCAGCACTTTGCCGGGGTTGAGGCGATTCGCGGGATCGAAGAGCAGCTTCAGCTTGCCCATCATATCGAGCGTGTCGGGCGGGAAGAGCTTGCCCATCAGCTCGTTCTTCTCCATGCCCACCCCATGCTCTCCGGTGATGGTGCCGCCTACGGCGATACAGTATTCCAGAATCTCCGTGCCGGCCGCGTGGGCCTTCTCGAAATCGCCGGGCTTGCGCGGGTCGAAAAGAATCAGCGGGTGCATGTTGCCGTCGCCGGCATGGAAGATATTGCTGATGGTCATGCCGTAGCGCGCGGCCACTTGCCCGATCAGGTGCAGGGTGGGGGCGATCTTGGTGCGCGGCACCACGCCATCCTGCACGTAATAGGTGGGGCTGACGCGGCCCACCGCTCCGAAGGCGTTCTTGCGGCCCTTCCACAGCAGATCGCGCTCTTCGGCGGTGCGCGCCACGCGGAATTCGCGCGCGCCGCACACCTGGCAGGCCTGGCGCACCAGCTCCACCTGCTGCTCGACGGCCTCGCGCATACCCTCAAGCTCGATCAGCAGCACGGCCCCGGCGTCCATGGGATAGCCGGCATGGGTGGCTTCCTCGACCATGCGCAGCATGACGCCGTCGAGCATCTCTATGGCTACGGGAGTGATGGCGCGGGCGGTGATTTCGGCCACCGTGCGGCCGGCATCCTCGTTGCTCTCGTAGATGGCCAGGCAGGTCTTCACCAACTCGACCTTGCGCATGAGGCGCACGACGATGCGGGTGATCAGGGCCATGGTGCCTTCCGAGCCGGTCAGCAGGCCCGTGAGGTCGTAGCCCGGGAGATCCGCCTCCTTGCCGCCGGTCTCCACCACGGAGCCATCGGGGAGCACCAGATCGAGGCCCATCACATGGTTTGTGGTGACGCCGTAGGCCAGGGTGTGCGGGCCGCCAGCGTTCTCGGCCACGTTGCCGCCGATGGTGCAGGCCTTCTGGCTGGAGGGATCGGGCGCGTAGAAATAGCCTTGGCCCTCGACCGCCTGGGTAATATCGAAGTTGACGACTCCCGGCTGGGCCACCGCGCGCTCGTCATCCAGGTCCGTTTCGAGAATACGGTTCATGCGCGCGAAACCGATCAGGACGCCGCCCTCGCGGGGGATGGCTCCTCCGGAGAGTCCCGTGCCGGCGCCGCGGCCGACGAACGGCACATCGAATTCGCGGACGATGCGCACGATTTCGGCCACCTGCCGGGCGTCGCGGGGGAAGACTACCAGGTCCGGACGATGTTTCGCCACGCCGCCATCGTACTCGTAGAGTGCCAAATCCTCGGGACGGTCGAGGTAGCCGCGCGGGCCCAGCAGGGCCGCCAGGCGCTCGGTACAACCGGGAGGCAGCATGAAACCAGTCTAATCCCGCAGCGAACGGTGCGGGGTGCCGGGGGTTACTTCTGGGGGCCGGCTTTGCGCACCTGCTCGAAGTATTGCTCGACGTACGATTCGAGGGCTACGGGCACTTCGTCGCGGCCGATTTCGGCGCCGCCCTCGGTATGCTCGGCGCGGCGCTCGGCGTAGGGCGTACGCAACTGCTGAGCGGTGGATTGCGCCTGGACGGTAGCCTCGCCGGTCAAATTGGCGGAACGCTTGCCAAGGATCTCGCTGATTTTGCCCATGGCCGCGAGCTGTTCGGCGAGTTTGATATTCTTGTCGCCATCTTGGCTGCCGATGCCGCTGCCGGGCTGCTGGCTGGATTGCTTGGAATCGCTCTTGCCGTCGCCCTTGGACTGGCCGCTCTGGGCAGCCATGCTATCCTCGGCGCCCTGCCCGGCTTGGGGATTGCCTTCCTGGCCGCCGGCCTGTTTCTGCCCCCCGTTGGCGGCGCTCTTCTGGCTCCCGTTTTTCGGTTTTCCGCGTCCCGAACGGTCGCTCTGCGCGGTGGCACTCTCCTGGTCTGGGCTGTGCGCGGGTGGCTGCGCGTTCATACGGGAGAGCAGGTTCTTCATGGCGTCCTGAAGTTTTGACAGGAGGTTGGAAGACTCGTTACCGGGAGACTGCCGGGCGGCCGGCTTGCTGGTTTGGGCGGATTGGCCCTTTTCCCGGGAAGGCGGGGCGTCGCCGTTTTCCTGGCCCTCTTCAGGCGGCTGTTTGCCCGGCTCCGCATTTCGATCGCTGTCGCCGGTCTGCTCATCGTGGGCTTGCTTCCGGGTCGAGTTTTTCGAGCCGCCATCGCGGCTTCGATCAGCCTCGGAACGCTGGGCGGTCTGGTCTTTGGGCTGTGTCGGAACGTCAGCCCGGCCGGCCCGCGGATCCTCGCGGTCGAGTTCCCGATCGGCGTAGTTCCGCTCCCGGTCCTGCCCGGATTTGCGGCGCGCTTCGCGGGTTTCCCGGTTGCGCTCGCGGGGGCCGAACTTCTCGGCCAGTATGCGAGCCAGGGGCGGCTTGAGATCCAGCCGGCTGCTTAGGCCGTAGCGCAGCGCGAAAAGGCTGGAGGCGACCAGCACCAGCACCGCCAGCACATAGACGGTCCGCGGCAGAACGAGCGGTATGGCTGCGCGCACATCCACCGTGGCGGCCAGGCGTTCGGCATCCTCGAATTGGCTCGCGCGGACCTCGGGATCCGGGCGGAAGCGCGTTGCGCCATGGCTGAAAAAGGTGGCCGTCGAAAGCGTGTCGGCCAGCGCCAGGCGGCGATCGAGGAGCCGTGCCACCACGTAATCGGCGGGCACGCGCCTCCACAGGCGGTACAGGCCGGCGCCCACAGCGGCTGACGGTATGGCCAGGAGCCAGCGCCAATCGAGAATCTGGGTGCCCACCAGGAGGAGCAAAATAAATGCCAGCAGCGCGGCGCTGAACGCCACGGCCCCCTGTGCGAACAGTTCGTTATAGACAATGCGGCGGCGGGCGCGGATGATGAGCGTTATCACGTCTTCCCCTCGTGCAGGACCGCACAAACGACAGGGTCTGACAGCCGACTCCAAATTACTTCCAATCCTACCATTTCCGTACGAATCCAGTCTGCGCGTTACGAAACCGCTGGAACATCTTGCAACTATCGCGCCGAACCCCGGGAGAGTCCGCTAAAATGGTGTTGCGTCCCCCCGGAAGGGTTCCAACTCTTGAAAGACTCTTTGAAGGTTCTAATCGTAGACGACGAGGCGAGCCAGCGGAGCGGCTTAGCGGCCATGCTGGCGGCCTGGGATATGACGCCCGAAACGGCGGCCGAAGGCAATGAAGCGCTTGCCAAGCTGGCCACGTTCCCGGCCGATGTGGTGCTGACGGATCTGAACATGCCGGGCCTGGACGGCTTCGGCTTCCTGCAGCGGCTGCGCGATTCCGGCGACATGCCGCCCACGATTGTCCTCACGGCCTTCGGCAATATCGAAACGGCGGTGAAGACGGTTCACGAGTTGGGCGCCTATTGGTTTCTCGAAAAACCCATCCAGCCGGCCAGCCTGGAAGTGCTGATCCGCCGCGCCGGCAGCCATGCCGGGCTGCGCAACGAGAAGCGCGCGCTGGAGCGCCAACTGATTTACAAGGGTAGCCTGGGCGAGCTGGTGGGGACCTCTCCCAAGATGCAGGAGATTTTCGCCTTCCTGCAGCAGGCCGGTCCGAGCAAAGCCTGCGTGTTCATCACCGGCGAGAGCGGGACGGGCAAGGAGCTGGTGGCGCGCACGGTGCACGCGCTGAGCCCGCGGCGGCAAGGCCCCTTTGTGGCGATCAACTGCGCGGCGCTCCCCGAGACGCTCATCGAGAGCGAACTGTTCGGGCACGAGAAAGGCTCCTTCACGGGCGCCTCCGAGCGCCACGCGGGATGCTTCGAAATCGCGCAGCACGGCACGCTCCTGCTGGATGAGATCGGCGAGATGCCCATGCAGACGCAAGCCAAGCTGTTGCGCATCCTGGAAGACTCCAAGGTGCGGCGCCTGGGCGGGCGGACCGAGTTCGAAGTGGATGTGCGCGTGGTGGCGGCCACCAACAAGGTCCCCGAGGAGGCCGTGCGCGGGGGGCACCTGCGCGAGGACCTGTATTACCGCCTGAACGTGTTTCACGTGCACCTGCCGCCCCTGCGCGAGCGCAAAGACGATATCAAGGCGATCGCCGAAGCGCTGATGGGCGACCTGAACCGCAAGCACGATTGCAAGGTTTCCTACATCGCCCCAGAGGTGATCGAGGCGCTCGAACGGCACAACTGGCCGGGCAACGTGCGCGAACTTCGCAACGTACTGGAGCGGGCCGTGATCCTGGCCGGCGAGGGAACCATCGAGATGCGCCATTTGCCGGCCTTCCTGCAACACCGGGAGGTGTTCCAGCCGGGGGGCGTGGCGGGCGCTCCTTCGACCGCGCCGCCGGTACCTGCCGCAACCACGCCACCGGCCGCCGCTAAGCCGGACACCGACGCGGTGCGGTTCCAGATCGGCACCACGGTGGAAGAGGCCGAGAAGGGCCTCATTCTGCGCACGCTGGAGCACACGCGCAACAACAAAACGCGCGCGGCCGAGATCCTGGGGATCAGCCTGAAGACGCTGCACAACAAGCTCA
>CAYRWE010000336.1:0-4999 GCA_964427655.1 uncultured Solibacteraceae bacterium | reverse complement strand
GGCTGAGCCCGGCACCATTCAGCGCGGCCAGTCTTCGACCCTGCGCTGGCAGGTTTCGGGGGACGTGGCGAGCGTTTCCATTAACGAAGGCATCGGAACGGTTCAGAGCACGGGCAGCCAGAGGGTGATGCCCAACGATTCCACGACCTACACCCTGACGGCCACCGGAACGGGCGGTACCAGCACGGCATCCGCTACGGTAAACGTCACGGTTCCGCCGCCGCCGCCACCTCCTCCGCCACCGCCGCCGCCGCAGGTTACCATCGACGACCGGCTGAACCGGGAGGTGCAGGACGCGCTCTTCGATTACGATAAGAGCGACATCCGCGGCGACGCGCGTGAAGTCCTGACGCAGGACGCCACTGCGCTGAAGACCATCCTGGCGGATTTCCCCAACGCGACCATCATGGTGGAAGGGCATTGCGATGAGCGCGGCTCGGCGGAATACAACCTGGGACTGGGCGACCGGCGCGCGACCTCCGGCAAGGACTTCCTGGTGCAGCTTGGCGTTCCCGCCGACCGGCTGAAGACCATCAGCTACGGCAAAGAGCGTCCGGTTTGTACCGAGTCGAACGAAGGCTGCTGGCAGAAAAATCGCCGCGTGCATTTCGCGCCCGCGCAGTAGGATAGTAACTGAAGTAACACACATGGGAGCGGGCGGGCCGGGGCCTGCCCGCATCCTCGCTAGGAGAGTTGCATATGTTCCGATATCTGCCGGTGTGCATACTGTTTTTTACGCCGGCGTTTGCGTTCGCCGCCAATAAAGAAATCGAGGAGTTGCAGCGGGACGTGGCGCAGTTGCAGGATCAGGTGCGCCAATTGCAACAGTCGCAGGACCGCCAACTGGCCGCGCTGACCACCCTGGTGCAGCAGTCCGTGGACGGCGCCAACCGGGCCAACACCGCCGTGGCGGTAATTCAGAGCAACCTGCAGCAGAGCCTGAAGGATCAGGAAGGCAAGGTCGCTCCCCTCATGGTTGGGGTCAACTCGCGGCTCGACAACCTCTCCAACGATATGCGCACCACGCAACAAGCGGTGTCGGATCTTACCACGTTGATTTCCAAGCTCCAGGCGCAGTTAACCGATATTGGCAATGCCGTCAAGGTGATGCAGGCGCCCGCGCCTCCGCCTCCCGGCGCGGCCCCGGCATCCCCACCACAAGGCGGCGCGGGTGGCATGGCGTCTTCCAATGAGGTGCCCCCGATCGGCGCCTCGGACCTGTATGGGAACGCCATGCGCGACCGCAGTTCCGGCAAGCTCGACCTGGCGATCCAGGAGTTCAACGATTACCTGAAGTATTACGGAAATACCGATCTGGCTCCCAACGCCGAGTTTTATATCGGGATGATTCACTACTCCCAGAGCGATTTCGAAGCGGCGGCCCAGGATTTCGACATGGTCCTGGAGAAGTATTCCAAGAACACCAAAACCGAAGACTCGCTGTACTACAAGGGCATGAGCCTGTTGCGCGTGCCCGGTCACAAGACGCAGGCGGGCGACGAGTTCAAGGAACTGATCAAGGAGTTCCCCAATACCGACCGCGCCAAGGAAGCCTGTACGCAACTGACCAACCTCGGCTACAATACCTGCCGCTTCCCGGGTTCCACCGCGAAGCGCGGTAAGAAGAAGTAAGCCGCGGCTCCATGCAGTCCGGGCCTGTCTCTCCTCCGGCGACGTACGAGCAAGTGGCCGGGATGATCGACCATACGCTGCTCGATCCGGCTCTCACCAGTTCCCAGGCGATCGATGGTCTACAGCTTGCCAAGCGCTGCCAGGTTGCCGCGGCAGTTGTGCGGCCGTGCGATATTGACGCCGCGGTGCGTGTGCTGGATGGCTCGCCGGTCAAGCCGGCCAGCGTGGCGGGATTCCCGCACGGATCGCACAACACCGCCGTGAAGCTCTTCGAAGCGCGCGATCTGCTGCGCCGCGGGGCGCGCGAAATCGATGCCGTGATTGCCATCTCGCGCTTCGTCTCACGCGAGTTCCAATACGTGCAAACCGAATTGGCGCAACTCGCCGAGGCGTGCCACAAAGAGGGCGCCATTCTGAAGGTGATCATCGAGAACGCGTACCTCACCGACGAATTGAAGATCGTCGCCTGCCGCACGGCGGAGCGGGCCGGAGCGGACGCGGTCTCCACCTCGACCGGCTTCGCGCCCGCGGGCTACGCGCTCGAGGACATCCGGCTCATGCGCCGGCACGTACCGGAAACCATGGCGGTGAAGGCGGCCGTGGTTCGAACGCTTGACGAGTTGCTGGAAGCGCGCGCGGCCGGGGCGGCGCGCATCGGCACGAGCGCCACGGAGGCGATCCTGAACGAGTGGAAGGCGCGTCTGGAAGCCGATGCCGGCTAAGTGGCGATGTTGGCTCGCCACCGGAAAATCCCGGATTGATATCATCAGATGTTGGAGGTCTCGGAATGGCCAGCGATGTGAACCGCCGCGATTTTTTGAAGGCCGCCGCCATAGCGGCCGGACCGGCGGCGGCGACCGCTCGGGGTGCGAACGACAAGGTGAATATCGGCTGGATCGGCGTGGGCACACGCGGTAATGCCGGCATCGATTGGCTGCACACGGCGGCGCCCGGCGACGTGGTCCTCTCGTCCATCTGCGATACGTATCAGGGCTATGTCGCGCGCGGCATCGATCGTGTCCGGACCGTCTGGGGCAACACGCCGAAGACGTATGTGGATTACCGCGAACTGCTGGCCGACAAGGATATCGACGCGGTCTTCATCATGACGCCCGAGCACCTGCACCATGATATGGCCATCGCGGCGCTCGAAGCCGGCAAGCACGTGTATCTCGAAAAGCCGCTGGCCCACACCATCGAGGAAGGCTGGGACATTCTCAAAGCCTGGCAGAAATCCGGCAAGATCGTGCAGGTGGGCACCCAGAACCGCAGCTCGGTGCTGTACAAAAAAGCGAAAGAGCTGGTGGACCAGGGCATGATCGGCGACGTGCATTTCGTGCGCGCATTCTGGTACCGCAACGGCCTCTCCGAAGAGCCGGTATGGCGCTACGTCATTCCCAAGGATGCCACCCCGCAAAACACGGACTGGAACCGTTTCCTGGGGCCGGCCCAGAAGCGGGAGTGGGATTCCTCGCGCTACTTCCAGTGGCGCCTCTACTGGGATTACTCGGGCGGCATCTCGACGGACCTGCTGGTGCACCAGACCGATATCGTCAATTTCATGCTGAGCAAAACGGTGCCGCGGAGCTGCGTGGCCTCTGGCGGGATCTACCGCTGGCGAGACAATCGCGACGTGCCGGACACCTTCAGCGCGCTGTACGAATATCCCGGCGATCTCGAGATCAACTACAGCTCCTACTACGGCAACGAGCACTACGGCTACGGCGAGCAACTGTTCGGCAACGAGGGCACCCTCGAGGTGATGGACCGTCAGAACCTGTACTTCACCCCCGAAACCTTCAAGGGCCGCGCGCCCGCCAATATCAAGGCGCGACAGCCCATCCATCTCAACGGTCACAAGGACTTCAACGAGTGGGATGGGGCCATCAATCACTTCCGCAATTTCATCCAGGCGGTACTTGGCAAGGAGCAGGTGATCGCGCCGCCCCCTGTGGGGCAGCAGGCGGCTATTTCCGGCCACATGGCCACGCTTTCGTTCAAGAACCAGAAGCGGATCGTCTGGGAAGAAGCCAGCAACAAGTACCGCTTCGTGTAGCTCGAAACTGTGCGTTGAGATTGGCTTGAAGCGACGTCCTCGTCACCGAATCGGTAACTGTTGATACACTCGCTCCGCTTCCACCGCGACGGCTTGATATATACTTCCCAAGTCCGGGAGATCCAAGACGGAAATACCGGATAACCAGTTCTGAGGGGAGAGAACGCCATGAAAGAATCATCCATCAAGGTGGGAGTAATCACGGTCGTTCTGTGGTATCGCCAATGCCAACGTCGCCAAAATGGCGATTAATGACATCAACGCAAAGGGTGGCTTGTTGGGGCGGCGGGTAGATCTGCACCTTGAGGACAGTGCAACCACGGACAGTGTGGCGGAAGCCAAAGCCGCCAAGCTCGTCCAGCAGGATCAAGTCGACGTGATCTTCGGTGGCATTTATAGCTCCACGAGGCAGGCTATCAAGGGTCCCGCTGTGGTGAAGGGCAAGAAGCTTTACATCTACCCAGAGCAATATGAGGGACAGGAATTCGACCCGCTCATCTTCTGCACCAACGATGAACCAGAAGGTCCGTCAGGTTGTCACGGCCGGCGGTGGCGAGATAGTCGGAGAGGAGTACTTTCCCCTCGATCACACCGACTATGGCAAGACTGTGGACAAGATCATCTCCAATGGCGCAGATGTGGTATTTAATATGACCGTTCCTCCTGGGCTTGCGCCATTCCTTGAGCAGCTTTACAACTCTGGTTTTACGAAGCGAGGTGGACACCTGGTCTGCACTTAGGAACTGCTGAATCGCTACGACAGGCTCTATCCAGGCAGGCCAAGTTGACTGCCGGCAGTGCGAGTACGGGCCTGTACCGAGGTCTGAAGCTCTGGGAGGCTGCTGTGAAAGAGGCAGGCTCGCTACAGCAAGAAGATGTCATCAAGGCGCTCGACCACGCCAAGATCGCTGAGGGGCCAGGTGGTCCGGCTGAAATGGTGCCCGGTCAGCATCACGTTCGAATGAACATGTACATTGCCCAGGCAAGCCACGGTAATTTTACGATTGTCGAAAGCCTGGGGGCGATCGATCCCAAGGAGGGCATTCAGTATGCCAGTTCTTCGGGCGGGTAGCCGGGGACGCGGGGGCGTCCCCCCAACTGTATTAACCTGAGATTTGCATCCCATTTTTTCTGCGGAACTCCCGCCGCGGTGGTCTCGGTGGCGGCCGACGGCGCGATATTTGATGGAAACCGAGGCGCACGTGTATGCGCTGGCCATCTCCGCCAGCGTGCTGCTCTCTTTCTACCCGTTTCTCATCGTGATGCTCTCGTTCTGCCGCAACGTGCTGCACTGGCCGGCCGCGGTGGAAG
>CAYRWE010000335.1:0-5024 GCA_964427655.1 uncultured Solibacteraceae bacterium | reverse complement strand
GCGCCCCACGATATCCACCGCGCGGCCGAGAAGGTGGCCTCCACCGGCAACTCGCAGGTGATTCTCACCGAGCGCGGCGCCTCGTTCGGATACAACAACCTGGTGGTGGATATGCGCGGCCTGAAAACCATGCGGGACGCCGGCTGGCCCGTGGTTTTCGATGCCACCCATAGCGTCCAGATTCCCGGCGGTGCCGGCGACGCTTCCGGAGGCCGGCCCGAGTTCATCGAGACTCTGGCCCGCGCCGCCGTGGCGGCGGGGGTAGACGGGATCTTCGTGGAGTGCCACGACCAGCCTGAAAAGGCCCTTTCCGATGGACCCAACGCGCTCCGGCTGGACCTTTTGAGCGCCTTCTGGAAGCGCCTCACAGCCATCCACGAACTGGTCAACTCCCAGCCGTTTCTGCACGCTACGGGCGGCCGATGCGTCCTAAGATAGGAGGGAATATGTTTAACCTCACCAGGCGCCGCGGGTTTTCGCTGATCGAACTGCTGATCGTCATCGCGATCATCCTGATCATCATCACCATCGCCGTGCCCAAGTTCACGCGCGCGCGCATGTACGCCCAGGAGACCGCCGCGCTGCAAGCCATCCGCACCATCCACACGGTCCAGGTGCAGTACTACTCGCAATACGGCCGCTACGCAACTTCTCTGGCCGAGCTGGGACCGCCCGCCAGCGGCTCCGCCAACCCCTCCGCGGCGGATCTGATCGGAAACGACCTGGCCAGCGGCGAAAAGAGCGGGTACAAGTTCACCCTCACCGCTACTCCCGGCGGCTACCAGATCAACGGCAGCCCGGTGGCCTTCAACAGCAGCGGCAGCCGGACGTTCTTCTCCGACCAGAGCATGGTCATCCACCAGAACTACGGCCCCGAAGCCGCTACCGCCAATAGCCCCGAGCAGAAATAGCGCCGCGCAGCCGGTTTCAGAAGGCTTCGGCCGAACGTATTCCCTCCGATTCCAGCGCTACGGCTATCTTCTTCAGGGCAGTCTTGTGGATCTGCGAAATGCGGCTTTCATTGACCCCCATAACGTCGCCGATCTCCTTCATGGTCAACTCGTTACTGTAATAAAGCCAGACCACCCGCCGGTAGCGCTCCGGAAGCGTGCCGATGGCTCGCGCCAGGGTCGTCCGCATCTCGATGTGCTGGCACATGCGATCCGGTTGGAGAGCCGGACCCGCGGCGTATTCCGGGATGCGATCGCCTTCCGCCCCGGTATTGGGCGGCGAGACCACGCCCACCGTGCGCAACTCCACCTGCATCCGGCGCCACCGTTCCAGACTCACGCCCATCTCGTCCGCCAGCTCGATTTCACTGGGCGCGCGTCCGAGCTTACTCGCAAGATCGACTTTGATGGCATCCACCTGCTTCTGCCGCTTGCGCAGATCCCGCGAGGCCCAATCGAGCTGCCGCAGGCTGTCCAGAATGGCCCCCTTAATGCGGTGCTTGGCGTAGGCCTGGAAGGCCACGTTCTTCGCCGCATCGAACTTTTCCACCGCGTCGAACAGCCCCATCACGCCGGCGTGCACCAGGTCGTCCAGATCCACGTGCACCGGCAGACTCTCGTGTACGCGAACGGCGATGACTTTAACTAACGGAAGATGTTCGAGAATGATTTCGTCGCGGAGCTGCCGCGAAATTTTTGGCCGCCGGCGTATGGACACACTTGCGATCTGCATCATGGTCCGTCCTTTTCCGTATCGATTGGGTTCGGGTGAGCCGGACTGATTGCTCCGGCAATCCTGAAAGTGCAACCGCGGGGCCATCAGTGCGGGGCAGCAAACGCCTTATTTTCAATAAGAATAGACACTGCCCCCGTTTCGAATCGGGGCGTGTTTCAGATTGGGACGTGCGGGCGTTTCACGTTGGGGCGGGAAGCTACCAGCCGGCGCGATAGGCGATGTAGGTCTTCACGGCAAACCCGCCGAGGAGGATCCACACGGCGCTGCGCAGCAGGCCATCCAGCGTGAAAGCCGCCAGCAAGGCCAGCACGACATAGGCGCCCATGGCCGATGTGAAGCGTTTGTTCATGAAACTTCATTCTGGCATGGGCGGGAGAGATAGATGCAACTCACAGGAGACGCGGAGACGCGGAGATTTCGCGGAGAAGCATTAAGACAATAGGTTCAGCGACCGGTTGCGGACTCAGGCTCTCGAACGCCATTCGCACGCGGAGGAAGCGGAGGTGGAATCAGGCTCTGCTCGCCCTAGCGCGCGCGCTCCAGACGGCCACCTTCGCGGCGGTCCGCCCTCAACAGTAGAAATGCGCAGGCCAGGCCGGCGGTTCCCAGAACGGCGAACATCACCTGGCTGGCGGTGTAGCCGTGCGTCTGGTCGCGCAGCGCGCCGTTCAGATACGGGAAGACCAGCAGGCCGATGTTCTGGCACGCGGTCATCAGGCCGAAGGCGGTTCCCACGCGCGATTCCTCCACGATCAGGGGCACCGAAGGCCACAGACAAGCCGGCACCAGCACGAAGGCCGCGCCCAGCGCGATCATTGGGAAAACCGGTGGGATATGCGCCAGCCCCATGATCAGGTGCGCCGGAACCATCAGCAGCGAGCCGATCACCATCAGGGTGGCTCGGCGGCCGATGCGGTCGGCCAGACTGCCGGCGAAAGGAGCCAAAAACATCGAAGCTGTGATGATGATCGACGTGGTGCCCTGCGCCGTCGAGAACATGTGGGTGAGGTTGTAGAAGACCCCGCCTAGAAAGCCCAGGCCTTCGCCGGAAGCCATCGGGAGGCCCCACTTATCGTGGAAGAAATCGGTGGAGAGTGCCGTGAACGGGAAAATGGCGGAATAGAAGGCCACGCAGATGCCTACCGCGTACCAATAGGCCGGAGTGAATTTGCGGATATCCGCCCAGCGGATCTGGTCGCCCGCGCCGGGCTTGGGGAGCTGGAGCAGCGGCTCGGCGTGGTGGTCCATCAGGGTGTATATCCAGTTGGCCAGGAGGCTGGCGACACACAGCGCGGCGGCGATCCACAGCGCGCCACGGAAGCCATAGCGGGTGGCCAGCAACTCCTCGGTGTTGAAGGAGAAAAGCGTGCCCAGCCGGCTGACGGTGAGCGAAAGGCCGAAAGCCAGGGCCAACTCCTTGCCGGTGAACCAGCGGGCGATGATGGCGCTCTGCGCCACGATCATGGATTCCGATCCCATGCCGAACAGAATGCGGCCGGCGTACATCACCGGCAGGGTGGGCGCCCAGGCCACGATGGCGGCGCCCAATACCACGAAAGCCGAGAAGATCATGCTGGCACGCCGCACGCCGGCCCGGTCGATCAGGAAGCCGCCGCCCAGCACGGCGAAGATCGCGGCGAAGCTGTAGACCGAGTACATGCTGCCGATGCCGGCGCGGTCGGTGTGGAAGGCCTGGATGAGGGTGGTTTCGATGGCGCCCACGCTATCGTAGGCGAAATAGCTGCCGAAGGCCATCAGGCTGGCAAATGCCAGGATCAGAAAACGATAGGGTCTGCCGGAGACCAGGGAGAGGCCGGGATTTGTCGCGATCACAGGTTTTTCGATCATAGCGCGTTTTCGGCGGAGGGTCGCGGCGCGCTATTCTCATTGGTGATGAACGACATAGTGGAAACTGCCGCGCTGCATCTGGCCAAGGCGCGCCGGGCCGCGACGCCGGGCCCCGGCTTGCCGCCGGCGTGTCTGCCGATGGATCTGGAGACCGCGGTTCAGGTGCAGGAGCGCATCACGGAACTGCTCGGGGAGACGGTGGGCGGATGGAAAGCCTCGGTGGGGCGCCCGGACCGCATCGTCATCGGCCCGATCTACAAGAGCGCCATCTTCCGGACGTCGCCGTGCCCCTACACGGCGCCGGGCGCGGTGGCTCGCGTGGAGCCGGAGATCGCCTTCGTGATGGGCCGCGACTTGCCGCCGCGCGCGACCCCCTACAGCGAAGCCGAAGTGCGTGCGGCCGTCGCGGAAGCCCGCCTGACGCTGGAACTGTTGGCCACGCGATACGCCGAGCCGAAGAGCCGGAGCTTCCCGGAGATGCTGGCCGATTCGCTGCAGAACCTGGCCCTGTACGTCGGGCCGGCGATCCCTGGGATCGCGCTGGAAGCTCTCCCGGCGGCCTTCCCGGTGACCGTCGAGCGCGCCGGAGATGTGCTCATCGCGCGCGAGGGGCAGCATCCCGATGGGCACCCGCTGGCGCCGCTCTATTGGCTGGCCAACTACCTGGCGGCACGCGGCCGGGGTCTCAAGGCGGGCGAGATCGTCACCACGGGATCGTACGCCAAGGTGCTCGATATGCCGTTCGACGCGCCACTGCGCTTCATTTATGGAAGCCTGGGCAGGATCGACGTGAGCTTCTCGCGGCCGTAGCTACTGCTGCGCCCGTGCCACCTGGAAGTGGCTGAGGCCGTCGGCATACCGCGAAACGCCGCGGAAGAGCGCTTCAGCCAGCTTCTCGCGATAATCCGGCTTCTTCAGCAGCGCCTCTTCCCGAGGGTTGCTCAGGAAGCCGATCTCGGCCAGGATCGAAGGCATGTTGGCGCCGATCAGCACCACGAAGGGCGCGGTGCGCACGCCGCGGTTGCGGGCTCCCGGAACGCTGCGCGACGAGAACGCGAAGAGCGCGGTTTGGATGCGCCCGGCGAATTCGCGGGATTCCTCGGCTTTGTCGTACTTGGCGATCTTCTGGATCAGATCCTGCAGCTCAAAGATGGATTTCTGCGAGCTGGCGTTTTCGCGCGCGGCCACGTCCACAGCGTCCTTGCTCGAACCCTTGATATTCAGGTAATAGGTTTCGATGCCCGCGATGTTGTGCAGCGGGGAAGAGTTGGCATGGATCGAAAGAAACAGGTCGGCCTTCTTCTCATTGGCCAGGGCGGTGCGGCCCTCCAGGGGAACGAAGGTGTCGTCGGAGCGCGTATAGATCACTTCGGCGCCCATGCGGCTTTCGATCAGCTTGCCCAGGCGCAGGGCGACATCCAGCACCAGATCCTTTTCGAGCAGGCCGTGGGGGCCCTCTGTGCCTTGGTCGTGACCGCCGTGGCCGGCAT
>CAYRWE010000334.1:0-5080 GCA_964427655.1 uncultured Solibacteraceae bacterium | reverse complement strand
CGCCGGCCCTGAAACTCGGCTTCGCCCAGCCCGATCAGCACGCGCGCGATGTAGGCCGAGGGCATGAGGTCGCCGCTGGCTCCCACCGAGCCGTAGCGCGGAACCACCGGCGTGACGCCCGCATTGAGCAGCGCCGCGAGGCGTTCTACCAGTTCGGGCCGCACGGCCGAGGCGCCCGTGGCGAAAGTGGCGGCGCGCAGCAGGATGGCCGCGCGCACCACGTCGTTCGGCAGCGGCTGCCCGGTGGCGCAGGAAAGATAGCGCACCAGGTTGTTCTGGAGCAGCTCCATTTCCTCAGGCGCGAGCGAGATGCCCACGTTGCCGCCCACGCCGGTATTGACGCCATAGATGCGCTCGCCGCGCGCCAGCATTTCATCGAGCCGCTGGCGGCCCCGGGCGATGCGCATCCGCGCCGCCTCCCCGATGCGCACGCCCGAGCCCTGGCGCGCCACGCGTTCCACGTCTTCGACGGAGAGCGGGCGGGCGCCGATTTCCAGGATGTCAGCCATGTTTGTAGGGTAGCGTGGTGGGGCATGCTTTAGCTTGCCCGTAATTCCGCAAAGCTGAGAATCAGCGCCCGCGCAACGGACTATATCAAGCAGACGAATGCCCGATTACCGCAGAAGGCTGCCGCATTTTCAGCCGGACGGCGCATACCTCTTCGTGACGTGGCGGCTCTATGGCTCAGTGCCTCTCGCTCTTCCCGATGTTGCCTACCCAACCCCCGGCCACGCCTTCGCGGCGCAGGATCTCGCATTAGCTCGGGGGCACGGGCCGCGATGGCTGAGCGATTCGCGGATCGCTCAGCGGGTCGCGGAAGCGATCGTCCACGGTGCGCAGGGAAAACAGCTCTACGAATGCCGGGCTTGGACCGTCATGCCAACCATGTCCACCTGCTGATGCGCCCGTGCGTGCCGCCGCCTCAAATCACACATTGGATCAAGGGGGTGACAGCGCGCGAGGCGAACCTGCTGCTGGGGCGGCCGGGCGAGCCATTCTGGCAGGATGAATCCTACGATCACTGGGTTCGAAGTGAGAAAGAGCTTCACAGGGTCGCGGCGTATATTGAGAGGAATCCGGTGGCGGCGGGGCTGGTTTCCGCTCCCGGGGAATGGGCTTGGTCAAGTGCTCCACGGGCAAGCTAAAGCTTGCCCCACCATGCGAAACTCAAGTATGCCCAAGCAAGAAACCGTACCGCTACGCAAACACCTCGACGGTCTGCTGCGCATGAAAGGCGCGCATATCGCCTTCGACGACGCCGTATCCGGTTTTCCCGCGGCCCTGCGCGGGTCGAAGCCCGCCGGCGCGCCGCATTCCGCATGGGAATTGCTCGAACATATGCGCCTGGCGCAGGCGGACATTCTCGATTTCAGCCGCAATTCCGAGTATCGCGAAAAGAAATTCCCCGACGACTACTGGCCGGCCTCCGCCGCGCCGCCCGATGATGAAGCCTGGGAGAAGAGCGTTCAGCAGTTTCAAGAAGACTTGAAGGAGATGCGCGAACTGATGGCCGATACCAATCGCGATCTGCTGGCGAAGATCCCTCACGGCCAGGGGCAGACGCTGTTGCGCGAGGCCCTGGTGGTGGCCGATCATACGTCCTATCACCTGGGCCAGTTCATGTTCCTGCGCAAGATGCTGGAGGCGAAATAGGCGCCCGTCACTCCACCGTGAACACCTGGCGCGCTTCGCAGGTCTGGTTGCCGATGGCGTCCTTGACCTGGATTTCAAGCGTGTATTCGCCGCGCTTGGTGCCTTGCAGGCTCAGCCCCATGGTGGCCGCCACATAGCGCTTGGGATAGAACGATTCGCTCTGTTCCAGGGCCGGCTCGGGCTGCGACCAGAGCACTTTGCCGCCGGCGCCCAGGATGGAGGTCGTGTAGCTCACGTCGATGCGGTTATTGGGCCCGTAGTGGAATCCGATGATGTCGAAGCGCGCCCACAGGCCATCGCCCGAGCGGTAGGCCGGCGTCTCGAGCGCCTGCGTGCCCTCTTCGTCTCGGTAGAAGCGGAAGTTCCGCACTACCAGCGTGTCGCTGGGAGCCACGTCTCGCGCGCGTATCCGGAACGGCACGTCCAGGCTGGCGGAGGTCTTGGCCACCATATCTTCAACTTTCACGACGATCTTGTAAGTGCCCGAGGCAATCAGCGGGGGGACCAGTATCTCGGTCGAGATCTTGGGCAGCCATTCCTTATCCTGCGGAGTCACTTCGTCGCTCAGTTCGTTCTTATAGATCTCGGTTAGCGGAATCCCCTTGGCGTCGAACGCCTGCACCGAATACGCCAGGTGAACCTTGGAATCCGAGGCGGTCTTGGCGAAGTTGCCGACGCGGCAGGTGAAGAAGATCGTCTGCCCGGAGACATATTCGAAACCCTCGGGGTCCGGTGCGCCGCCTTCCATCTGGCTGAGGATCGGCCGCACGATTTCGAGCGCGGGGGCGCCGGCCGCCAGGGCGGGGAGCAGCGCCGGCAGCAGCGCCGCGAGGAGCATCGGTCGCATTTCCATGGCAATACGATTCTACGCTTCGAGCAGGGCGCGCAGGTATCGCCCGGTGTACGATTGCGGGACGCGCGCCACCGCTTCGGGCGTTCCGGCGGCCACGATGTCGCCGCCCGCCCCGCCGCCCTCGGGACCCAGGTCGATGACCCAGTCGGCCGCCTTGATCACGTCCAGGTTGTGCTCGATCACGATCAGGCTGCCGCCGTTCTCGATGAGCCGCTGGAAGGCGGCCAGCAGCTTGGCGATATCGTCGAAGTGAAGCCCGGTGGTGGGCTCGTCGAAGATGAACAGCGCGCCCTCGCAGCTTTCGAGCGCCAGGTGCGCCGCCAGCTTGACGCGCTGGGCCTCGCCGCCGGAGAGCGTGGTGGCGGATTGGCCTAACCGCAGATAACCCAGCCCCACGTCGTCCAGCACCTTCAGCTTGTGCACCAGGCGCGGGGTAGCGCTGAAGAACGCCATGGCCTCGCGCACGGTGAGCTGCAAGACCTCGTGGATGTTCAGCCCGTTGTAGCGTATTTCGAGGATGCCGCTCTTGAAGCGCGTGCCCTTGCACTCTTCGCAGACCAGCTCCACGTCGGCCAGGAACTGCATCTCCACGGTTACGGTGCCGTCACCCTGGCAGACTTCGCAGCGGCCGCCGGGGACGTTGAACGAGAAGTGGCCGGGGCCATAACCGCGGCGCTCGGCTTCGCGTGTGGAAGCGAACAGGCCGCGAATGATGTCGAACGCTTTGATGTAGGTGATGGGGTTGGAGCGCGGCGTGCGGCCGATGGGCGATTGATCGATCATCACGGTGGTGCGGATCCGCTCGGCGCCCTCGACGCGGCGGCAGGAGAGCCGTGGGGCGGCCTCTTCGAGCGCTTCGGCGGCACTGGCGATTTCGGCTTCGCGCCCGGCGCCGCGTTCCAGTTCGCGGGCCTTGTGCAGGGCCTCGAGCGATCGGAAGATCACGTCATATACCAGGGTGGATTTGCCGGAGCCGGAGACGCCCGTGATGGCCACCATCATGCCCAGGGGAATCTCCACGTCGAGGTTCTTGAGATTGTGCTCGCGGGCGCCCAGGAAGCGCAGCCGGCGTTTGGGATCCACGCGGCGGCGCTCGCGCGGAGCGGCCACCTTCAGCTCGCCGCGGAGGTAGCGCGCCGTGAGCGAGCTGTTGCCGTCCGCCATCAGATTGGCGAGCGTGCCTTCATAGACGATGGCGCCGCCCAGCTCGCCGGCGCCCGGGCCGAGATCCACGATGCGGTCGGCCGCGCGCATCACCTCGGGATCGTGCTCCACCACAACGATGGTATTGCCCAGGTCGCGCAGCTCCGCGAGAATGCGGATCAGCCGGCCGGTGTCGCGGCTGTGCAGCCCGATGGAAGGTTCGTCGAGCACGTAACAGGCGCCCACCAGCCGCGACCCCAGGGAGGTGGCGAGCTGGATGCGCTGCGCCTCGCCGCCGGAGAGCGTGGCCGAAAGCCGGTCGAGCGTCAGATATTCCAGCCCCACGTCGTTGAGGAATTTCAAGCGCTGCCGGATCTCCACCAGGATCTTGTCGGCGATGGCGGTTTCTTCGGCGCTCAGCTCCAGGCTGTCGAAAAACTGGCGGGCCTCGGCGATGTTCATCCGCAGGATTTCGGCCACGTTCCGGCCGCCCACGCGCACGTAGAGGGCTTCCTTGCGCAGGCGTGCGCCGCGGCACTCCGGGCACAGCGCGTAACCGCGATAGCGGCTCAGGAAGACGCGCACGTGCAGCTTGTATTTCTTGGTTTCGAGATGGTCGAAGAAGCGGCGGATGAATTCGAAGACGGCTTCCTGCTCGGCGGCGGTGAGATCGCAGAAGGGGACGGTGAAGCGCACGCGGCCCTTGGCGGATTTGCGGAAGTTGCCCAGCCAGGAGCGGAATTTGGGCTTGGTCCACGGCTCCACGGCGCCCGCATCGAGCGAGAGCGAGCGGTCCGGGATCACGCGGTCCATATCGAAATCGATGGTGTTGCCGAAGCCTTGGCAGCGCGGGCAGGCGCCCGCCGGCGAGTTGAAACTGAACAGCACCGGCTCCGGCTGAGCGAACTCCAGGCCGCAAGTCTTGCACTGGAACTTCTCGTTGAAGCGCAGCGTCGGGCCACCGGCGGCGCTCTCGAAAATTACTTCGCCGGCCTCGCGATAGCAGATCTCGATGCTGTCGATGAGGCGCTGGTGCAAGCCGGGCGCGATGGCGATGCGGTCCACCAGCACCATCACGGGCTTCGAGAAATCGATATCGAGGAGCGATTCAGGTGTGGAAAATTCGAAGATGCGTCCCGCCTGGAAGAGCCGGCCGAAGCCCTTCTTGCGCAGCTCGAAGAGGTGGTCGCGAAGAGCCTGGGTGGAGGCGTGCTCGCCGCACGGAAACAGGACGTACCAGCGCGACCCATCCGGCTCGGCGAGCACCCGCGCGGCCACTTCATCGACAGTGTCGCGGCGCACGCGCGTTCCGCATTGCGGGCAGAAGGTCTGGCCCACGCGGGCCCACAGCAGGCGTAGAAAATCGTAGCACTCGGTGGAAGTGGCGACGGTCGAACGCGGGTTGCGGGTGGTGTTTTTCTGGCGGATGGC
>CAYRWE010000333.1:0-5086 GCA_964427655.1 uncultured Solibacteraceae bacterium | reverse complement strand
ATGGGGCGCTGGCTGCTGGCCGCCTCGATGGCCCTGGCGCTGGTGGTCTCCTTCGTGGTGCCGCGGGCCGTCGCGGCGCTCTATGTGCGGCCCAACGAAATCTCCCTCGAGCGGCCTTACATCCAGACCCATATCCATGCCACGCGCAGCGCGTACGGCCTCGAGCAGAGTGTGCGGGAGGTGGATTTCAAGACCCGCCCGGATGCCGCCCTCGATACCGCCAAGTACAAGCCCACGCTCGACAATGTCAGGCTCTGGGACATGCGCGCCTTCCGCGATACCATCACGCAGATCCAGGCCCTGCGCCCGTATTACGAGTTTCCTTCTGCCGACGTGGACCGCTACACCATCGACGGCCAGTATCGCCAGGTGCTGCTCTCGCCCCGCGAACTGGACCTTTCCAAGCTGCCGGCCGCGCGCGCCAACTGGATCAATCCGGCGTTCCAATATACCCACGGCTACGGCTTGGTCCTGGCCGAGGTCAGCAACATTACGCCGGATGGCCTGCCGGTGCTGTTGGTCGATAACGCTCCTCCCGAGGTCAAGACCAGCAGCTTGAAGCTCAAGCGCCCCGAGCTGTATTACGCGGAAGTGGCCCACGAGCCGGTCTTCGTCAATACCGCCCAGGAGGAGTTCAACTATCCCTCCGGCGAACAGGATGCGCGCTCGCGCTACGAAGGCAAGGGCGGCTTTCCGGTCTCCTCCTTCCCGATGCGCCTGGCCGCCGCCATTTCCGAGGGTGAGCCCAATATCCTGCTGACCAGCTATCTGACGCCCAACAGCCGCATGATGATCCATCGCCGCGTGACCGATCGCGTGGAGCAATTGGCCGGCTTCCTGCAATGGGATTCCGACCCCTACCTGGTGATTACCGATGCCGGGCGCCTGGTCTGGATTATCGATGGCTACACCACCTCGGAAGCGCACCCCTACTCGAGAGCCGTGGACGTGGCCAACATCGGCCGCCTGAACTACATCCGCAACGCGGTCAAGGCCACCGTCGATGCGTACGACGGCGAGACTCACATGTACGTTTTCGCGCCGGACGACCCCATCATTGCCTCTTACCAGCGTCTCTTCCCGGATTTGTTCCTGCCGCAATCCGCCATGCCGGCGGATCTGCGCGCGCACGCCCGCTATCCCGAGACGCTCTTCAGCGTGCAGGCCGAAATCTACCGCACCTACCACATGCTGGATCCGCAGACGTTCTATAACAAGGAGGATCTGTGGGACCTGGCGCGGCGCTCGGCGGGGCAGACCGAAGGCACCGATACGGTGACCCCGGATTACGTGATGGCCACCCTGCCGGGGCAGGACAAGGCCGAGTTCCTGCTGCTGCTCCCGTTTACGCCGCGCAATAAGGACAACCTCATCGGCCTGATGGTGGCGCGCTGCGACGGCCCCAATTTGGGCGACATGGTGGTGCTCCAGCTTTCCAAGCAGGAGCTGATCTTCGGTCCCATGCAGATCACCGCGCGCATCAACCAGGACCAGACGATCTCGAAGGATCTCACGTTGTGGAACCAGCAGGGGTCGCACGTGCTGCGCGGCCAGACCCTGGTGCTGCCGGTGGGCGATACGTTCCTCTACGTGGACCCGATCTACATCCAGGCCAATGAGGCCAGTATGCCGCAATTGAAGAAGGTAGTGCTGGCGGTGGGCAACCGCCTGATCTACACCGACACTTACGAGCAGGCCTTAGCCGACCTTTCGAACGGTTCCCAATCCATCCATCAAACCACCGATACGTCTACTGCTGGGGTCGCGGCACCCGGGGCGCCCGCGCCCACTGCCGCGCCACCACCCGGAGGCGATCCGCGTATCCAGCGCATCCGCGAGCATCTGGATCGCTACCGGCAACTGGCCGCGCAGGGACACTGGGCCGAGGCGGGCAAAGAACTGGAGGCCATCGAGGCAGACGTAAAGAGATGAGCTGTGAGTGGCGAATTGGGACCTGCGGTCCCAAACCGGGCAAGCTAAAGCATGCCCCACCTACACCTGGTGGGGCATGCTTTAGCTTGCCCAGGGGCGGACGGAAGTCCGCCCTCCTCGTGCTGGCGGCGCTGCTGACCTCGGTGGCCGCTTGGGGGCAGGCGCCCGCCGCTCCTTCTCCCGCCGATCTCGAGGCCGTGGTCGAGACCGAGCTCGGCACGTTCCGCTTCGAGTTCGCGCCCGATAAAGCGCCCAAGCACGTCGATAGCTTCATCAAGCTGGCGCGCCAGGGCTACTACGATGGCAGCGCCTTCTTCCGCATGGTGCCCAACGGCATCATCCAGGGCGGCGACCCTTTGCTCAAGGATCCCAAAACTCCCCGCGCCGCCTGGGGCACGGGCGGGTTGAATCTGCTGCCCAGCGAGATTAGCGATCTCAAGCACGCGCGCGGGGTGGTCTCGACCATCCGTATCCCCGATAAACCGAATAGCGACGGCGTTCAGTTCTTCGTATGCCTGGGCGCGCAGCCGGCTCTGGACGGCCAGTACTCCACTTTCGGCCGGGTGACTGAAGGCATCGACGTAGTGGAGGCCATTTCGAAGCGCCCGCTGGATTCGACCGGGGTTGCCCAAACTCCCGTGCGCATCCTCAAGGTGACGCTCGAAAAAAAGAAGCCCGAGCCGTTCCTCGACGCCACGCCCGAAGAGCTGCGCCGGAGCGTCACGCTGAAAACTACGCTGGGTGTCATCAAGATCAAGATGGAGCCGGATTGGGCGCCCAACCACGTGCGCAATTTCCTCAAGCTGGTCTCGACCGGCTGGTACAACGGCACGTCCTTCCACCGCGTGGCCAAGGATTTCGTGGTGCAAGGTGGGATGGGCGAGACGCGCCTGCCCAATCCGGTGCATCCCGCGGACCGCTGGGTGCGCCCGCTCAAGGGCGAGTTCCGCAAGGACGTCCAGCACGAGCGCGGCATAGTCTCGATGGCCCACGGGGAGGATCCCGATTCGGCCACCACGTCCTTCTTCCTGATGCTGGGACCGGCCCCCAATCTGGACGGCCAATATTCGGCGTTTGGCCGCGTAGTGGAGGGCCTCGATATCCTGGACGCCTTTCAGAAAGAAGAACTGAATGGTGAAACGCCCAAGCGGCGGCTCGAACTGATCGAAGCCACCATCGATCCGGCGCCTTGATATTATCGGCATAGACAGCGGAATTGTCTTAAAATAGAGGTAGCTTGTGTTCCTCAGAAATCACCCGCAGGCGCCTCCTTCAGCTTTTCGGATGTGGAGGGTGGGCGTTGGCCGGTGCTCAGCGCCTTAAGGCCGCCAATCGTCTTCCCCGCGCGGATCCCGGTGCCGTGAGCGACCAGTTGTTGACCGACATCGTGCGCAGTGGCTGCCTTTATTTCTATGAGATGGCGGACCCCTCGACCGGCCTGGTGCTGGATCGTGCGGCCATCAATTACCCCTACAAGCCGGGCGTCGCGAGCATCGCCGCCACCGGGTTTGGGCTGAGCGCGCTAACCATCGCGGACCGCTCCGGGTATCTCGACCGCAACCTGATCCGCACGCGGGTGCGCCGCACGCTGGAGTTTCTAGTCAACCGGGCGGAGCAGACGCACGGCTTCTTTTATCACTTTCTGGACTCCGCCACCGGTAAACGCGCCTGGAAATGCGAGGTTTCTTCGGTCGATACTGCCTGGCTGCTGTGCGGCGCGCTGCACTGCCGGGCCTATTGGGACGATCCGGACATTCTGACCCTGGCGCAGGCCCTGTTGAGCCGCGCCGACTGGGCCTGGATGCTGAACAGCAGCTACACGCTGGCCCACGGATGGGCGCCCGAATGCGGTTTCCTCCCCTACCACTGGGACGCTTATTCGGAGCTGCTGGCCATGTACCTGCTGGCTTTGTCTTCGGATAACCACCCCATCCCGCCGGAGTGCTGGTACGCCTGGAAGCGGCCCATGCGGGAGTTCGAGGGGATCTTCTTCATCGACGCCACCGCGCCGCTGTTCGTGCACCAGTATTCGCACGCGTGGTTCGACTTCCGCCATCGCGTGGATCGCTATGCCAACTATTTCAACAACTCGCAGCGCGCCACCCAGGCGCACCGCCAGTACTGCATCGAGCTGGCCGCCAAATATCCATGGTATGGCCCCAATATGTGGGGCGTGACGGCTTCGGATTCTCCCACCGGGTACCGCGTGTGGGGCGCCCCCGCCGACCCACCCAGCGGCAGTCTGGTGCCCTGCGCGGCGGGCGGTTCCATCGCGTTTCTGCCGCGCATGTGCGCCGCCGTCCTGGAAACCATGCTGGAGCGCTACCGCAAGGATGTGTGGTGCCAGTGGGGTTTCGTGGACGCCTTCCAGCCCGATGAGAAGTGGTTCAGCCGGCAGGTGATCGGGATCGACCTGGGCATCATGGTGCTGATGGCTGAGAACTTGCGAACCGGGTCGGTCTGGGAGGATATCATGGCCACTCCCGAAGCCCGCCGCGGCATGCTCAAGGCCGGTCTGCGACTTCAGCGGACCTGACCAACGGCACTTCGCCGCCGCCCAGCGGCGGAAACTCCCCTCGAAATTCGATGTTGAAAAGGCAGTTTGGGCGTAGAATAGTACGACCGCAAACAAAGGACCCGGTTTCGAACTGTTCCGTAGAGGAGAGAGTATGGCCAATTTCTGTTCTACCTGTGGGTCGGCCATCGATCCCACCGAGCAAAAGTGCAAAACCTGTGGCGCGCCTCTCGATGGCTCCGCCCAACCGGCCGCGGCAGCAGCGGCAGCTTCGTCATCGGGGACCTCGAGTTTCGAGGCGACCGTCAGCGGCTATGGAGACCGTGTTGTAGGGTCTCTCGGATTGAGCCACGCCGGCGCTCCGATGGGTTTGCTGGAAATGATGATCCGGGGGGCCTTTCTGGACAAGGCTGTCTATCGTCGGGCGGCCGCGGACGCCAACGGCAACACCAACGCGATCATCGCCGTGATCATTCCCGCGCTGGCCGGCCTGGTGGGGAGCTGGCTGTTGACCTCGCATTACCTGTTTCTGGCCCGCGGACTGACGCTTTTGGCGGTCTCTGCTGTGATCGGCTTGGTCGCCCTGGTGGCTTCCATATGGCTCATGGCGGCGCTCTCGCAGGCCGTGGTGAAGCGCAA
>CAYRWE010000332.1:0-5115 GCA_964427655.1 uncultured Solibacteraceae bacterium | reverse complement strand
CCACGTCGCCATTGGCGGCGATGCGGTCGGCGCCCACCACCACGCAGCCGATGCGTCCGGATTTCAGGAAATGGCCCGCCATGTTGTCGGTGATGAGGGTCGCGGGGATGCCGTCGCGCTGCAACTCCCAAACCGTGAGTCGCGCGCCTTGCAGGAAGGGACGGGTTTCATCGGCGAAAACATCCACGCGCTTGCCGCTTTCCACGGCCGCGCGAACCACTCCCAGTGCGGTGCCGTATCCGGCGGTAGCCAGCGCGCCGGCGTTGCAGTGCGTCAGCAGGGTCTTGCCATCGGGCACCAGAGGCTCGCCGTGGCGGCCGATGGCGCGGCAGATGGCGATATCTTCCTCGCGGACCCGCAGGGCCTCTTCGACCAGGCGGCGGCGAATCTCGCCGATGGGCCGGCCGCGCAGCGAGACGTAAAGGCGCTTCATGCGCTCGAGCGCCCAGAACAGGTTCACGGCCGTGGGACGCGTGGCGGCGAGCATGGCGCAGATGGTCTCGAAATGGCCGTCCAGACCGTTTTCGGGCGCATGGAGCATGCCCAGCGCCACGCCCATGGCCGCAGCCACCCCGATGGCCGGCGCCCCGCGGATGACCATACCGCGGATGGCTGCCGCAACCTCCTCGCAGGTCCGGCAGGTTACGTATTTCTCTTCTCGCGGCAGGCGCGTCTGGTCGATCATGACCACCGCGTCATCCACCCATTGAATGGTCTCTACCATGTTTGAGGCAGGTTCTCCTTTTGCGCGAATAAGGCGATAAAGTTCAGGGCGTTGTAAGAAGCGTGCATGAGCGTGGAGGCGCGCGTGGAACCGGTGGCCTGGCGCATCCAGCCGAACGCCGCGCCGGCCGCCGAGATCAGCAAGGCGTGGCGCCAGGATTTTCCATATTCCCAGAAATGCAGCACGCCGAACGGCACGGCCGCCACCAGGATGCCCGGCACGGCGCCCAGGCTGCGCACCACCAGGGGCTGCAGGAATCCGCGGAAGACCAGCTCCTCGAAGAGCGGCCCCAGGGTCACGCCGAAGCCGGCCATCAGGAGCACCGAAGTGCGGTCCTCGAGCAGCCGGGTCATGGGATTTTCGCCGGCCGGAAGATGAATCGCCACGGCCGCGAACGCCACGCCGAGGGCCGTGGCAAAACCGAGCACGACGATCCGCACGGGCGAAATGCGTAGGGGCGCCCACCCCAGCGAGCGCCAGAAAGGCTCGTCGTATTGGAGGCGGAAGATGGCCCCGAGCGCCAGGAAGACGAACAGATCGAGCAGCAGTTGCGCGATCAGCGGCTCGAGCGCTCCCACCGGGCGCCTGAGATGCAGCACGGCCACCACTACGCGGGCTAACAGGCTGCTGGCCAGGATGCCGGCGATCGCCAGGCCCACGAACAGAAACAGATCGTGGTAGCCCCAGAAGGGCGCGCCGCGGCGCGGCTCGGATGACGAATCCGGCCAGGTAAACGGCGGCTGGTCGTCGGCCATCATGCGTCCTTCTCGATGAGCGCCGCCGCCAGCAGCGGGAGCATCAGCTCATGGTGGCCGGTGAGGGCGTAGCCGGCGCCGCCGGAGCGCGCGTGCGGGCGCTCCACCACGTTGACGCGCGGGCGGTAGTGCTGGAGAAAATCGAGATTGACGGTGGTGAAACCGGCCAGCGGATGGCCCAGGTTGCGCACCGTCGAAACGGCTTTCAGGAAAACTTCGGGCAGGATCACGGCGGAGCCCACATTGAGGTAGACGCCACCCTGGTCCAGATCTGCGACGCAGGACGCCAGCAAGCGGAAATCGCGATGCGAAGCACTTCCGATAGCCGCCGGATCGGCCGCCGGATGGGTGTGCGGCGTGTCCGTGCCGAGGGCCACGTGCACGGTCACGGGAGTGCGGTTGCGGTAGGCCTGAAGCAGCAAGCTGGGACAAGTCTCCTCTGGGCAAGCTAAACAGAGCTTCGTGGATGATTGCGCACCCGCTCCCTCACGGTCGCGGCTCTGTTCGGAGCCGCGCGCGTTAGCAAGCGGTTGTGGGGCATGCTTTAGCTTGCCCATGCTGTCAAGCAATCTGCCCAGGGCTTCGCCCATGCCGAGCCCGTCGCGATCGCCTTCCGCTATGGCGCGGTTCATCTCGCGGCCGGTCTCTTCGGCGGCTCCGAAACGCCCATCGGGCAGCACGGCTTCCACGTCCTCGCTGGTGTGGCCGGCCAGGGCGATCTCGAAATCGTGGATGGAGGCCGCGCCGTTCATGGCGAAGACCGTCGCAAAACCGCGGCGCATCAGGTCGATCAGCACCGGCGCGAGGCCGCATTTGACGACATGGCCGCCCAAGCCCCAGACGATGGCGCGGCGCTTCGCGCGAGCCTGCGCGATAGCCTCCACCACGGCCCGAAAATCCTTGCCGGCCAGAATGCGCGGCAGCGAATCCAGCCATCCGGACAAGCCCGCGCCGGGGCGGTATGCGGAGGCGAAATCGGCGGTCTTGACCTTGCCGCCACGCGCCTTCAGATCCACCGTGTGCAGGCCGGTGAAATCGAGCGGGTGCTGAGTGTAACGGCTCATGCCGCTTCTCCTTTGCCGAGCACTTTGCGCAGGGCCTCGGCGGTATAGCTCTTCTTCGAGCGCATCACCTGCTCGGGCGTACCGCAGGCCACCAGGCGGCCGCCGTATTCGCCGCCATCGGGTCCCAGGTCGATGATCCAGTCGGCGGTCTTGACAACATCCATATTGTGCTCGATCACCACCACCGTGTTGCCCAGCGATACCAGCCGCTGCAGGACGTCCAGCAGCTTGCGCACGTCGTCGAAATGCAGGCCCGTGGTGGGCTCGTCGAGAAGATAGAAGGTGCGCCCGGTCTGGCGCTTGCTGAGCTCGCGCGCCAGCTTGATGCGCTGCGCCTCACCCCCGGAGAGCGTGGTGGAGGATTGCCCCAGGTGGACGTAGCCCAATCCCACATCGAAGAGCGTTTGCAGCTTGGCGTGGATCTGCGGCAGGTTTTCCATCAGCGGCAGGGCTTCTTCCACGGTAGCGCCCAGCATGTCGGCTATGGAATAGCCTTTGAACTTCACCTGCAAGGTCTCGCGGTTGTAGCGGCGGCCGCGGCACACATCGCAGGTGACGTAAACATCCGGCAGGAAGTTCATCTCGATGCGTTTGAGGCCGTCGCCCTGGCAGGCCTCGCAGCGCCCGCCCTTCACGTTGAAGCTGAAGCGTCCCGGCTTGTAGCCGCGCTCGCGCGATTCCGGCAGCATGGCATAGAGATCGCGTATGGGCGTGAACAGGCCCGTATACGTGGCGGGGTTGGAGCGCGGTGTGCGGCCGATAGGCGCCTGGTCGATGCGAATGACCTTGTCGAGCAGCTCGATGCCCTCGATGGAAACGTGCGCGCCCGGCTCCTCGTGCGATCCGTAGATCTCGCGGGCCAGCGAGCGATACAGGATCTCGTTCACCAGCGTGGACTTGCCGCTGCCTGAAACGCCCGTCACCACGGTGAGCAGGCCCAGCGGAATCTCCACGTCGAGGTTCTTCAGGTTGTGCTCGCTGGCTCCGCGGATCACCAGCTTTTTTCCGTTGGGCTCGCGCCGCTCGGCGGGGACCGGAATTTCCCGCGCGCCGGAGAGGTATTGGCCGGTGAGCGAGGCGGGATCGCGCGCGATATCGGCCGGCTCGCCGGACGAGACCAGCTCGCCGCCCAGACGCCCGGCGCCGGGTCCCAGGTCGATCACGTAATCCGCGCGCTCGATGGTTTCGGCATCGTGCTCCACCACGAGCACGGTGTTGCCCATGTCGCGCAGATGCGCCAGGGTCTCGAGCAGACGCCCGTTGTCGCGCGGATGCAGGCCGATCGAAGGCTCGTCGAGCACATACAGCACCCCGCGCAGCTTCGAGCCGATCTGCGTGGCCAGGCGGATGCGCTGCGATTCGCCGCCCGAGAGCGTGGCGGCGGAACGGTCCAGGCCGATGTAATCCAGGCCCACGGCGGAGAGAAATTCCAGCCGCCGGCGGATCTCGTCGAGCACGCGCCCAGCGATCTGCATTTCGCGCTCGCCGAACTCCCAGTTGCGCACGGTCATCAGCGCGCGCGAGATGGGCAGGGCGGTGAACTCGGCGATCGAGAAGTTCTTCACGCGCACCGCCAGGCTGGCCGGGCGCAGCCGTTTTCCATGGCAGGCGGCACACTGGACCGGAGCCATGTACTCGGTGAGCCACTCGCGGTAGGTTTCGCCGGAATCCTGGTACAGATCCTGCAGCGCTCCCAGAATGCCCGGAAATCCGCCGGAGCCGGCCAGCAACTGCTCCTGCGTCTTGGCGGGCAGTTCCTCGAAGGGCGTCTTCAGATCGATGCGCGCCTTGCGGGCGAACTCCTCGACGGCGTGCTGCACTTCCCAGGAGTTTGCCACCGTTCCGAGGGCGCCATCGAAGAGCGGCTTCGAGGAATCCACGATCACCTTGACCGGATCGAAGCTCCATGTGTTTCCCAGGCCGTTGCACTCTTCGCAGGCGCCGTACGGGCTGTTGAAGGAAAACGAGCGCGGCTCGAGCTGCGGGATGCTGGTGCCGCATTCCATGCAGGCCAGCTTGCGCGAGTACAGGCGCTCTTCGCCGTTTACCACCGCCACCAGCACCAGCCCGTTGGCCAGCTTGGTGGCCGTCTCGATGGAAGCTTCCAGGCGTTTCTCGATCCCCGGCCGCACCAGCAGCCGGTCCACTACCACTTCGATGGTATGATTGCGGCGCTTGTCGAGCGGGATGTCGTCATCGAGCGAGCGCAGGATGCCATCGACGCGGGCCCGCACGAAGCCCTGGCGCGCCAGCTTCTCGAGATCTTTCTTATACTCGCCCTTGCGCCCGCGCACCACCGGCGCCAGCACCATGATGCGGTCTTCCGGCTTGAGCGCCAGCACGTGCTGCAGGATCTGCTCGGTGGTCTGGCGCGAGATTTCGTTTCCGCATACCGGGCAGTGCGGCACGCCGATGGAAGAGTACAGCAGGCGCAGGTAATCGTAGATTTCGGTGATGGTGCCGACCGTGGAGCGCGGGCTGCGGCTGGTGGTTTTCTGCTCGATGGAAATGGCCGGACTGAGGCCGTCGATGGAATCCACGTCGGGCCGCTCCATCTGGTCCAGGAACTGGC
>CAYRWE010000331.1:0-5120 GCA_964427655.1 uncultured Solibacteraceae bacterium | reverse complement strand
CCGACGAGCCGACTGGAAATCTCGATTTCCGGACCGGGGAGATGATCTTCCAACTGCTCGCGAGCCTTCACGAATCGCATCGGCTCACCTCGGTTCTGGTCACGCACAATCTGGCTTTCGCGCAGCGCTGCCACCGTACTCTGAACCTGGAAAAAGGCGGTCTGGTACCACTCGCACGTACGGGTATGCATCCCGGAACGCAGCCGGAGTATCTTTAGTCTTAGGGGGTCGTAATTCTATATGTTCGAGCGATATACGGAAAAAGCGCGCAGGGTCATCTTTTTCGCGCGCTATGAGGCCAGCCAATTCGGTAGTCCCTACATTGAAACCGAGCATTTGCTCCTGGGCCTCCTGCGGGAAGATAAGGCGTTGGCGAACCGCTTCCTGCGCTCGCACGCCGCCGTGGAATCGATCCGCAAACAGATTGAGGGGCATACCACGATTCGTGAAAAAGTGTCCACTTCCGTGGACCTGCCGCTCAGCCATGAATGCAAGCGCGTGCTGGCCTACGGCGCCGAAGAGGCCGAGCGGCTGAATCATAAGCACATCGGCACCGAGCACTTGCTGCTGGGCTTATTGCGCGAGGAAAAGTGCTTTGCCGCCGAAATTCTGCACGAGCGCGGTCTGCGGCTCACCACGATTCGGGAAGAGCTGCAGCGTTCGCAGAGCGAGAAGGTGGCTTCGGCGCGGCCCAAGGAAAGCTCGCTGCTGGCCGAATTCAGCCGCGATCTGACGCAATCGGCCATGGATAACTCTCTCGATCCGCTCATCGGACGGGATTACGAGCTGGAGCGCGTGGTGCAGATCCTGTGCCGCCGCACCAAGAACAATCCGGTGCTGATCGGCGAGCCGGGCGTGGGCAAGACGGCCATCGTGGAAGGGCTGGCGCAGCGCATCGCCGAGGGCGACGTGCCCTCGTTCCTGGCGGACAAGCGCATCCTGGCGCTGGACCTGTCGCTCATCGTGGCCGGCACCAAGTACCGCGGGCAGTTCGAAGAGCGGCTCAAGACCATCATGAAGGAGCTGATGGAGAATCAGAACGCCATCATCTTCATCGACGAGCTGCACACGCTGGTGGGGGCCGGTTCGGCCGAGGGATCGCTGGATGCCGCCAACATCCTCAAGCCGGCGCTCTCGCGCGGGGAAATCCAGTGCATCGGCGCCACCACGCCGGCCGAGTTCCGCAAATCCATCGAGAAGGACCGCTCGCTCGAGCGCCGCTTCCAGGCGGTCAAGGTTCCGCCGCCCAACGAGAGCGACGCCATCAAGATCCTGTTCGGCATCAAGGACCGCTACGAGAAATTCCACGCGGTGGCCTATACCGATGAAGCCATCGAGACGGCCGTCTTCACCTCCAGCCGCTACATCCCGGACCGCTACCTTCCGGACAAGGCGATCGACCTGATCGATGAAGCCGGCGCGCGCGTGAAGTTGCGGCAGACCACCCTGCCGGCCGACCTGACCGACATTCAGAAGCGCATCAAGTTCATCGTGCACCGCATGGAGAACGCCATCGCGAACCATGAGTTCGAGAAGGCGCGCTTCTACTCCGACGAGGAGCGCAAAGAGCGCGAGAACATGCGCCAGCTCCGCGAGAAGTACAACCTCGACGATTCCTCCACCGGATGCGTCACCAAGGACGACATCGAGGACGTGGTGGCTCGCTGGACCGGCGTGCCCATGACGTCGATCAAGGAAGAAGAGATTGCCAAGCTGCTGCGCATCGAGGATGAGCTGCACAAGCGCATCATCAGCCAGGAAAAGGCCATTTCGGCGCTGGCCCGAGCCATCCGGCGCTCGCGCGCGGGGCTCAAGTCGAGCGCCCGCCCCGCGGGATCGTTCCTGTTCCTGGGACCCACGGGCGTGGGAAAGACGGAAGTGGCGCGCGCCCTGGCGGCCTTCCTGTTCGGCAGCGAAAAGAGCCTGGTGCGGTTCGACATGTCCGAGTACATGGAAAAGCACTCGGTTTCGAAGCTGATCGGCTCGCCTCCCGGATACGTGGGCTATGAAGAGGGCGGCCAGCTTACCGAGCGTGTCAAGCGCAACCCGTACAGCATCATTCTGCTCGATGAAATCGAGAAGGCCCATCCGGATATCTACAACATTCTGTTGCAGGTCTTCGAGGACGGCCAATTGACCGACGGCCTGGGTAACCAGGTGGATTTCAAGAACAGCATCATCATCATGACCTCCAACCTGGGGGCGCGCTTCCTCGAGAAGCGCGGCAACCTGGGCTTCTCGGCTCCGGTGGGCGAGGGCACTTCCACCAAAATCGAGGACATGGTCCGCAGCGAGGTGAAGAAAGCTTTCAACCCCGAGTTTCTGAACCGCCTGGACGAGATCATCCTGTTCAGCTCGCTGACGGATGACGACCTGGTGCAGATCATCGACCTGATGGTGGGTTCGGTGAATCAGAACCTGGTGTCCAAGCAGGTGAAGATCCGGCTGACGGCGGATGCCTCCAAGTACATCCTCGAGAAGACCTGCGGCGACCGCAGTTATGGCGCCCGTCCGCTGCGCCGCGCACTGCAGCGCTACATTGAGGACCCGCTCTCGGAGGCCCTGATCCAGGGCACCCTGCCGCGTCCCGCCGAGCTCGAAGTCTTTCTCGGCGACACCGGCATCTATTACCGGCAAGTGAACGCCGAAGGCGAAGCCGCCGTGATTGCGGGAGCGCCCGCGGAACCCGCGCCGGGCACGCTGCTCTACACGTTCTGAGATTGAATCGGCTCCGGGCGGCGCACCTGCGTGCGGCGCCCGGGGACCCGCTATATCCTTCCAAAATTGCTAAAGGCCTCGGAGTCCGCACTTGCGCGGGGCCTCCGAGGCCATCATTCAACACTCGTATTGGGCAAGCGGGCCGGCCGGCCCACCGGCGGCCGTGCCTCGCTTACCGATCGGTACGCGCCATGCTTTCAGCGGATGGCACCGCGGGCATGGTGAACTGCTCGTTTTCCGTGGAGCCTTCCAGGGCTTCGGTGGCCGCATGGCCGCCAGCGATCACCGTCTGCACCGCGTCGAAATAGCCGGTGCCGACGAAGCGCTGGTGCAGCACCGCCGAATAGCCGTCGCTAGCCGCCAGGGCGAATTCGCGCTCCTGCAGGCGCGCATAGGCGCTCATCCCTGTCTGTCGATAGTCCCGCGCGAGATCGAACATCCCCAGGTTCAAGGAATGGAAGCCCGCCAGAGTGATGAACTGGAACTTGTATCCCATCTCGCCGAGTTCGGCCTGAAAATGGGCGATCTGGCGATCGTTCAGCTTCTTCTTCCAATGGAACGAAGGCGAACAATTGTACGCCAGGAGCTTCCCTGGGAACTGGGCGTGGACGCCTTCGGCGAAGGCACGCGCCTGCCGGATGTTGGGCTCGGAGGTCTCGCACCAGATGAGGTCGGCGTAGGGTGCGTAAGCCAGGCCGCGCGCGATGGCCGCTTCCAGGCCGCCTTCGAAATGGAAGAAGCCTTCGACGGTTCTTCCCGGCTTGATGAAGCGCGCGTCCTCGAGGTCGATGTCGCTCAGAAGAAGGCGGGCGCTGTCGGCGTCGGTGCGGGCGATCAGTAGCGTCGGCACGCCCATCACATCGGCGGCCAGCCGCGCGGAAACCAACTTCTGCACGAATTCGCGCGTGGGCACCACCACCTTGCCTCCCATGTGGCCGCACTTCTTGGCGGAGGAGAGCTGGTCTTCGAAATGGACCGCTGCGGCTCCGGATTCGATCATGCCTTTCATCAGTTCGAAAACGTTCAGAACGCCGCCGAAGCCGGCTTCCGCATCCGCTATGATGGGCGCGTACCAGTAAGGTCCCGGCTTGCTTTCGGACCGGCAAATCTGGTCGGCTCGCACGAAACTGTTATTGATCGTACGAACCAGCGCCGGCACGCTATTAACAGGGTAGAGGCTCTGATCCGGGTACATCTGGCCGGACAGGTTGGCGTCGCCGGCTACCTGCCAGCCGCTCAGGTAAATGGCTTTCAGCCCGGCCTGCACTTGCTCCACGGCCTGGTTGCCGGTGAGCGCGCCGAGGGCCGCCACGTAGGGTTCGCTGTGCAGAAGCTGCCACAACCGCTCCGCGCCGAGACGCGCAAGTGTATGCTCGATATGGATCGAAGGCCGCAGCCGTTCCACATCCGCGGTGCTGTAAGGCCGCATTATGCCGTGCCAGCGCGGGTTCTCGCCGTGCCCGTTATCGGTGTGACCGGCGTGCCCGTTGCCCGAACGATTTCCTGAATTCGCCATCATTCTCCTCTTATGTCGCCGGTATGCCGGCTTCGTCGCCGGCTCTCCGGCTTCCACGTCTAGTAGACTGTGAACACGCGCCCGGCGACAATCGATCTGGAACCGTGCGGACGAGTGGTCCGAAACGGATCGGTCGCGGCGGAACAACCGTCCCGCTGCGCTAGCATCTAACTGAGAGGGGAGCACCACGTAATGGCAACCACGAATACGGCCGCCCCGTGTAGGGTCGAGGCCGCCGATCTCGAGCAGCAGATTCTCACGCCGGAAGCCAAGAGGTTCGTCGACGGCTTGGCCAGAAAATTCGAAGCGCGCCGCCAGGAGCTGCTGGCCGCCAGGCGGGTCCGCCAGCGGGAGATCGACGAGGGCAAGATGCCCGATTTCCTACCCGAAACCGCGCAGATCCGCGCCTCTTCGTGGCGTGTGGCCGAGGCACCTTCGGACCTGCTGGACCGCCGTGTCGAGATCACCGGGCCCACGGACCGCAAGATGATCATCAACGCCCTGAACTCCGGGGCCAGCGTGTTCATGGCCGATTTCGAGGATTCCAACTGCCCCTACTGGCAGACCCTGATCGAGGGCCAGGTCAACCTGCGCGACGCCGTCAATGGCACCATCACTTACACCAGCCCGGATAACAAGTATTACGAAGTGAATAAGTCGCCGGCCGTTCTTATGGTGCGCCCGCGCGGCTGGCACCTGGATGAGAAGCATTACCTGGTGGATGGTAAGCCGATCTCGGGATCGCTCTTCGATTTCGGCCTGTTCTTCTTCCACAACGCGCGCACGCTCATCGAAAACGGCACGGGCCCGTACTTCTATCTGCCCAAGCTGGAGAGCCACCGCGAAGCGCGTCTGTGGAACGACGTCTTCGTGTACGCGCAGGAGC
>CAYRWE010000330.1:0-5157 GCA_964427655.1 uncultured Solibacteraceae bacterium | reverse complement strand
GCTCGCCGCAAGTTTGGCTACAAATCCAAATCTATTAAGCGGTCAAAGACCTAGTATAAGCATCGGCAGGCCGGGCACGTTACTGCGGCTTTTCGTAGCCGGCCCATTAGGAGTATGTGTCCGGGCTTCGGCGAAGTGCATCGCCTGCTCGACGCTCAGCTGCGCGTCCAAAGGACCGGAAGTCGCACTGCGGGCACAGGACCTGTTCGCTTAGCGGCGCCCTGCTACTTCTTTGCCGACGCGATCGTGATGTTGCGGTACTTCATGCCGCCGGTGTGATCGCCCTGGATGTAGATCGGTCCCGGCTCGCCCTCGTGGCTGTCGAGCGCTCCGCCGGTGATGCCGGGGATCTCCTGGTTATCGATCGTCTTCACGCCGTTGCGAAGCACTGTCAGGCGGCGGCCTACCAGGGTCACGTCGAAGCTCTCCCACTGGCCGGGCTTCTTGGGCAATTCCACCGCGGGCGCCAGAAAGCCGTAAATCGCGCCCATCTCGTGGAACGTGTCGTTGGCGCCCACCGGCTCATACTCCACCTGAAGCTCATAGCGTCCGCGCAGATAGACGCCGCTGTTGCCGCCGTGCGGGCAGTTGTATTCGATGTGCAGTTTGAAATCGTCGAAGCTGCGCGTAGTGCGAAGATTGGCGCCTTTCGATTCGTTCAGCAGCTCGCCATTGCGCGCCACCCAGTGATTGGCGGCGGGCTTGTCGGGCTGCCAGCCCGTCAGATCCTTGCCGTCGAAGAGCGGCTCGGGATTGGCCCAGGCCTTCGGCGCGGGGTGATCGAGCGCCGGCGCGCGCACCCCGGTGACGACGTTAACGGTGTCGCCGTCATGCTGCGTTCCGGTTAGCTTGCCGTCCTTCAGGCTGAGATCCCACGCGAGGGGCGGATGCAGCGGCGTGGCTTGGGAAACCGTCAGGCTGAGACCGCTCCTTTCATTAGGCCCGCTCATCATAGCCGTGGCCACGACGTCGGTGGCCGGGTGGACGCTGCCCGTGCGCGGCTGCACCCGCGCCGCCATCTTCCCGTTCAGCTCGGTAACTTCCAGCCAACCCGGATAGGTCGAATCCGTGGCCGTGATGGTCATATCCCAGCGGCCCAGGAAGGAATCGCCGGATTTCTGCGCCGCGAGGGGGACAAGTACTGCGAGAGCTGCGATCGGCAGCCACATGAGTTTCATGAACGCATGGTAACGCAACCGCTACTCGAGGGGAATCTCGAAGTAGAGCAGTTCCTTGCCCGTGGACGCCTCCGTGATGCCGCTCAGGTATATGGTGGCGCCCTTCTGCATGGCTGTCTGAAAGTACAGGAAACCGTTGGCGGATTGCCCCGCGGGCAGCATCTTGGCGGTGAGCGCGCGCCCTTCGATCTCCCAGGCGTCCAGCGGGTTCTTCTTGGATAGGATCTTCGGCCGCGAGCCGCCCGGGCCGCCGATCACCGAAGGCCGGTCCGGCCCGCGGATATAGCGCACCTCCGCGGCGGGCGTGGCATCCACGCGGTTGCGATCGGGACCCACGTACTCGGCGTGCAGCCGGTCCAGCCGGATGGCCGCGGCGCTATCGTTCTCGACCACGACGAGCACCGGCAGGATGCCCATTTGATAGGGATCCACTTTGCCGAAGGCGATTTTGATTTTCTCTCCCGAATCGTAAGGCTCCGCCCCGATGGTAACTTGGGCGTTCGCCTGATGATGGGCGAAGCTGGCGGCTGCGGCGGGCCGGAAAGGGGGTGGCTCCTTGTCGGCGGCAAACGCCGCGGCTATACTCATGAAAAGAGCCAAGCGTTTGAAAATAAAAGGCATCTATCTCCTCTACCGCGTTCTCCAGGTGTTTGCGCTGCCTCTGCTGCTATTGTATTTCCTCGTCCGCGGTGTGCGGAACCGGGCCTATTGGGGGTCGCTCCCCCAGCGTTTCGGCTTTCTGCCGCGCTCGTATAGACGGACTGGCCCGGGCGCCATCTGGTTGCACGCGGTTTCGGTGGGCGAAGTGCTGTCTTCGGCCGGTTTCCTGCGCCGCCTGCGGGCCGAGTTCCCCGAAAGCGGCCTGTTCGTTTCCACCTCGACTCTCGCCGGTCGTGCGATCGCCGACGAGAAGCTCGGCAGCCTGGCCGATGGCGTCTTCTACGTGCCGGTAGATTACGTCTTCGCGGTGCGCCGGGTGCTGCGCGCGCTGCAGCCCTCGGTAGTGCTCGTGATGGAAACGGAGATCTGGCCCAACCTCTTCCGCGAGGTCAAGCGCACCGGCGCCGGCCTGGCCGTTGTGAATGGACGCATCTCGGACCACGCCTATCCACGGTACCGGCCGCTGGCGTGGTTCTTCGCGGCGGTGCTGCCCTGGGCGGATCGCATCCTGGCGCAAACCGACGACATCCGCGCGCGTTTTATCGCCCTGGGCGCGCCCGCCGATCGCGTGTACGCCGCCGGCAATTTCAAATACGATTTCGAGGCCCGCCCCGCACCCGCCGATTCTCCGGTTCTGGCGCTCAAGGGGAATCGCCCGCTGTTCATCGCGGCCAGCACCATGCCCGGCGCCGCGCCGGAAGATCCCGATGAGGATGATGCCGTAATCGCCGCCTGGCAGCGGGTGGCCGTCCGGCATCCCGATCTGCTGCTGCTGATCGCCCCACGCCGGCCCGAGATGTTCGAAGTGGTGGCCGGCAAGCTGGCGGCGGCCGGGATCCGCTTCGCGCGGCGCACCCGGCTCAGTTCCGGCGCGGATGCCGGCGACTTGCCGCTCGAGGCGCTGCTGCTGGACACCATGGGCGAGCTGGGCGGCTTGTTCTCCGCAGCCGATGTGGTCTTCATGGGCGGCACGCTGGTGGATCGCGGCGGGCACAACATCCTAGAGCCAGCGTTCTTCGGCAAACCGGTAATCGTGGGTACGCACATGGAGAATTTCCAGGCCATCGCGGACGAGTTCCGCGCCGAAGGAGCCTGCCTCGAAATCGCCGCCCCCGCGCAACTGGCGGACGCCCTCGAGCGGCTGCTGGACCGGCCGGACGAAGCCGCCGAAATCGGCCGCCGGGCGCTGGCCTCGGCGGAGGCTCGCCGCGGCGCCATGTCCCACGCCCTCAATGAGATCCGCGAGCTGTACCGCGCCGGCATCCCGCGCTACCGCCCGGCCATGCCCTGGTTCGCCATGGCCTGGGCGCTCGCCTGCCTGTGGCGATGGGGCAGCCGCCGCCAGCAGGCCCGCGACCTGGCACGCCAGAGAAAGCTCCCCGTGCCGGTGATCGGAGTTGGCAACCTCACGGTCGGAGGCACCGGCAAAACTCCCTGCGTGTTGTACTTGGCGGCATTGCTGAAAGCGCGCGGCCGGTCGCCGGGCATTCTCACGCGCGGCTACGGGCGCTCCAGCCCCGATCGCGAGCTGGCCATCGCGCCGAGCGCGGCCGTCAGCGCCGAGCGCTCCGGCGACGAGCCGCAGATCTTCATCCGCTCCGGCCTGGCGCCCGTGGGCGTGGGCGCCGACCGCTTCCGGGCGGGCCGGCTGCTGCTGGCCGAATTCGCTCCGGACCTGCTGCTGCTGGACGATGGCTTCCAGCATCTGCGTCTGGCCCGGGACATCGATATTGTCCTGATCGACGCCCTTAATCCTCTAGGCGGCGGCAGCGTGGTCCCGCTGGGATGGCTGCGCGAGCCGGTAGAGGCTCTGGCGCGCGCCCATATCGTCCTCATCACGCGCAGCCAGTTCTCGGACCTGCCGGCGGCCATCGAATGCCTGGTGCGCCGCTGGAACCCGCGCGCTCCGGTCTTCCGCGCCGATGTCGAGCCGGTGGCCTGGGTAGAGTATGCAACCGGCCGCGAGTTCCCGCCTGACCGGGCGCCCTTCGCGCGCGCCGGCGTTTTCTGCGGAATCGGTAACCCGCCGTCTTTCCGCCATACCCTGGCGCGTCTGGGCGTGGAACCGGCGGCCTGGGTGGAGTTCGAAGACCACCACCACTATCGGCCGGGCGAGCTGCGCCGCCTGGTGGCCCATGCCCGCGAAGAGGGCGCCGAAGCCCTGGTGACCACCGAAAAGGACGTGATCAACCTGTGCTATGGCTGCGGGCCCCTGCTGGCGCCGCTTCGCCTGTTCTGGCTGAAGGTACGTATGCGGATTCCCGATGAGAGCGCACTGATGCGCGAACTGACGCGGCGCCTGGAGTGACCGCGCGCGAGCGCACGTACCATTGTCCGAATCGTTACCGATTGCACATATGTACGGCGACGCGCTCTTGCCGGCAGCCGCACCTTAATCTATTGTGGAGACACGCGCGCTGCCCGCCCCCAGTTCGCTTCAGGCTGGCGTCGCTTTCTTCTCCTTGGGGATCGCTTCTCCATGAGCCATGCGCGGGCGTTTCTTAGTCGGGGGAAACGCCCACGCGGTTCTTTGCCGCAATAAACTCCACGCCGGTCGGAATTCGTACAGACTCGCCGCCATAGCCGCGCCGCCAAGCACCGCTGGCCCGTTACTCTGGAGATCAGGAGGGAAATATTGCACGGATCTCACGGCTATCCTCGGCCGCAACTGGAGCGGTCTGAATGGTTCAGCCTGGATGGCGCGTGGGATTTCGCGCTCGATCCGGATGCTGTCTGGCGGCAACCCGGCGACCCCGCGTGGAACGCCACGATTCAAGTGCCCTTCTCGCCCGAGACGGCCGCCAGCGGAATCGGCGACACCGGTTTCTACCGCGCCTGCTGGTATCGCCGCCGCTTCGAAGCTCCGCAACTCAATGCCGGCGAGCGCCTGCTGCTGCACTTCGGGGCGGTCGATTACAACGCCAAAGTGTGGGTGAACGGGCATGAGGTGGTCGAGCACCAGGGCGGCTACACGCCGTTTTCCGCGGACATCACCGAGCACCTGGCTCCCGAAGGCTCCCAGGTCCTCGTCGTTTCGGCGGACGACGATCCCGCGGATCTCTCCAAACCCCGCGGCAAGCAGGATTGGCAGCTTCATCCGCATTCCATCTGGTATCCGCGCACCACGGGCATCTGGCAATCGGTGTGGATTGAGCGCGTGCCCGCCACCTACATCGGGAACCTGCGCTGGACACCCAACGTGGAGCGCTGGGAAATCGGCTTCGAAGCGTGGCTGGAAGGCGAGCGCCGCGAGGGGTTGCGGTTGGCCGTCAAGCTCTTCCTGGGCGACACCATGCTGGTGGACGACACCTACGCCGTG
>CAYRWE010000329.1:0-5193 GCA_964427655.1 uncultured Solibacteraceae bacterium | reverse complement strand
GCCGACCTGATTCCCAACCTGGTGGGGACGGTCAAGGGTTTCGCCCAGCACGAGACCGAGGTTTTCAAGGACATCGCCGATGCGCGCGCGGCTCTGATCGGCGGGCGTACGCCGCAGGAGAAGATCGCCGCCAACGATCAGCTTTCGGGCGCGCTGTCGCGCCTGCTGGTGATCTCTGAGAATTACCCGCAACTGCGCTCCAACGAGAATTTTCTGCGTTTGCAGGACGAGCTGGCGGGAACCGAAAACCGCATCGCCGTGGAGCGGCGAAAATACAACGAAACGCTGGAGCACTACAACGCGCAGATCCAGCGCTTTCCGGATAATATTGTGGCCTCGCTTTCGGGCATGTCGCGGGACGACGCCTATTTCAAGACCGAACTGGGCGCGCGCACGGCTCCCAAAGTGCAATTCTAGCCATGGCCGACGCGGAACGCCTGGCGCGCATTGCCGCGGCACTGAAAATTCCCGGCATCCGGCGGCACATCTTCCTGTGCGCGGACCAGACCAATCCCAAGTGCTGCTCGAAGGAAGCCGGACTGGAAGCCTGGGACTATCTGAAGCGGCGGCTGGCGGAGCTGGGCCTCGAGGACGTCTATCGCAGCAAGGCCAACTGCCTGCGCATTTGCGAGCGGGGACCCATCGCGGTGGTGTACCCGGAGGGCGTCTGGTACCACTCGGCCACGCCGGAGGCGCTGGAGCGCATTATCCAGGAGCACCTGATCGGCGGGCGCGTGGTGGAGGATCTGGTCTTCGCGCGCCGCGGCGCGGTGTGAACGGCGGCTGGCTCAGGCTTCCGGATCGCCCTCCTCGGGCGGCTCGAAGGAATCCAGCAGCTCGGGATTGCGAGCGAAGCGTTTGAGGACGCCCAGCACGGCTCCGGGCCGAAAGCCGGCGTGCAGCAGGCGGCGATAGGCGGCCGCCAGTTCGTTGGGGGTCTGGAAGAGGCCCTCGCGCTCCGCCATGCGGTATTTGCGGCGGATGAAATCGGTAATCAGCGCCTCCTCGTCGACATCCTGGTAGACGCGCGCGATGGTACGCTCGGCCAGCGCGGGCGCCACGCGGCGGCGGCGCAGGTCGCGGGCCACGCGCGAGGCTCCCAGCCCGTCCCCGGCCAGGCGGGCGGTGGCGAATCCCTCGGCGAAGCGGCGGTCGTCGAGGTATCCGATATCTTTAAGGCGCGCCAGGATTTCTTCGATATCGGCGGCTCGCTGGGCGCGGCGGCGCAGCTTCTCGCGCAGCTCTCCGATGGAATACGCACGGCCGGATAGAATCCGGAGAGCGTACTCCCACAGAGCGCCGGCATCCAGGAGACGGGGCTGGCGCGGTTCCATGATTTAGGCTTCCCATCGGGGAGTATACTAAAAATGGCTCGCGCCGAACGGCTTTCCCGCTGAGTGAGAGTCGCTGAACAGGAGGAAATGCATGGATACGAAAGGTCTCTCAAGTTTTCTTATTGGGCTGGGCGCAGGAGTGGCGATCGGCCTGTTGTTCGCGCCGAAATCGGGACAGGAAACCCGCGAACTTCTCAAGAACAAGGCCGGCGAAGGCGCGGATTTTGTAAAGCAGCGCAGCGCGGAAGTGAAGCAGCAGGCCGGCGAGTGGGTGGATAAGGGCAAGGAAGCGCTGGGCAAGCAAAAAGACACCATCTCCGAGGCCATGGAAGCGGGGCGCCAGGCATACCGCGAGGCCGTCAGCCCGCAGGCGCCACCGGCTGAAGGAACGGCACAGTAGTCTTCCGCGAGGCGGGAGCTTGCGGGGAGAGGCTTAGAGTATGCCGGACGACGTCTTTCGCATTGTCATCGCCGTGGCGGTCGTGATTGCCTCGATTGCGTTTTTGGTGCAAGCCGGCATCCTGATCGCTCTCTATCTATTGGTCGGGAAGACGCACCGTAAGCTCGTTCCCCTGATCGATCGGGCGGAACCGGTGGTCGAGAGAATCGGGCCGTTGATGGATCGTGTGGGGCCGGTGGTCGATCGGATCGAGCCGGTGCTGACGCAGACCGGTCCCCTGCTTGAAAAAGCGAACGCCACGGTCGCCGCCGTCAATCGGATCATCGAAGAGAACCGCCCCCGGGTGACCGAGATCTCAACCGATGCGTCGGCCATCGTCAAAGAGGCCCGCGCGCAGGTGGAGCACATCGCCGGAGTGATCCGCGAGACCACCGAGATCGCGCGCCACCGCGTCGAGCAGATTGACCAATCCGTGGAGAACACGGTGGAGCAGGCCGGCCAGGTCGGCGAGAACGTGAAGCGCGCCGTCATGCGCCCGGTCCGCGAGGTCAACGGGCTGGCCGCGGGCGTTTCCGCCGTGATTTCGACTCTGGCGCGCGGCCGCAAGTACCCGGTGGACGCGGCCACGCAAGACGAAGAGATGTTCATCTAGCCGCGTTCCGGCCGGGCGAAGTTCGATTACTGCTTCAGCGTGCGCACGTAAGCGATTACAGCATCGACGGATTGTTCCGGCAGGCGGTGCCGGAATCCGGATTCCTCGATCTCGACGGGGTCCATAGCGCGGCTGCCCTTGGTGATGATCTCCTTCAACTCCGTATCGGGCTTGCCCTGCACCTCTTCCGAACCGAGCCTGGGAATTTTGGTGCCGAAGAACTTATCCGCTCTGGCCTCGCCTCTGCCATCCGGGCCGTGGCACCGGCGGCAGGTCTGCTCGTAAGCCGCCTTTCCGGAGAGATTGGGGTTGGGAGCCCCGCTGGATAACAACAGAATCTCGTGCTTGTGATCTTTGGGCGTGCTGTGCAGAAGCACTCCGTCGCTGCCCGGAATCCAAAGTTCGGAGAGAATTCGGACGCTGCCGGCCTTGTCGAAGACCAGGGCGCCATCTTGAAGGAACTCGGTCGGCCCGCCGAGCCGGGTCAGGATGACCGAGTGGAACGATTCGCCGCTGGCTAGTTTAACTTGGATGCCGCTCTCGGTCACGGTGAAAGTATACGTACCCGCCGGAAGCACTTTCGAAGCGAAGGTAAATTCATACGGGACTTCGGCGCGCACGAGCTGCCGCGTCTGCCCGAAGATGGGGGCGCTGGCCAGTAATGTGAAGAGGCTGAGAGCGGCGAAGCTTCGCGCAGTCACACCTCGAGACGTAAATTTCCGCATATCGGACACACCCTTCCTATAAGTCTTGGTGGGAACCCAGTAAGAACCCGGTTACCGCACTCTTCGCGGAGTTAGCGGCGCTTATTTGGCGCCGCCGCGGAAGATCCATCTCGCTCCGGGCTTCTTGCAATTATACAGATACCCAATCTTTTCGTTTGAGTACGAAGTGCCGTTCAGTACGTTCGCGCGCGCCGTCCGGTCGCCTACAGTCGCGCTGCCGAGCCGATCCATGCAGATTTTCCTGCTCGAAAATGCGGCCCGGCGGCATCAAACATACACAACTCCGATGCCCGCGGAGGTAACCCCATGAGCGAACCAGTTTGTTGCTTTCGCGGGCGGAATCTGGTGTATACTCCCCCGGAGGGAGATTCGAGCGATGAATCGAAGAGAGGCTTTGACCACCCTGGCGTCCATAGGGGTGGCACTGAATACGGCCGGGGCGCAAACGGGCGGAACGATCTACCGGACGCTCGGCAAAACCGGCGAGAAGGTGTCGGCAATCGGCGTGGGCGGCGCGCACGCCGGCATGGCGGCGAGCGCAGACATCACCACGCGGATCATCCGCACAGCGATCGACCACGGCGTCAACTTCATGGATAATTCCTGGGACTACATCCAGGGCGAATGTGAGCGGCGCATGGGTGTGGCGCTGCGCGATGGATACCGCCAGAAGGTCTTCCTGATGACGAAGTTCGATGGCCGCACGAAACAATCCGCCGCCAAGCAGATCGACGAGTCGCTGCAACGCCTGCAGACGGACCACGTCGACTTGAATCAGTTTCACGAGACTGCGCGCATGGACGATGCCGATGCCTTCTTCGCACAGGGCGGGGCGCTGGAAGCCGTTCTGGAGGCCAAGAAAGCCGGCAAAATCCGCTACATCGGGTTTACCGGGCACAAGGACCCCCTGGTCCATCTCCGCATGCTGGATGTCGCGGCGCAGCACAATTTCCACTTCGATGCGTGCCAGATGCCGCTCAATGTTCTGGATTACAGCTTCCGCAGTTTTGCGCATCTGGTGGTCCCCAAGCTCGTCGAACAGGGAATCGGGGTGCTCGGCATGAAACCCATGGCCTTCGGAGCGATCCCGGCCAATAAGATCGCCACCGGCATCGAATGCCTGCATTACGCGATGAACCTGCCCACCTCGGTGGTCATCACCGGAATGGAGACCATGGACCGGCTCAACCAGGCGCTCGAAGCGATGCGCACTTTCCGGCCCATGAGCGAAGAGGAAGTGACCCGGCTGGTTACCAGGACCAAGGCCGCCGCGATGACCGGGAAATTCGAGGAATTCAAGACCGGCCACCGTTTCGACCAGACCTACCTGCATCCGGATTGGCTGGGCTGGGCCTAGGACGTTCGCCGAAAGGCGAATTTCCGCCAAAGCCAGTAAGCCAAAATCCCGGCGGCCACGATGGCGAACGCCATCAGGGAAGGCGTCGTTTCCGTGATCAGCTCGTTCACCATGAACCATGCGGACACGGCGACGAACAGGCCCAGAGTCCACGGATAGCCCCACATACGGTAGGGCCGCGGCGCATCCGGCAGCTTGCGGCGAAACACAAATACGGCCGCCACGCTCAGGGTATAGAAGATCCACGCGGCCAGGATCGAGTAAGTGTAGAGCGTCTCGTAGGATCCGGTAAGAACCAGAAGAGCGGTCCACACGCCGCCCCACAGGATGGCAAGTGCCGGCGTTTGAAAGCGGGGATGAACCTCCGCGAAGCGCGCGAAAAACAAGCCGTCGCGCGCCTGGGCGAAAGGCAGCCGCGCGGCCGTCAGCACGCAGCCGTTCACCGCGCCGATGATCGAGAACAGGACGGCCAAAGAGACGAAGGTCCCGCCCATCGGCCCCAGGGTTCGGACGGCCAGATCGGCGCCGACGCGCTCGGTGGAAGCGATCTGGGGAATCGTCAACTGCCTCAGATAAGCGGCGTTGGCGAAGACATACAGAAACGTCACCACCGCCATTCCGATCACCAGCGAACGCAGCAAATTGCGTGCCGGGTCGCGCACTTCGCCGGCCACGAAGCTGACATAGCTCCAGCCGTTATAGGCCATCAGGCAGGCCGCCATGGC
>CAYRWE010000328.1:0-5197 GCA_964427655.1 uncultured Solibacteraceae bacterium | reverse complement strand
GTGCTGACGCAGTTCCGCAGCCAGTCGCTGCTGCAGCACCTGAGCGAGGGCTGGCAGTTCGGCGGTCCGCTCAAAACGCAATTCATCATCCCCGTGCCGGCGCAGATGCGCTCGCCGCACGAGGTCTGGTACCAGGGCACGGCAGACGCCATCTACCAGAACATCAACCTGGTCGAACAGTCCGATCCGCACGTGGTGGCGATCTTCGGCGGGGATCACATCTACCGCATGAACATCACCAGCATGATCGAGTTCCACGTGCAAAGGGCCGCGGAAGTTACGGTGGCGGCCATCCCCACGCCCAAAGAGCAAGCCGTCGAATTCGGGGTCATCGAGGTCGCCGACGACGGGCATATCCTGCGATTTCACGAGAAGAATCCCAGCGCGCCGACCATGCCCGGCGACCACGAGCGCGTCTTCGCCTCCATGGGGAACTACATCTTCTCGACGCGCACGCTGCTGCGTCTGCTGCACGAAGACGCCGCGGACCCGAGCAGCCTTCACGATTTCGGCCGCAACATCCTTCCCAAGCTGGCCGGCAACTCCGAAATCTATGCCTACGATTTTCAGGCCAACCGGATTCCCGGCGAGGCGGCCGATGCCACTCCGTATTGGCGGGACGTCGGCACCATCGATGCCTACTACGAAGCCAACATGGACCTGAAGTCGGTCAGCCCGGCTCTGAACCTATATAACCGCGAATGGCCCGTGCGCACGACCAGCTATCCGGATCCCCCTGCCAAATTCACTTTCGACGACGAGGGCCGGCGCGGCCAGGCCATCGACAGCATCGTCTCGGGCGGCTGCATTCTCTCCGGCGGGATGGTGCGGAATTCCGTGCTGGGCTCGGGCGTGCGCGTGCATACCGGCGCGCTGGTGGAAGATTGCGTGATCCTGGATAATTGCGACATCGGGCGGCATTCCAAGATTCGTCGCGCCATCCTGGACAAGAACGTGCGAGTGCCGGAGGACGCGGAAATCGGCTACGACCTGGTTCGGGACCGCCTCTATCATCACGTCACGGAGAGCGGCATCGTGGTGGTGGGGGGCGAGCGCTCCGCCGTCGAGGTCGCCGGCCTGGTGGTGTGATGCGTGGAACACCAGATTCTGGCCTGGATCACGCAGTACGGGTACGCGGCCATCTTCGGCCTGCTGATCTTCGGCATCGTGGGACTGCCGGTCCCCGATGAAACGCTGCTGACCTTCACCGGCTACCTGGTGTTCAAGGGCAATCTTTCGCTGCCGCTGGCTTACTTATCGGCGCTGGTGGGCAGCGCCTGCGGCATCACCGTCAGCTACACACTGGGGCGCGTCTTCGGCTTGAAGCTGATCCATCGCTACGGGAAGTATCTGCGCATCAAGGAAGAGCACGTCAACCGGGCGCACGCCTGGTTCGAGCGCGTGGGCCACTGGGGGCTGACGTTCGGCTATTTCGTTCCGGGCGTGCGGCACTTAACGGCTTATGCCGCGGGGATGAGCGACCTCGAGCCGCACCAGTTCGCGATCTTCGCCTATACCGGCGCCGTGCTGTGGGTGGCCACCTTCATCGGGCTGGGATATTTTCTGGGCGAGCGCTGGCAGGCCGTCCAGCGCAACGTGGATCATTACCTGGTGGGGATCACGATTGCCGCGGCTATTCTGGCTGGGGCGTACCTGCTGTGGCGGAAGCTGAGGAAGGCCACAGGTAGGTGATGGCCAGGGCTGTCGCCACCACCACCACGCAGCCGATGGCGTTGTACCACAGATAGGAGACGTGGCCGAACAGGAAGGCATAGAAGATGGCCACTTCGCCTGCCAGCATGCCTATAAATGTGGCGGTCCCGCCGACACGCCGGAAGCCGAAGGCCAGCACGAAGCATCCCAGCAGCGAGCCGTAAAATAGCGATCCCACCACGTTCACGGCCACGATGAGAGATCCCAGCTTCTTGCCCCACCCGGCGAAAGCCACGGCGTAGATTCCCCAGAAGAGCGTGGCCCAGCGCGAGGCCATCAGGTAATGATGGTCGCTGCCCCGGCGATGAATGTAGCGCCGGTAAATATCCACCACCGAGACGGTGGCCAGCGAGTTGATTTCGCCGGAGCTGGCCGACATGGTGGCGGCGAAGATCACGGCGATCACCATACCCACCACGCCCATCGGCAGGTAGCGCGTGACGAAGGAAAGGAAGATGTAATTGGTGTCGCTGAAATCCTTCTCCCCGCCGCTCGTCTCCACCAGCCCGGCGGCGCGCACGCGCGCGGCATCCATCCGACTCTGCGCGGCGCGGTAAGCCTCCAACTGGCGGCGCTCGCCGGCGGCATCGCGCGCGTGACGGGCCTCCACCAGGGCCAGGGCGGCCTGGCGGCGGCCCTCGAAGGCGCGGTTGTAATCCTGCTGCGCCGGGGCGAAGGCGGCCAGCGGCTGTATGCGCGCCAGTTCGGCGTGCTGGAAGAGCACGGGAGGCTGGATAAACAGATAGAACACAAACACCATGGCGCCGATGAACAGGACGAAGAACTGCATGGGGATCTTGGCCACGGCGTTGAACAGCAGGCCCAGACGGCTCTGGGCGATGGACCGGCCCGTGAGATAGCGCTGCACCTGCGACTGGTCGCATCCGAAGTAAGAAAGGAACAGGAAGGTGCTGCCGAACAAGCCGCTCCATATATTGAAGCGGTCATTCCAGTTGAAATCGGTGGTGACCGCGTTGAGGCGGCCGGCCGCGCCCGCCAGATAGACGGCATCGCCGAAGCCGACCTGTGCCGGCAGAAGCACAATCACCGTGACCAGGGCGACCACCAATCCCAGCATGATGATGCACATCTGCTGCACGTCCGACCAGGTGACCGCCTTGATTCCGCCGAGGACGGTGTACGTCACCACGACGCTGCCCATCAGCGTGGTGGTGGCGCGTTCGGGCCAGCCCAGGATGATCGAGAGAACAATGGCCGGCGCGTAGATCGTGAGGCCGGCGGAGAGGCCGCGCTGGCACAGAAAAATGATGCTGGCGAGCGTGCGCGTCTTGCCATCGAAGCGCCGTTCCAGGTACTCGTAAGCGGTGTAAATCTTGGCGCGATGAAAAGCCGGCACGAGAATGGCGCTGACAATCACCATGGCGATAGGCAGCCCGAAGTACGCCTGTACGAAACGCATGCCATCCACGTAGGATTGCCCGGTGGTGGAGATGAACGTGATGGCGCTGGCCTGGGTGGCCATGATAGACAGCGCCATGGCGTACCACGGCATGGTTCGCCCCGCGAGCAGGTAGCGGTCGACGGTATTGCTGCCCCGGCTGCGGTAGAGGCCGTAGGTCACGATGGAGACCAGCGAGACCACCAGCACGATCCAGTCGAGAGGCCTCATTGCCAGGCTCGTGTGAACCAGTAGAGAACCGCGACGGTCGCAGCCAGATAGATCAGCACGGCCCCATAGATCCGGTTCCAGGTACGCAGGAACGGCGGCGGATCATCGGGGACTTCGCGCGTGTCCGTGTCCGGCATGATGGGAGTGTAGCATGGCCGCCCGGGGCCGCTACGCCAGCAGCTCTCCGGTCATTACCGTCACCGCCTGGCCGCCCAGAATGACGCGGTCGCCGCGGAGTTTCACGCGCACCACCCCGCCGCGAGCGGAGACCTGATGGGCGGTCATATCGAGCTTCCCCAAGCGCTCGGCCCAGTAGGGCGCCAGCGCGCAGTGCGCCGAGCCGGTGACGGGGTCCTCGTCCACGCCCACGGCGGGGGCGAAGAAGCGCGAGACGAAATCGAAACCGGCTTCGGAGGCGCGCGCGGTGACGATGACACCGCGGACCTCCACCTCGCGGAGTGCCGTGAAATCGGGCTTGACGGCGCGTACGGCTTCTTCCGAGGGCAGTTCCACCAGATAGTCGAAACGGTTGCGGCAAACCGCCCGAGCCTCCGCGCGCAAGGCCGGAAGCAGGGCCGGAGGCGCTTCCGCTGGAAGGGCGATCTGGGCCGGGAAATCGAGCTCGATCCACTCGCCGTGCCGGTCTGCCAGCAGCAGTCCGCTGCGGGTATGGAAGCGCGCCTGGCATCCGGCCGCCAGATGGCCGTCTTCCCAAAGAACATGCGCGGCGGCCACCGTGGCGTGGCCACAAAGGGCCACTTCCACAGCCGGCGTGAACCAGCGCAGATTGTAGCCATCCCCTTGCGGGACCAGGAAAGCGGTCTCCGAGAGGTTCATCTCTCGCGCCACCAAGGCCATCCAGGCATCCGGCGCCGGCTCGCTGAGCACGCAAACGGCCGCCGGATTGCCTTCGAAGGGCCGATTGGTGAAGGCATCCACCTGTACGATGCGAATTGCCATGAACTTGAGGTTAGCGCACTTGAAACCGCTGCCCAAATGTCGGACTCTAGAGACAGGACCATTTGGGATGCTGGCTGGGTTTTCCAAAATCTTTGCGGCGGCGGGAATCTTAGCGGCGGTTTGGGCGGTCGAGCAGGCGCCGCGTCCGGCCGGCGGTCCGTGGGTCCATGCGCCGGCGGCGCGCGGACCGGTGCGGATCCTGCGCTTCTATGCTTCGGTGGGAATCCTGGTCAAGGGCGAGAAGGCCACCCTGTGTTACCGCGTGGAGAATGCCAAATCGGTGCGCATTTCACCTTTCATTTCGGGAGTGTACCCGTGGGCGGAGCACTGCCTGGTGATTGTACCGGAGCACACCACGCATTACACGCTGCTGGCCGAAGGCTTCGATGGCACCGTAGCCGCGCAGTCGGTCACGCTGGCCGTTGAGGCCGCGCCCCCGTCGCCACCCCCGGTACTCGATTATGCGGAGGGCTGGCGAGGCCCGCGTTACTCGCCGGCCACGGCCGGATTCGGGGGGGATGTTGCGAGCAGGCGCTCGTAAATCAGTCGCGCGGCACGTTGCGCGGCAATCTTCTTCGTGCGGCCATCCGCCTCGCCGGCACAGTTCTTCCCCAGACTGACTTCCACCGTGAAGACCTTGGAATGCTCCGGGCCGCGCTCGCGCACGACCGCATAGCGCGGCTGGGGCAGAGCGCGGGCGCATGCCAGTTCCTGAAGGGCGCTCTTGAAATTGGCCACGGCCGGCTGGATATCTGTGCCGGCCTCCTCATCGGCTGTATAGGGCGCGTCGAGGACGAAGCCCTCCACGAAAGCGCGCGCAGCTTCCATCCCGCCATCCAGGTATATGGCGGCGAGGATGGCCTCCACGGCATCCGCCAGGAGCGTCTTCTTGGT
>CAYRWE010000327.1:0-5204 GCA_964427655.1 uncultured Solibacteraceae bacterium | reverse complement strand
GTAAAGACGCTGCGCTAACGATACTCGTTACTAGTTAGGCCGCACTACACTAGCCGTCTGCCGTCTGTGTGCACCTTTCGGTGTCCTTCGGTTTCATCCGGCGCACACGGCAAGCTCCGTAACTCGCAGAGATTTCAATCGGTTTCGTTTCGGCGACGGAACTCAGGCGGATTACGAATCCGCCACCACCGGGTTGCTTAGTACGCCGACGCCTTCGATCTCCACTTCCACCACGTCGCCCGGCTTCATCGCGCGCGTGCTGCCGGGCGTGCCGGTGTAGATGACGTCGCCGGGGAGCAGCGTCACATAGCCGCTGATAAAGCTCACAATCGAAGGGCAATCGAAGATCAGGTCTGAAGTGCTCTGCCGCTGCACCACCTCGCCATTGAGGCGCGTCTGGAGCAGCAGGTTGGCGTAATCGAGGTCCGTCGCGATGGCCGGGCCGAGCGGCGCGAAGGTGTCGCAGCCCTTGGCGCGCCACCATTGCAGGTCCTTGTTCTCGCCGTGCTGCCATGTGCGCACGCTCACGTCGTTGCCGCAGGTCACGCCGAAGATGGCTTCGCGGGCCTCGGCCGGCGTGGCGTGGCGGACCTTGCGGCCGATCACCGCCACCAGCTCGCCTTCGTAGTGCACGTCGATGGCATCGCGCGGAATCGCGATGGGGCCGCCGGGACCTTGCAGAGCCGAGATGGGTTTGTAGAAGATCCCCGGCTGCGCGGGCCGCGGGCGCGCGCCGAGATGGCTGCCGTAGTTCAGCCCCACCGCCAGAATTTTTCCCGGCACGCAGGGCGGAAGGAGCGTTACATCGGCGAGGCGATGGCGCGCGCCGGTCTCGGTATGAGAGCCGAACAGATCGCCGCGTAATTCACGAACGGTCGCGCCGTCCACGATGCCGTACGCGGCTCCGGAATCGGATTGAAAGCGAATGTAGAGGGTCACGCTCGGCCCATTGTAGTGCGCCGCGAAGGCTTGCGCCATCGCGGCGGGCGACGGAAATCGGAAACGTGGAGGGGCGCGCATTTTTTTCTTGACTTTCCTCGCGAACAACCTTATATATGAATCACATTGCGATTTTTTCAATCGCAAAATTTGATGTTTGGGAGAATCAATCGATGAAGAGCGCAACCAAGAAAGCCGCCCCGAAGAAGAAAGCTGCTCCGAAGAAAAAGAAGTAGCTTGGGCGCGCCCTGCGAAAGGGCTGAAGCACAGGTTCCACTCCGAGGCCCCGGTTTTCCGGGGCCTTTTTCATTTTATGGAGGCTTGCGGAATGCGCTGGATCAGCACTCGGAACGTCTCTCCCATGCCGAACAGCAGAGTCTTGAGCTGCATGCGGCGGCGTAGTTCCTCGCGTTCGCCCGCGCCCGCCGCGAGTGCCGCGGCGAACTGGTCCTCCTCGCCGGCATCGAGCAGCAACTGCGCGAGCGTCTCGAAACGCTCCACCGCCAGGCCGCACGCCGCGCCGTGTTCCTCGAGCGCGGTGAAGTTGACGTGCGCGGTGATGTCGCGCACTCCCGGATCTTCCAGCACGTCTTCGCGCGCGGTGTGGCGGCGGTATCCCATCAGCGTTCCTTCCGGGAAGCGGATCGCTTCGGCGCGCGTGTAGCCGTAATCGATCGTCATCACATAGCCGCCTTCGAGCTCTCGGCCGATGCGCGCGATCCACTCGAGCGCGTTGAGGTTGGCTTCGTACACCCGACCTTCCTCGGGCGCGGGAAAATAGCGGCGCAGGTACTCTTCGACCTCGGGCGCCGCCGCGCCGTCCTCCTTCCACACGAAACGGCCGCCTTCGCAGCCCACGCGCCGCTCGCGGAACTGGCCACCGCGATAGACGGCCGCCTCTACCGGCAGGGCATCGAAGAACTCGTTGGCGAAGACCACGCCGCGAAAGCGCTCCGGCAGGCCGCCGGAAGCGATCTCCATGGGGACGTAGCGCCACTCGGAGAACGCTTCGGCCATCTCCGCGCGGCCGGCGCCCAGCTCGACCACCGTGAAATCGTCGGGCCCGCCCATGGCTCGATAGAGCTGGCGGATGCGCGCGGCCATCAAGATTCCGAAGACCGGCTGGATCTGCTCGGCGGTGAAAAAATCGCCGTGCGCGCCGAAAGGGTCGCGCACGCGGCGGTAGTAGCCGTGCTCGGGATGGTAGAGCGCCGTCTCCATGAAGCGGCTGAAGGGGATGGGGCCGGCGCGGCGGATTTCTTCGGCGAGCAGATCGCCAATGGGCGTCATCGGTTTCATGCTAGCGTGAAATCAAAACATGGCGTTGCCGCAGAGCGTAAGGGTGAAACTCAGCTCCGAGGCTGCCGGGGCCATCTCCATCACTCCGGTGGTGGTGCAGGAACTCCCGCTGCGCGAGCTGGTGGAGCACATGCTCGGGGCGGCCGGGAAGGATGAAGCGCGGATCGTCGAGATGCTGCGCCGCGGCACGCTGGTAGTGGGCGCCTCGCGTTTCCGCTGGGAGGGCTGGGAGGCCGGGCGGGAGGGCCTGCGCGAAATCCTGGCGACCTTTCCGGATGCCGACCCGGCGCTTCCCTTCGCCGCCTCCCGCTGCCTGCGCGTGGTGCTGTGCGGCGGGCGCCAGAGGCTCGAGCTGCCGCGCGAAGCGCTCGCACACAAGCCCTTCTGGCGGCGGACCAACTACTGGGACGTGTTGATGGAGGTGGTGGGCGCGCATCCGCCGGCCTATGGCGGCTATTCGTATCGCGACCGCGCCGACCGGTACGTGAGACCGTTCGAGGCCGCCGAGATCGCGGCGCTGCGCGCGGCCGCCGGGGCGGTCAGCTTCAACACGCTGCGCGAAAAGATCCGGCTGGTGGCGTTTTCGCAGGCGGAGCTTTACGCGGCGCGGTGAAGAGATGGGCAAGCTAAAGCATGCCCCACCTGCCGCATCCAAATCGAAGCGGCTCGAATCTTTTGAAGTGTGAACCTCGAACTGGCGGGCAAGACGGCTCTGGTCACCGGATCGACGGCCGGCATAGGCCTGGCCATCGCTACGGCACTGGCGGCCGAAGGCGCGCGCGTTATCGTGAACGGGCGCACGCAGGCCCGCGTAGATGAGGCCATCAAACGTAGCGGAGCCGCCGATGGCATCGCGGCCGATCTGGGCAGCGAGGCCGGCGCGCGCGCGGTCGTCGGGAAGTTTCCCGAAGTGGACGTGCTCGTGAATAACGTGGGCATCTTCGAGCCCAAAGCCTTCGAGGAGATCCCCGACAGCGATTGGATGCGCTTCTTCGAGGTCAACGTGCTCAGCGGCGTGCGCCTCAGCCGGCATTATATAGGTCCCATGAAGCGCCGGAACTGGGGACGGATTGTGTTCATCTCGAGCGAATCGGCTCTCCAGATTCCCGCCGAGATGATCCACTACGGCATGACTAAGACGGCGCAACTAGCCGTCTCGCGCGGTCTCGCCGAGACTACCGCCGGCACCGCGGTCACGGTCAACGCCGTACTCCCTGGCCCGACCGCCTCCGAGGGCGTCGGGGGATTTGTCGAGAGTCTCGCCCGTGAACGCGGCATCGATCGCCGCGAGGTCGAGAAGGATTTCTTCCGCACCGCGCGCCCCACTTCGCTTCTGCAGCGCTTCGCCACGCCGGAAGAGGTGGCCGCGGTGGTGGCATTCGTGTGCAGCCCGCGCGCCTCGGCGATCAATGGGGCCGCGGTGCGCGCCGATGGCGGCGTGGTGAGGGCTATCGCGTAAGCCGGCCGCTCCATCCAGAAAGTCAATTCGCTCCATAAAATGTTTGAGTTGCCCGTGCCGGGGAGTTACGGGAGCATAAGAGCAGAGGCTACAACTGTCTTGGAGAGGGCTATGCGGTTTTCCTCCTATCGCACCGAGGGATTCTACGACGAGATGTTCCAGGAGGACGGTTCGCCCCGGCCCCACGCCAAGTTATTGCTGGAGAGCGTGGAGTCGCTGTCGGATGGCGGGTTGCTGCGCCGCAAGGTGGCCGCCGAGCGGCTGCTGCTCCAGATGGGCATCACCTTCAATGTGTACGCCGATTCGGCGGGCGCCGAGCGGATCTTCCCGTTCGACCTGCTGCCGCGCATCGTGGCGGCCGAGGAGTGGGGGTGGATCGAACGCGGCCTGAAGCAGCGCATCCACGCGCTCAACGCCTTCATCGACGACATCTATCACGAGCAGAAGATTCTGAAAGACGGCATCATCCCCGCGGAGGTCATCCTGTCGGCCGCCTCGTACCGGCCGCAGTGCCAGGGCCTCGATCCGCCCCGAGGCATCTGGTGCCACATCGCCGGGATCGACCTGGTGCGCCATGCGGACGGCCAGATCTATGTCCTCGAGGACAACCTGCGCGTGCCTTCGGGCGTTTCCTACGTGCTCGAGAACCGTGAAGTTCTGAAACGTACTTTTCCGCAGGTCTTCGAAGGCCTCTCGGTCCGCCCGGTAACCGATTACCCCAGCCGCTTGCTCGAGACGCTCGAGTATCTGGCCCAGAGCTCCAGCAACGCCCGCACGGTGGTGCTGACCCCCGGCGCATACAACTCGGCCTACTTCGAGCACAGCTTCCTGGCGCAGCAGATGGGCCTGCAACTGGTGGAAGGCCGCGACCTGGTGGTGAACCGAGACGCGGTCTACATGCGCACCACCAAGGGATTGCAGCGCGTGGACGTGATCTACCGCCGCATCGACGACGATTTTCTGGATCCGCAAGCCTTCCGCGCCGATTCCATGCTGGGGGTCCCCGGCCTGATGGAAGCCTACCGCAACGGCAACGTGGCGCTGGCCAACGCGCCGGGCAACGGCGTGGCGGACGACAAGGTGGTGTACGCCTACGTGCCGGAAATCATTCGCTACTACGAAGGCGAAGACCCCATCCTGCCTAACGTGCCCACCTACATGTGCTGGAAGGATACCGACCGCGCCTACGTGCTTTCGAATCTGGAGAAGCTGGTGGTGAAGGCGGCCAACGAATCGGGCGGCTACGGCATGCTGGTGGGGCCGGCCTCCACGCGCGAGGAGCGGCGCGAGTTCGCCGGGCGCATCGAACGGAATCCGCGCAACTACATCGCCCAGCCCACGCTGGCGCTCTCGCGTGTGCCCACCATCATCGACGAGGGCTTCGAAGGTCGCCACGTGGACCTGCGCCCCTACGTGCTCTACGGCCGCGACATCTACGTGCTGCCCGGCGGTCTGACGCGCGTGGCGCTGCGCAAGGGATCGCTGGTGGTGAACTCCTCGCAGGGCG
>CAYRWE010000326.1:0-5227 GCA_964427655.1 uncultured Solibacteraceae bacterium | reverse complement strand
AGCATTTGCTGTCGCGGCTGGCTTCATCCCGGCGTGTAATTTTTATCGAGGAGCCCGTTTTGTGCGAATCCTCGCATCCTCAGTGGCAGTTTCACCAGCCCGAACCGAATGTGCTGGTTTGCCGTCCCCTGACTCCCGTCCGCGCGCATGGCTTTCATACCGAGCAGATGCCTCACCTGAAGAGTTTGGTACGCGAGCTCGTGGAAAAAGAGAGCCTCACCGATTACGTTCTGTGGTTCTACACACCCATGGCTTACCCGCTGGCCGACGGGCTTCAGCCGAAGGCGGTGGTGTACGATTGCATGGACGAGCTTTCCGCGTTTCTCAACGCTCCGGCCGAACTGATCGAGCGCGAAGCCGATCTGATGCGCGCCGCGGACCTGGTTTTCACCGGCGGCCCGAGCCTCTACCGGGCCAAGAAGGACCGCCATCCGCGGGTGCACTGTTTTCCCAGCAGCGTGGATGCAAAGCACTTCGCCACCGCTGCCAACGGCATGCAGGAAGCCGCCGACCAGGCCGATCTTTTGCATCCCCGGCTCGGCTATTTCGGCGTGATCGATGAGCGCCTGGACACGCGCCTCATCGAAGCTCTGGCGGATGCGCACCCCGAGTGGAATATCGTGCTGGTGGGTCCGGTGGTCAAGATCGATCCCGCCACCCTGCCGCAACGCCCCAACATCCGCTATTTTGGCCAGCGCTCCTATAAGCAGTTGCCCGCGTATCTGAAGGGCTGGGACGTCTGCCTGCTGCCCTTTGCGCGCAACCAGTCCACTAAATTCATCAGCCCCACCAAAACGCTCGAATACATGGCCGCCGGCAAGACCATCGTCAGCACGCCCATCACGGACGTGGCCGAACCGTACGGCGAGATGGTTTACCTGGGCGGCACGCCGGAGGAGTTCATCGCCGCCTGCGATCGGGCCCTCGCGGCCTTGCCGGCCGAGCGCGCCGAACGCCAGCTCAAGATGCGCGCGGTGGTGGCCGGAACGTCGTGGGATAGCACGGTCCGCCGCATGGAGGAACTGGTTGCCGAGCGCATTGCCGCGCGCCGAGCCGCGACCGTGAGAGAGCGGTACCGCGCTATCGTGGTCGGCGCCGGACCCACCGGTTTGAGCGCGGCCTATCACCTGGGCGAAGATTCCATACTGCTCGAGCAGAACAGCCGCGTGGGCGGCTGGTGCCGCTCGCTCGAAGTCGATGGCTTCACCTTCGATTTCGCCGGCCACATCATGTTTTCCAACGAGCCCTACGTACACCAGCTCTACAAGATGCTGCTCGGCGACAACGTGCATTGGCAGGACCGCGAAGCCTGGATCTATAGCCAAAACGTGTACACGCGCTATCCCTTCCAGGGGTCGCTCTACGGCCTGCCGGCCAACGTGATCCGGGAATGCCTCACGGGCGCCATCGAGGCGCGCTTCGGCGCTCTCAAACCGCCCCGCAAAGCCAACGGCGCCAATGGCACGAACGGCAAAACCAATGGCGGCGCGCATTGCAAGACGCCCGAGATCAAACACGGCGACGTGAAGGACTGCTGCGCCGATGGCATCCTGGAAGCCTCCGCGGCCCTTGCCGAACCGGCCGCCGCCGGTGCTCCGCCCGGCGCCGAGCCGCGCAACTTCGAGGAGTTCATCTACAAGGTGTGGGGCTCGGGCATCGCCAAGTATTTCGCCATCCCCTACAACCGCAAGCTGTGGGCGGTGCCGCTGCACGAAATGGAGACTTCCTGGCTGGGCGGCCGCGTGCCTCTGCCGGACCTGGAGGAGATGATCGAGGGCGCGCTCTCGCCCAAGCCCAAGCCCATGGGACCCAATGCGCGCTTCGGCTATCCGCTGCGCGGCGGCTTCCAGGCGCTCATGGATGCCTGGATTCCGTATCTCAAAGGCGAGCTGCGCCTCGCGAGCCGCGTGGCGAAGGTTTCGCCGCGCGAGCACACCATCGTTCTGGGCGATGGCTCCCAATTGCGTTACGAATCCCTGGTGAGTACCATGCCGTTGCCCGTGCTGATCCGCCAGATCGGCGAGGAGGCCCCAGCGGACATTCGCGCCGCCGCCGCCAGCCTGCGGCATGTCTCGGTGCGCTGCGTTCACATCGGCGTGGGCCGCGAAAATCTCACCGAGAAGCACTGGATCTACTACCCCGGCGACACCGTCTTCCATCGCATCTTCGTGCAGGGCAATGCCAGCCCGCACTGCAACCCGCCGGGCGGCTTCGGGCTGACCTGCGAGATCACCTATTCGCCGCACAAGCCGCTGCCCGCCGAGGGCGACGATCTCGTTCGCCGCTGCATCGCGGATTGCCACAAGGTGGGCATCTTCCAGCCCGAGGATCCCGTGTGGACCACCGCCCAGGTGGACATGCCCTACGCTTACGTGGTCTACGATCACGGGCGTGCCAAGGCCGTGAAGGCCATTCGCGACTGGCTGGCGGAGCGCGATATCGTTCTGGCGGGCCGCTACAGCGAGTGGGAATATTACAATTCGGATCACGCCTTCATCGCCGGCCGGAAAGCCGCCGAAGAGGTGGCCGCGCGACTGGCGCCGGTTTATCCCACTTCCAGCTTGGAAGCGCTCGATTCCCTGTCGCCGTTTTCGGTCATCTGACCGGCGACCGTGGAACCGTATTCGAAGCCTTTATCGAAGGCCTCGAGGTTGAGCTTCTGCATGGCGGGCGGGACCGAATCGGCCACCGCCTTGCGGAGCGCCTCATGGTCCACCAACTTGGTGACCGCGCCGAAGTACCCCACCATCACGATGTTGAGCACCATCTTGCGGCCCAACTCCTCGGCCAGGCGCGTAGCCGGCACGCCGTAGACCACCTTGTGGTTGAGTTTGCTATCCAGGTGCACCAGGTCCTGCTCGACGATCAGGATGCCGTCGGGCTTCAACTGCGGAGCGAAGCGCGTGTAGGCTTCCTGCGACATCACCACCAGCACGTCCGGCTGCGTCACGTAGGGATACAGGATCGGCTCGCTCGAGAGGATCACCTGGGCGCTCGATGAGCCGCCTCGCGCCTCCGGCCCGAAGCTCTGCGTCATGGTGGCGTAGCCGCCCTCGAAGATGGCGGCTGCCTTGCCGATCACCGCGGCGGCCAGGATCACGCCCTGCCCGCCGAATCCCGCGATGCGAATTTCGGTTAGCATTCGCCGCAACATTGCGCCTCCGGTTCCACGTAACGGTCGCCCAGCGTGTGGGTCATCTGGGCGCGCAGCATTTCCAGGTAATCCGGCCGCTGGCGATCCACGAACTTGCCCAGGACAATCTCTCCCGTGCGGGTCAGATTGCATTCGCCCGTGGGTGCGCCGTTGCGGATCTTGCCCGCGGTCTTGTAGTACTTCATGGCGTCCAGCCCATCCCCCATCTTGTTGCGGCGCTGGTAGAGCGTGGGGCAGGGGGAGAGCACCTCGATGAAGCAGAAGCCCTTCCTCTGGAAGACCTCTTCCATGGAGTGGCTGAGCTGCTTGACGTGGTAAGTGGTCCAGCGCGCCACGTAGGAAGCGCCGGCGGCTTCCGCCAGAGCCACCAGGTTGAAGGTCGGCTCGAAAACGCCGTAGGGCGCCGTCGCCGTAATCGATTCGCCGGGCGTGGTAGGCGCCGTCTGGCCGCCCGTCATGGCGTAGGTCATGTTGTTTACGCAGATGACCTTGAGATCCATGTTGCGGCGCGCAGCGTGGATAAAATGGTTGCCGCCGATGGCGAACAGGTCCCCATCGCCCGAGTACACCACCACCTGCAGCTCCGGATTGGCCAGCTTCAGCCCGGTGGCGAAGGGAATGGCGCGTCCGTGCGTGGTGTGGAACGAATCGAGCGCCGCGTAGCCCGCCACGCGGCCCGTGCAGCCGATGCCCGAGACGATCGCGACCTTATCGAGATCGACTTTCGAATTCTCGAGAGCCCGCGCGAAGCAGTTGACCGTGGTGCCGATGCCGCAGGCCGGACACCAGATGTGCGGCATGCGCTCCATGCGCAGAAACGGCTCGACGGGGTTGCGCGCCCCCTCGGGAACCTCCACGGGAATTTCGAGTGTCTTTTCGGTCATCGGGCCGCCTCCAGAATGGCCTTGAGAATCGTTTCCGGGCTGTGCACCGTGCCGCCCGCGTGGGTCACCGGAATCGTCACCGCGCGCCCGGCCGCGGCGCGCTCCACTTCGAGCGACATCTGCCCAAGGTTCAGCTCCGGAACCACGAAGGCCTTCACCCGCCCCGCCAGCTCGCGAACGTGCGCGGCCGGAAAGGGCCACGCCGTGATGAGCCGGAACTTGCCTGCCCGCACGCCGCGCTCGCGCGCCATCTCGAGCGCTCGCTGCGCCACGCGCGAGGTGATGCCGTAGGAGACCACCACCACTTCGGCGTCCTCCAGGTTGGCGGCGTCGAAAAGCGCGCGCTCGTTGGCCAGCGGCGTCAGCTTCTCTTGCAGCCGCCGGACTTTGCGATCCTGGGTCTCCACGTTCATGCTGGGATAACCGCGCTCGTCGTGCGTCAGCCCGGTGACGTGGAAGCGGTAGCCTTCCCCGGCACGCACCATATCGGGAACCCCGTCCTCCCGTGGCTCATAGAGGCGAAACTCTCCAGGCGGCAGCTTGGTATAGCGGCGCGGCGTGACATCGATCCGGTCGGGCTCCGGAATTACCACCTTCTCGGTCATGTGGCCCACGCACTCGTCGAGCATCACCATCACCGGTACGCGGAACTCCTCGGCCAGGTTGAACGCCTGGATGGTCAGATCGAAGCTCTCCTGGGGCGAGTTGGGGCACAGCGCGATGGTGCCGTAATCGCCGTGCGACCCCCAGCGCGCCTGCATCATGTCGGCCTGCGCCGGCAGAGTGGGCAAACCAGTAGACGGCCCGCCGCGCTGCACATTCACGAAGACGCACGGCGTCTCGGTCATGGCCGCGTAGCCGATGTGCTCCATCATCAGCGAATATCCCGGACCGGAAGTCACCGTGAAGGCTTTGGCGCCGCCCCACACGGCTCCCTGGATGGCGATAGAGGCAGCCAGCTCATCCTCCAATTGCACGAAAATGCCGCCCACTGTAGGAATTCGCGACGCAAACCGTTCCACCACCTCCGTCGAGGGGGTGATAGGATATCCTGCGGCAAATCGCGCACCGGCTGCGAGAGTTCCCTCACAGCAGGCGTGATCGCCGTCGAGAAAATGCACGCCCGTCAGGACGCCTCGGGGGTCAGCGTGCATGGCGCGCTCCGAAAATTGCGAAGTCCGGACAGTAC
>CAYRWE010000325.1:0-5248 GCA_964427655.1 uncultured Solibacteraceae bacterium | reverse complement strand
CGAAATAATACGCCCGACGATCCCGAGTTTGAGCGTCGTCTTCGGGCGTCGCCCATTGGTTGGGCCTTGGCCGATCTGGCCAAAAGGCCACCCGATGCGACAACACCCAGCACGACATGACGCCGCCGGACGGGCAAAGGGCAGCCTCAACGCGGCGCTGGTGGCGCCAAATATATGCCATGGGGCATATAACCCTGCCCAGCAGCCCGCCTCTGATCACGAACGATCAGCCGGCGGCGTGACCGGCGACGCGCGCAGCGGACTGAGACAGAGAGGCAGTTCCGATCCGATCGCCGCGGCATCCGACGCTCCGCGGATCGTTCGTCTGGCGCTCCAGCACAGAACGTGGTGGGATCGTGCCGTGCGCACGCCCCTGCAACCTTCCGACGCTAATCTAACCGCCTTCATCGCCCGATGGGATGGCACGGGCTTGGCCGAGCGGGCCAACTACGTCCGCTTTCTGGACGAACTCTGCGGCGTGCTGGACGTGCCCCGGCCCGACCCCGCCACCGGATCGGGCGGCGCCTACCGCTACGAACGCAGCGTGGCGCATTATGAGGCGGACGGCAGCACCAGCACCCGTCGGATAGACCTCTACAAGCGCGGCTGCTTCGTGCTGGAAGCGAAGCAGGGCAGCAACCCGCCAGCGCAGGCAGCCTTGTTCACCTTCGGCGATGCCGAGCGGCGCGCCAACGTCCGGCGCTCGCCCGGCTGGACGCAGGCAATGTTGCGCGCCAAGGGCCAGGCCGAAGGCTACGCGCGCGACCTGCCCGCCGAAGAGGGCTGGCCGCCCTTCCTCATCGTCTGCGATATCGGCTTCTGCTTCGATGTGTATGCCGACTTCTCCGGCACCGGGAAGCACTACGCGCAGTTTCCCGACCGCGAACGGTTCCGCCTCTACCTGCCGGACCTGCGCCAGGCCGAGGTGCGCGACATGCTGCGCGCCGTCTGGACCGATCCGCACACGCTGGACCCGGCCCGGCAGCGGGTGCGGGTGACGCGCGACATTGCGGCCTATCTGGCCCGCCTGGCCCGGGCGCTGGAAGGCCCGAAGGACGCGCCGCGCCATGCGCCGCAGACAGTCGCCATCTTCCTCATGCGCTGCATCTTCTGCATGTTCGCCCAATCGGTTGGGCTGCTGCCGACGCGCACCGCCCTTACCGATCTGCTGGAAGACTGCCGCGGCAACCTGCCCGGCTTCGTGCCGCTGCTGGGGGAGCTCTGGCGCCGCATGAACGATGGCGGCTTCTCCACCACGCTGCGGGCGATGGTGCTCCGCTTCAATGGCGGATTGTTCGCACCCGGGCCGGACGGTGGTACGGACCCGCTGGCGGTGGACGCGGCCATGCTGGATTTGCTGATCCGGGCATCGCGCCGCGATTGGACCGATGTGGAGCCGGCCATTTTCGGCACGCTGCTGGAAAACGCGCTGGACCCGCAGCAGCGCGGCCAGCTCGGCGCGCACTTCACCCCGCGCGCCTTCGTGGAAAGGCTGGTGCTGCCCACCGTCATGGAGCCGTTGCGGGCGGAGTGGGATGGCGTGAAGGCGGCTGCTGTCACCACGGCCGAGGCCGGCGACCGGACCGCCGCGGCGGCGCTGGTGCGATCCTTCCATGCCCGACTGTGCGCCGTCCGGGTGCTGGACCCGGCCTGCGGGACCGGAAATTTCCTGTATGTCACGATGGAGTTGATGAAGCGGCTGGAAGGCGAAGTGCTGGACTTGCTGGCCGATCTTGCGCCGGGGGAAGGCGACCGCCTGGACGTGGCGGGCGCGAGCGTGGACCCCCACCAGTTTCTCGGCCTGGAAAAGAACCCGCGCGCCGTGCCGGTGGCCGAGCTTGTGTTGTGGATTGGCTACCTGCAATGGCACTTCCGCACGCACGGCAACGCGCCGCCGGCCGAGCCGATCCTCCGCGACTTCCACAACATCCGGCACCGGGACGCACTGCTGGCCTATGACCGGGAAGAAGAAGAGTGGGACGCCAAGGGCAACCCCGTCACGCGCTGGGGAGGGCGGACCAAGCTGCACCCGATCACGGGCGAAGACGTGCCGGACGAAACGGATCGGGTGCTGGTGTTACGGCCAGCCGGCGCCAAAGCGGCGACCTGGCCGGATGCGGACTTCATTGTGGGCAACCCCCCCTTTATTGCAGGCAAGGACCTCCGCGCCGAGCTCGGGGACGGATACGCTGGGGCGCTCTGGCGCGCCTATCCCAAGGTGCCAAAGTCCGCCGATCTGGCCTTGCATTTCTGGTGGAAGGCGGCGCAGGCGTTACATCCGCGCAAGCGGGCCAGGGGCGCCGCTGCGCCGCCGCATGCGCGCCGGTTCGGCTTCATCTCGTCCAACAGCATCCGGCAGGTATTCTGCCGCCGCGTGGTGGCCGATGCGTTGGGAGGAAAGCCGCCGGTCCATCTGGTGTTCGCTATCCCGGATCATCCTTGGGCGGACGGAACGGGCACAGCCGCGGTGCGTATCGCCATGACGGTGGCCGAACTCGGCACCGGAGACGGAACACTCGCGACGGTAGCAGAGGAAGCGGCAGGGGCCGATGGTGTGCCGGATGTGCGGCTCGCCACCAAACGCGGCCGGATCAATTCGGACCTCACGATCGGCATTGACGTGAAGGCAGCGAAGCCGCTGCGTGCGAATGAAGGTTTGGCAAGTCCGGGTGTGAAGTTGCACGGGTCCGGATTTCTCGTCACCCCGGCGCAAGCCCATTCACTTGGGCTTGGAAGGGTTCGCAGCCTGGATAAATACATCCGCCCCTACCTGAATGGCCGTGATCTTCAGCAGCGGTCGCGCGGACTCATGGTCATAGACCTGTTTGGGCTGGCAGAAGAAAAGGTGCGAGAACGATTCCCCGCTGTGTATCAGCATGTTCTCTTGCGCGTGAAGCCGGAGCGGGCGGAGAACAATCGTGCGACCTACCGTGAGAACTGGTGGATATTCGGCGAACCGAGGATTGACCTCCGGAACGCTCTCGGAGGTCTCCCTCGATACGTCGCCACGGTTGAGACCGCCAAGCACCGCATCTTCACGTTCCTGCCTGCCGAGATTGCCCCGGACAACAAGCTAATCGTCATCGCGTCTGCCGATGCCTTTGTGCTCGGCATATTGCAAAGCCGCCAACACGTCACTTGGATGATGGCGCAAGGCAATTGGCTGGGGATCGGCAACGATCCCGTCTATGCGAAGACTCAAGCCTTCGATCCATTTCCGTTCCCGCCTGCAACGGTTGCCCACCGTGCGGAGATAGCCGCCATTGCGGAGGAACTGGACGCACACCGCAAGGCGCGGTTCGCGGCGTTTCCCCATCTGACTCTGACCAACCTGTACAACGTGCTGGCTGCGGTTCGGGCCGGCAGGCCGCTGACTGCGGCCGAGCGGGACATCCACGATGCCGGCCAGGTGTCCATCCTGCGCACGCTGCACGACCGCTTGGACGAAGCGGTGGCGGCTGCTTATGGCTGGCCGGCGGACCTGCCGGGCGTGGAGGTGGTGGCCCGCGTGGTGGCGCTGAACGCGGAACGCGCGGCCGAAGAAGCCGAGGGCCATGTCCGCTGGCTGCGCCCGGACTTCCAAGCGCCTGAAGAGACACAGCACCGCATTGTGCAGCGCGAAATGGCCGTGAACGAAGGAACCGCTTCCGGCCTCCGACCCTGGCCCAAGGATGCCCCGTCGCAATTCGTCGTGCTGCGCGCCGCCTTGTCTGGCGGCCCCACTTCCGCGCGGGACGTTGCGCGCCGGTTCAAGGGGGCACCACGGCCCGGCAAGATGGAGGAAATGCTCGCCACTCTGACCGCGCTCGGCCAAGCCCGCCCGGTGGGCAGCGGTCGCTACGCAGCATAGCAGGCAGAGGCGCATGACTTTGGACCCGTGCCGACTCCTTTCGCGCCCATGGGGATCGAACCCCCGGTGGATCGCACCAACTGCCGAAACGGAGGCGGCCGGTGCAGCGGCGAACCGGGGAGCGGTGAAGCCTGCGCGGCGAATGTGCCGCCCATGCTCCGGCAAACACAGGCGGCGCGCCGGTTCGCATGCAGCCGTGGAATTCGGGCGAGGCTTGCGGTAACGATGCGGCCCGAACCCTGGAAGACCTCGAAAATGAGTGGCGACAGGAAGAAGCGGCTGATGCAGTGGTCCAGCGCCCGGAAGGCGGCGGCGGACCACAGCCTTCCGGAGCACATCCGGGCGATGGCCCGCAGCGTGAGGGACAAGGCGGCGGTGATCCTGCACATGCAGGACGCGGTGGAGAGGGTGAAGAGAACCCCGCGGGAGAAAACTTCTTCGGAGCCACACCCGATGTTGTTGCTCGATCCACCCTCGCCGTTCGCGCCGACGAAGGAATTGCAGGACTTCATCAAGGAGTGGGAGGGCAAGCCGGAAGCCTCCCCGTCGCTGACGTACGTCCTGCCGCAGTTGAAGGCGGAACTGGAGCGCCGCAAGGCGTCTGGGGAGCCGTAGCGCCGCCGCCAGCCGTCAAGCCGCCGACGCTTTCGCCGCGAATGTGCTGCCGGTGGTGCGCGAGCTACAGGCAGCCGGCACAACGACAACCCGGGCGATCGCCGAGGCCCTGAACGCCCGCGGCATCCGCGCCGCCCGCGGTGGCGAGTGGCATCCTTCAACGGCGCGGAACGTCCTGGCGCGGGCGTGACCGGCATTCGTACTGCGCGCGCAGCAGCGCGCCCATTCGCAAGCGGTCGTGGGACTCGGACGAGTTCTATGGTAACGATGCCGTCCCCACCCTGGAAGAACTCGAAAATCAGTATCGACAGGTACAAGGTGCTGCTGGGGTGGTCGAGAGCCAAGGCGGCGGCGCTGGACATGAGCCTGCCGGAACACATCCGGGCGGGCTACCGCAAGGCGCGGGACCACGCAGCCGTGGCGCTGTCGATGCAGGACGCGGCGGCGCGGGCGGAAGCGCGAAAGGCGGCAGAGACCTCCTCGGCCGAGACGCCCCCGCCAAAGTAGCCCCGAAGGCACATCCGGCGCTTCCGTCACGTCGCGCGCGTCCACGGGCCGACGGGTGCAGGATTCTCGGCGGCAGATCATGCCCCCTCACGACGCGCGCGGGACGCTTGCGGCCGGTCATGGCCGGGTGCTGTTCCGCCCCGTCCGATAGCATCCATGCCGTATATTTGCCGTATGAACGACCATGCCGGCCAGAACCGAAGCATAACTCGTTGATTTAATTGGCGTCCCGTGGGGGAATCGAACCCCCGTTACCGCCGTGAGAGGGCGGTGTCC
>CAYRWE010000324.1:0-5278 GCA_964427655.1 uncultured Solibacteraceae bacterium | reverse complement strand
GTGCAGCCCATGCTGGCCCAGACGGCCGAGGACGCCGCCGAAGCCATCGCCGATTTGGGCCGCGCGGCTTTCGAGTACAAGTTCGATGGCGCGCGCATCCAGGTGCATCGTGCCTCGGGCGAAGTGCGGGTCTTTTCGCGCGCGCTGAACGAAGTGACCGCGGCGGTCCCGGAGATCGTGGAGGCGGCGAGCGCCCTCCCGGGGGGCGACCTGATCCTCGATGGCGAGGCGCTCTGCCTGACGCGGGACCGGCGTCCGCAGCCGTTCCAGGTGACCGCGCGGCGGTTCGGCCGGAAGCTGGATTTGGAGCGTATGCGCGCGGAGCTGCCGCTGACGCCCTTCTGGTTCGACCTGCTGTACGCGGAGGGCCGCTCCATCGTCGACGAGCCCCACGAGCGGCGCTTCGAAGCGCTGGCACAATTGGCGCCCGCCGAGGCACTGGTGCCGCATCTCACGACCGGCGACCCCGAGGAGGCCGAGGAGTTCATCCGCGGCGCACTCGACCGCGGGCACGAAGGCGCCATGGCGAAATCGCTCGAAGCGGCTTATGCCGCCGGAGCGCGCGGGCAGAGCTGGCTTAAGATCAAGCGGGCCCACACGCTGGACCTGGCCATACTGGCGGCGGAGTGGGGCAGCGGGCGGCGACGCGGCTGGCTGAGCAATCTGCACCTGGGCGCGCGCGACACCGAAAAGGGCGGTTTCGCCATGCTCGGCAAGACCTTCAAGGGGCTGACCGACGAGATGCTGGCGTGGCAGACGGCCGAGCTGCTGAAAACCGAGATCGGGCGCGATGAGTTTACCATCTACGTTGAACCGCGCCTGGTGGCGGAAATCGCCTTCAACGAGATCCAGGTGAGCCCGCGTTATGCGAGCGGGATGGCGTTGCGCTTCGCGCGCGTGAAGCGGTACCGGACGGATAAATCGCCGGCCGACGTGGATACCGTGGAAGCGGTGCGCAAGATCGCGGGCGGCCTCCGCTGAAGCTTCAGAATTCCCAGCGCAGCCGCGCGCTGGCGGAACGCGGCGCCGCAATGCCGGTGCCCGAAAACAGGCCCGCGAAGTTGATCACGTTCAAGTGGTCGGTGAGGTTTTCCCCAGCCACTTCCACGCGCAGAGTCTTCTTTTCGTGACGCCATAAGTCCGCGCCCACGGCCGCGTCGAGCGAATAGTTGGGCCGCACGCGGTTGGCCGCGAAATTCACGCGGCTGACCACTTGGGACCCGTACTCCGATACGAGCGTGGCGGGATCCTCGGTCGTTTCCGAGGGGAGGCCGCTGCCGTACGAGCCGCTCATGGCCAGCCACACGCGCGAAGTCGCCTGAAGGCGCAGGCGCGCGCGAGCCGTGTTGCGTTGGTCCTGCGAGATCGGGAAGCTGCCGGCGCCCGAAAGCGCGCCCACCGCATCGTCGCCCAGGAACAGGCCGCCGGACACGGGCAGATACGCTATGCCGAGCATGTTCGAGTAACTCAGGAAGCCCGAGAACCGGCCCCACGAAGGCACCGCCAGCTTGACATCCACGCCGTGGATCGTGGCGCTTTGGAAACTGATCGGGAAGCTGATGCCGGTATTCAGAAAGACGTCGTCATCGGCATAGTTCACGAAGGTGCGGCGGTAGAAAGAAGCGTCCAGACGCACGTGCCGCGCCAGTCCCTGGCTGAATCCGGCCTCCCAAAAGTTTCCGAGCGAGGGCTGCACGGGAACGCGAAGCACCTCCGGCTCCACGGCGTTTACCTGCCCGGAGCTGGCCAGCAAAAGGTTCTCCATGGCCGGCGTGAGGAACGCGCGATCGTAGGAAACCCGCAGCACCAGGTCCGCCTTGGGCAGATACCAGGCCGCGCCCAGCCGCGGACTCCAGGCGTTCTGCGAGACTACCAGCCGGTAATTATCCCAGCGCAGGCCGGCGCTCAGGGTCAGGTTGCCCAGCCGGATATTGTCCTGCGCGAAGAGCGATTGCTCGCGATCGATGCGCCGGTCCGCGAAGTTGAACTGCGGCACGGTGCCGGGGTCGAAAAACGAGAAGTCCGTGATGAGATATTGCAGAGCCTCGCCGACGGGCGCATAGTAGGCATCGCCGCCGAACTTGAAATCGTGCCGGCCGTGGTGCAGCGAGACGCTGGAGCTGAAGTAACCGCGCCGGAAGCCGCGCTGCTGGAACGCGACGATGGGCGTAGCCAGCGCGTTGGACCAGAGATTGGCCGAGAGATCCTCGACCGAGGCGCGCACGTTCAGCAAAGCCAGCGGCGTGATCTCGTGCGTCCAATTTACCTGGCCGAGGTCTTCGCGCCCGTTGCGGTCCTGGCGCTGACCGGCGGCCTGCTGGAGGTTTTCATTGGGCACTTCGAAGAGCGACTGACGCCGCGCAAAAGAGAAATGCAGGCGGTCGGCATCGGAAACATCCCAATCGTAGCTGGCCGAGAGGCCATCCGACGTCCCTGAGTTGGTGAAATTGCCCAGCACCGGCGGATCGAGATAGCGGTCCGTGCGCGAGGCGAACGCGCTTACGGTCGCCGAACTCCGCTTCCAGCCGTAGGTGGCATCGAACAGCCCGTCGGCGCTATCGAAGCTGCCGCCGCCCAGTTCCGCCTCGCCATGAAAACCCTGCTGTTGATCGCGTGCCGTCACCACCTCGACAATGCCGCCCAGCTTGCGGCCATACTCGGCCGGATAGTTGCCGGTCATGACGGTCATCTGGCTGATCTCGCCATCGGGGATCTCGGGCGCGAAACCGGGCGAGCGGTTCTCGTCCATGGGAACGCCATCCACCACCATGAGGGTCTGGTATTCCGAGCCGCGCGGGTGCAGCACGGCATTCGATTCGAAGAGCCACCCGGGCTGCTCGTTCACCAGGTCGAGGAGACCCCGACCGGGAATGGCGCTCTGCTGCTCGCGAATCTCGCGCGGGCCCACCGCGTATGTCACACCGGTGCGGTGCGGGTCGAGAAGCGTATCGGAATCGGTCACCCGCATCTCGGTCGGCACCGTCTCCACCGCCAGGGTCAGGCGGATCTCGGCCGGCACCGCGGAGAGCACTTCCACCAGCGTCGAGGAGCTCGCGAAGCCCGGGTGTGCGACGGTCAGTTGGTAGCGACCGGGGGCCAGGTGCTGGAAGATGAAACGCCCCTGGTCGTCAGTTTCGAAGCTGCGGACTGTCTCCGAAGCGCGGCTGACAAGCGTCCCGGTGGAAGGAAGCGCCAGGCCGGCGGGATCGCCGACCCATAAGCGGATTTCTCCAGTCTGTAACTGCGCCCAGCCATACTGGGCCACAACCAAGGCGGCGAACGTGAAGGGTAAGTAGATCTTCATCTTGAATCGGCGCAGCGTCCCGGCTCCCCAAACTATAATGCTGAGATGCACTCCCGCGATGTGCGGATTCTCGCACTTTTATTCGCTTCGGCTTTTCTCGTATATATCGACCGCGCCAATCTCTCGGTCGGCGCGACCAATATCATGCGCGATCTGCATCTTTCGCCATACATGATCGGCATCCTGCTTTCCGCCTTTTTCTGGACCTACGCCAGTTGCCAGCTTCTGGGGATCGCCGGCTGGGCCGCCGACAGGTTCAACGTCTGCTGGGTGCTGGCCGGCGGCTTCACCCTCTGGTCGGTGGCCACGGCCTGCGCCGGGATGGCGCGCAGCTTCGCGTTCCTCTTCGCCATGCGGCTGATGCTGGGACTCGGAGAATCGGTGGCCTATCCGTGCTATTCGCGCATTCTGGCCAACTACTTTCCGGAGCACCGCCGCGGCTTCGCCAATGCCACCATCGAGGCCGGCACTAAGGCCGGACCGGCGCTGGGAGCGCTGGTGGGCGGGCTGCTGATGGCGCGCTTCGGCTGGCGCCCGTTTTTCATTGTGCTGGGCTTCGGCACGCTGGCGTGGCTGATTCCGTGGTTCCTGTGGATGCCGCGCGGCCAGGGCCTTTCGGTGCGCCAGGATCCCAGCGAGGTGCCGGGAATCCGCGAAATCCTGCGCCACCGCTCGGCCATCTTCAGCGCCATCGGGCTTTTCTGCTCCAACTACTTCTGGTTCTTCCTGCTGACCTGGATTCCGGCGTATCTCGAAACTGAGCGCCGCTTCGCCAAAGACAAGATGGCTGTATTCGCGTCGCTGGCCTTCTTCGCCGTAGCGGTTTCGGCCACTTTTCATGGCTGGCTTTCGGACCATCTGATTGCTCGCGGCGGCTCGCCTACACGCGTGCGCAAGAGTTTCGCCGGGCTAGGGCTGCTGTTTTCCACCATTATTTTGCCGGTGGCGGTGGTGCGCAACGAGAGCATCGCCATGGTCCTGCTGCTGCTGACCTGCTGGGGCTACGGGATTTTCGGCTCCAACCTGTGGGCCATCACGCAGACGCTGGCGGGGCCGCGCGCGGCCGGCAAATGGACCTCTATGCAGAACGGCTTCGGCACGCTTTCGGGAGTGGTGGCGCCGTGGTTCACGGGCTGGGTGGTCCAGAGGACCGGCGAATTCTACCTGGCTTTCGTGGTGGCGGCCGCCATCGCGCTGGCCGGGTCCGCGGCGTACGTGGTGGGCATCGGACCCATCGAGCAGGTGACTTTCCGGATGAAGCAGGCGCAGCCGGCCTCGGCGGATTGATCGCCGGGTCCAGCCGGATCGATATGGTACCCTGCGGGTGATGAAACGCGCCCTGCTTCCGCCGCTGGCCCTGCTTCCCTTCCTTCTTTATTCGCAAGACCGGCCCCTGGCTTCCCTGCCCTACACACCCAGCCTGGACACCACCTTCCTCGACCGTTCCGCGGACCCCTGCGTGGATTTCTACCAGTTCGCCTGCGGAAGTTGGAACAAGCTCAACCCCATCCCGCCCGACCAGGCGCGCTGGGATGTCTACGGCAAGCTCACCGACGAGAATCTGCGCTTCCTGTGGGGCATCCTCGACGAAGCCTCGCGGCCCTCGTCTGCGCGCACTGCGAACCAGCAGAAGATCGGCGATTACTTCGGCGCCTGCATGGATGAAGCGGCCATCGAGAAGGCCGGCGCGGCGCCGCTCCGCGCGGAGTTGGATGAGATCGCGGGGCTGCGGCGCGTTTCCGATATCCCCGCGTTTTTGGGCCGGCTGCACCTCGAGATGAGCTATACCAGCCCGCTGTTCGGCTACGGTTCTTCGCAGGATTTCGCCGATTCCACGCGCGTGATCGCTTTCGCCATGGCCGGAGGCTTGGGAATGCCGGATCGCGATTACTACACCAAGACCGACGCCAAATCCCAGGAGACCCGCACGCGCTACCTGGAGCACGTGGCGGGCCTGTTCCGGCTGCTCGGCGA
>CAYRWE010000323.1:0-5340 GCA_964427655.1 uncultured Solibacteraceae bacterium | reverse complement strand
TGGTCTGGGCGATGATCGGGTTGGCCGTGGTGCCCAGCGCGTAAATCACGGTATCCACGTCCACCAGGAACTCGGAGCCGGCTACCGCCACGGGCCGCCGGCGACCGGAGGCATCCGGTTCGCCCAGTTCCATCTTCTGGCAGCGCATACCGGTCACCCATCCCGAGGAATCGCCTACGATCTCCACCGGCGCCGTGAGCCACATAAACTGGACGCCCTCTTCGATGGCGTGCTCCAACTCCTCGGCGCGCGCCGGCGATTCGCGCCGCGAGCGCCGGTACACGCAGGTCACCGCTTCGGCGCCCATGCGCAGCGAAACGCGGCAGGCGTCCATGGCCGTGTTGCCGGCTCCCACCACCGCCACGCGCTTGCCCATGCCCACGGGCGTATCGTAGAGCGGCTGCCGGTAACCGCGCATCAGGTTGACGCGCGTCAGAAACTCGTTGGCCGAGAAGACTCCGTTGAACGCTTCGCCGGGGATGCCCGCGAATTTGGGAGATCCCGCGCCGGTTCCCACGAAGGCGGCGTCGTAGCCCATATCCGAGAGCAACTGGGGGATGGTGAACAGCTTGCCGACGATCGTATCGAGCCGGATCTCGACCCCCATCTTCTTGAGGTTGTCGATTTCGGCGTCGATGATGATGTCCGGTAAACGGAATTCCGGGATGCCGTACTTCAGCACCCCGCCGGCCACGTGCAGCGCCTCGAAAATCGTCACCTGGACGCCGTTGCGCGCCAGTTCGCCCGCGCAGGCCAGGCCGGCCGGTCCCGAGCCGACGATGGCGGCCTTCTTGGGCACCGTCGAGGCCGCGGGCGGCTCATCCCAGCCCCGCCCCATTCCGCAATCGGCCACGAACCGCTCCAGGCGTCCGATGGCCACGGGTTTCAGCTTGGCGCCCACCACGCAGGTGGCTTCGCATTGCGATTCCTGCGGGCAAACGCGCCCGCACACCGCGGGCAGGGCGTTGGTGCTCTTGAGAATCTGGTAGGCGCGGCGTATGTCCTTATGGGCCAGCGCGGCGATGAAGCCGGGGATATCGATGCCCACCGGGCAGCCCGGCACGCAGCGCGGCTTCTTGCAGCGGATGCAGCGTTCGGCCTCGTGCAGCGCGGCTTCCAGATCCAGGCCAAGCGCCACTTCCTTGAAATTGTGGACGCGCTCCGCCGGCGGCTGGTGCGGCATGGGCGACCGCTCCTGCGGGATGTTCTTCAGGTTTTTGGGCACCAGGGGCCCGGCGGCCGGGGTCACGGGCTCCGGCAGCACGCAGGTGGAGACCGGCTGCCCGTCGGTTTCGCCGGCCGGCTTATATCCCGCCAGGCGCGCCGATTCGTTGCGGAAGCGCTCGAGCGCGGCCTTCTCTTCGCGCACAAAGCGCTTCTGGCGCAGCGCCAACTCGTCGAAATTCACCAGGTGGCCGTCGAAATCCGCGCCGTCCACGCAAGCGAATTTCATGTCGCCGCCCACCGTCACGCGGCACGATCCGCACATCCCCGTGCCATCCACCATGATCGAGTTCAGGCTCACCACGGTGGGGATGCCGAACGGCCGGGTGGTCTCCGAGCAGGCCTTCATCATGGGGATGGGCCCTATGGCCACCACTTCGCGGATATTCTTCTCGTTCTCCAGCACCTCGGCCAGGGCGTGCGTCACGAAGCCCTTGCGGCCGTAGCTGCCATCGTCCGTGGTGACGATCATCTCGTCCGAGAACTCGCGGAAGAGATCTTCCCAGAAGACCAGGTCGCGGTTGCGGAAGCCCACGATGGAAAGCGTGCGATTGCCCATCGCTTTATATGCGCGCAACTGTGGGTAGATCGGCGCCACGCCCAGGCCGCCGCCCACCAGCACCACGGTGCCATCCAGCTTGCGTATGTGGCTGGGCAGTCCGAGGGGCCCGATGAAGTCCAGCAGCATGTCGCCTTCGGCCAGCGACATCATTTCGAAAGTGGTCTTGCCAACGGCCTGGATGACCACCGTAACGGTTCCCTGGCGGGCGTTGAAGTCGGCGACGGTCAAGGGGATGCGCTCCCCATGCTCGTCGATGCGAGCCATGACAAAATGCCCTGGCCGCGCCGCTCGCGCCACGTCCGGCGCTTTCACGTCCCAGAGGAAAGTTGTAGGTCCGAATTGCTTCCTGCGAGTGATGAGAAACACTACGCCCCCGATGGAAAAATCCATGGTATCAGATTGCCAGAACCGCTTATCCGATCGGGCGAATGGGATGGTCTTCAGGCCGAGACCCTAAACTAACCCTCGGCTGGGCAAGCTAAAAGATGACTTTACAGCAGATCCAGGCATGACCATCGACTGGCCGAGTTACTCAAGAATCGGCAGCAACTTCGCCAGTACTTCGTCGATGATTGCGTCAGGCACGCTTTCCAGCTTCTTGCCACCGCGCGCGCTAAGATCGAGAGCGCGGGGTTGGTCGCACCGAACAACACCCGTCGTTGTAGTTCCTGCGCCGTTCAGCGGCACGGCAAAACCGGCCGTGCGCGCGAAACTCCCGCCGCTAGTGATCGGGACAACCACAGGCACTTTCGTTATGCGGTTGAAGGCCTCCGGCGAAACGATCAGCACCGGGCGCCGGCCTTTTTGCTCATGGCCCTGTGTGGGGTCGAGACCTACCAGCCAGATTTCGCCGCGCTTCATCAGATCAACTCGTCGCCGACGGGCTCGGCGTCAAGCCATTCGCGATCTTTCCTGCCCCGCCGAGCTTTGGGATTACATTGCGCCAGCAATTCATCGAGCGTATATCGCGACAGTTGCTGAGGCTCGAGGACCAAGCGACCATTCTCGACGGCTAGGCCGACCTGCGCTCCTGCCCGCAGACGCAGAAGGTCGAGCAGCGCAGGCGGTACGGCCAACATGATCGAGCCCCCCACTTTTCGGAGATTAGTGATGTGCATGGCACCCTCCATGGTTATATTTTAGTATAACACCCTGGTTTACAAAAGATCGCTCTGTCGTCGTGACGCCCGCGGATCTCGATGGCGCCTGCCGCACGCGATAAACAAACGGAGTTGCGCGTTCTCCCCTGCGATGCGGTCAGCTTCCCGGGCCATTCGTCACCGGATGCAGACGACAAAGCCGCCCCGATCGCATGCCCCACCTGGCTACTCGATGGTCGTCGTGAGGTACAGCAGGCGGCCCTCGCGCTCCACCTGCAAGACCAGCGGATCGGTGTCTTTGAGCCTGTCGATCGCCGAGCGCAGTGCCTCGACGCTGGTGACGGTTTCGCCGTTGACCGAATAAATCACATCCCCGAGTTCCAGGCTGTCGCCCGAATAAGGCGAATCGCCGCCGCGCGCTGCTACCACCACGCCGTACGAATTCCGAAGGTCCGGGAGCATTTCAGCGACCTTCCGGTCGATCGAGATGCCTAGAATGCCCAGCTTCGGAACCAGGTTCTTGGTGGGATCCACCATGTCCGCGAAGCGCTGCGGATCGTCGTCGCGCTCCGCCACCGGCACCGAGTAGCTCAATTTGTCACCTTCCCGCAGGACCTCCAGGGTCACCTTCTGCCCCACCGAGTAGCGGTATAGATTGACTTCGAGCTGGCGCGCATTCAGCATCAACTTGCCGTCGAGGCTGACGACGATATCGCCTACCTTCAGCCCGGCCTTGTCGCCCGGCCCGTCCGGCGTCACGTCCGCGAGCAGCACTCCCCAGTCCTGGGGAAGCTTCAGCCCCGTGGCCAGGGGAGGCGTGATGCTCTGCGCGAAGACCCCGATCTCGCTGCGGTGCACGTGCCCTTCGGCTTTGATCTGCGTATATGCGCTCTTGACGATGTTGCTGGGGATGGCAAATCCCAGCCCTTCGCTGCCGCCGGATTGCGAAAGAATGAACGTGTTGATGCCCATCACGCTGCCATCCGCATCCACCAGCGGCCCGCCGCTGTTGCCGGGGTTGATGGGCGCATCGGTCTGAATATAGATCATGGTGTCGTCCGGCTTGATCTGCCGCCCCACCGAGCTCACCACGCCCATGCTGACCGAGTTTTCCAGGCCCAGCGGATTACCGAACGCCATCACGATCTGGCCCTGGCGCAAGGCGTCGGAATCGCCCAGTTTGAGGTAAGGCAGGCCGGTCTGCTCGATCTTCAACACCGCCAGATCCGTATCGCGGTCCACACCCACCACGCGTGCGTCCAGCATTTTCCCGGACGGCTGCATGGCCTTATGGCCGGGCATCTCCACGGCCAGCCGCACGCGCACGCGGTGCGCATTCGAGACCACATGATTATTGGTCACGATGTAACCATCGGCGCTGAGGATCACTCCCGATCCGGTGGCCCGCTGGCGAGTTACGACCGCCGCGTTGGTTCCCGGCTCTCCCTCGCCTCCCAACACGTAACCGGTCGAGAAAACCTGCACCAGAGACCGGCTCACCTGGTGCGACAGTTCTTCGAGCCGGCCACTCAGCTCATGCAGCGAGTCGGTTTGTTTCGGTTGGGGATTCGCGGATGGCGCGGATTGTTGCGCCACGGCCCAGCAGGAAGCAGCGAAAAGAGCGGCGAGCAGCCTCATAAACCTATGCTAGCGCGGGGGAGCATGCTGAAACGCGCGGTCCCGCACGAACGCGTCTCCAACGGTGCGCGCTCAATAGCCGCGATGAAGGGCGGAATTGAGTTCCGGCAGAAGCTGGGGCGAAACCACGAACAGCCCCTCGGGGAAGCGGCGATTCACCAGAATCTGGTTGTAGATGCTGCCCTCCGCGGAAACGTTCAACGCCATGCCCGCCAGGAATTGCAGGCGCAGGTTGCCGTCGCGGTTGATTTCGGCGCCGGCCAGCCACGGCTGCAAATCGGACGCGCGGTTGGCATAGGTGGATAGCATCGAAATCGCGGAGTAAAATCCTACCTCGCGCATGGAGGCCAGCACCGCGGCGTTATCCGGACGGGTCAGCCGCGCCTGCATCTGGTCCACGTCGATGCGCGCAGGCTCCGCCTGCCCCAGCAGCACGGTGTCGTATCCGCCGCCATCGTTTTCGTTGCCCCAGATGGTCCCGTCCGGAAAGACGCTGAAGAAGGTCGCCAGCTCGCTCTTCACCGTAGCCGCGTCGCTCTCATAGAGCGGCACCCATTGCGTGATCACGCCGCCCGGATTGAGGTGCCGCTTCACCAGCTCGAAATACTCCTTCGAGTAGAGCGTGGCGCTGCCTTTCACCCAGGGATGAATAGGGTCGGAGGTGATGATGTCGAACTTCTCGCGCGTAGTCAGGATGTAATGGCGCGCGTCGTCGTAGACCATCTCGACGCGCTTGTCGTTCAGCACGCCGTGGTTCTCCTTGGCGAAGTAGCGCATGGCCGTGCGCGGGATGAGCGGCTCCATTTCGCAGATCAC
>CAYRWE010000322.1:0-5348 GCA_964427655.1 uncultured Solibacteraceae bacterium | reverse complement strand
GGGATCAGCTCGCGGTAGCGCCACACGCCGCTCTGGTCGAGCGGTGCGTTCGAAGTGCGCCGGTTGCGCCACAGCGCGCGTAGCTCGCCGGCAGTCGCCGCGGGAGCGTCGTAGACCACTTCCAGCAGCCCGCCGCAATGCGGGCAATTGTACAGAACTTCGGTGATGGCGAAATGGGCGCGGCAGCGCGCCTCGAAACAAGCAAGCTCGGCTGGCATGAAGCCATTATTATAAGGGCATGCTGGCTGTTCACCTGGAAGACGGCGCGGTTTCGGTTCGCGAGAAGCCCATGCCCGCGCGTCCGCAAGGCTACGCGCTGCTGCGTCTGCGGATGGGCGGCATCTGCGATACCGATCTCGAGCTGATGCGCGGCTACTACGGCTTCACCGGCACGCCCGGCCACGAGTTCGTGGCGGAAGTGGTGGATGCGGACGACCGCTCGCTCCTCGGCTGCCGCGTGGTGGGCGAGATCAATCTGGCCTGCACGGTCTGCGAATGGTGCCGCAAAGGCCTCGGCCGCCATTGCCCCCGTCGCACCGTGTTGGGAATCGCCGGCCACCCCGGCGCTTTTTCCGAGTTCTTCACGCTGCCCGAGCGCAACCTGCACCGCCTCGATGACGCCCTTCCCGATGAGCGCGCCGTCTTCGCCGAGCCTCTGGCCGCGGCCTGCGAAATCCTCGATCAGGTCTCGATTCCCGCCGATGAGCCCGTGGCCGTGCTGGGCGATGGCAAGCTCGGGCTGCTGGCGGCGATGCTCTTACAGGCCCATGGCTACCCCGTCCGCCTGTTCGGCCATCACGCGCATAAGCTGCGCATCGCCGCCGCAGCCGGTGTGATCACCGGGATCGCCGGCAGCTCTCCGTGCTCGGCGGCCTTCGATTGGGTGGTGGAGGCCACCGGCAGCCGCGAAGGCTTGGTCGCGGCAGCGGCTTTGTGCCGCCCGCGCGGCACCATCGTTTTGAAGTCGACGCTGCATTCCGAGGTTGCTGTCAACACCGCGCCCCTCGTGGTCAACGAGATCACCGTAGTCGGATCGCGCTGCGGGCGTTTCGAGGCCGCTTTGCCGCTGCTCGCCCGTCAGCTCATTCCGGTCGAGCCTATGATCGCGGCGCGCTACCCCCTGCGCGATGCCGTCGCGGCTTTCGCGCACGCCGCGCGTCCGGGCACCCTGAAGGTGCTGCTCACGGCTTAAGCGAACAGGCTCCGCATCCTGGAAAGGTGAGGATATGAAAGTCATTCTCTTTGGCGCCACCGGCATGGTCGGGCAGGGCGTTCTCCGCGAGTGCCTGCTCGACCCGCGTGTGGAAAGCGTATTGACCGTCGGCCGGAATGCCACCGGACAGCACCACCCGAAGCTGCGCGAAATCGTGCGTGACGATCTGTTCGATCTCACGTCTATCGAGGCCGATCTGCGGGGCTTCGACGCCTGCTTCTACTGTCTGGGCGTCTCCTCGGTCGGAATGCAGGCGGATCTTTATCGCCATTTGACCTACGACCTCACGCTGGCAGTGGCCGGACTGCTGGCCCGGCTGAGCCCGGCCATGACGTTCATCTATGTGTCCGGGGCCGGCACCGATAGCAGCGAGCGAGGCCGCACTCGCTGGGCGCGGGTCAAAGGCGCCACTGAGAATGCGTTGCTGCGCCTGCCCTTCAAGGCCGCCTGCATGTTCCGCCCCGCCATGATCGTGGCCCTGCACGGGATCAAGTCCAAGACCAGGCTCTACCGGGTCCTGTATACGGCCCTGGGACCGCTGCCTCCGCTGCTCTACAAAGCCTTCCCAAAATACGTCACCACGACCGAGCAGATCGGGCGTGCCATGATCGAGGTCGCCCGGGACGGTCCTCCGAAGCCGGTGCTCGAAAGCTGGGACATCAACAAGATCTGATATCGCGGCGGGGCGTCGGCGCCCACCGGCGCGCTACGCAAGCGGCTACTATAGGCTGATATGCGTCTTGCTCCCGTTTTCCCGGTTGTGGCGGTCTTTGCCGCGCTAGCGTCCGCGCAGGCGCCGCCCGCGGTCGACACCCTGGTCTCCCCCGAAATTCACCCCGACCGTACCGTCACCTTTCGCCTCCGCGCGCCCAAAGCTGCCGAAGCGTCTCTGTACGGCGACTGGATGCCGGTCGGCACGCTGCAGCCCATGGTCAAAGACGCCGATGGCGTTTGGAGCGTCACCGCCGGCCCCCTCGAGGCCACCGGCCATCTCTACTACTTCAACCTGGATGGCGTGATCATGGCCGATCCCGTCAATCCCAAAATCAAACTGCGCCAGCGCACCTCGGCCAGCCTGCTCGAAGTGCCCGCCGATCCGCCCGCTCCGTGGAGCCTGCGCGATGTGGCGCACGGGATGGTGGTCACCGAGTGGCGTAAGTCGGAGGTTCTGGGCCGCACCGAGCGCATCTTCATCTATCTGCCCCCGGGTTACCTGAAATCGTCCGCGCGATACCCGGTGCTCTACCTGGTGCATGGCGGCGGAGACGTGCCCGATTCCTGGACCAACGCGGGCAATGCCAACCTGATCCTCGATAACCTCATCGCCGATGGCAAGGCTAAGCCCATGCTGATCGTCATGCCGGCCGGTCATGCGGCTCCCTACGGCCCCGCCGGTCAAGGGCAGGACAATAACGCGCTGTTCGACAGTTATCTGACCCGCGAGCTGATCCCTTTCGTCGAATCCCAGTATCGCGTGGCCGCGGGATCCCGCAACCGCGCACTCGCAGGTCTCTCGATGGGCGGCGGCATCACCATCAACTCCGGCTTCGGCCATCCGGAAATGTTCGGTGCCTTGGGAATCTTCAGCCCGGGGCTGCCGCGCGATTTCGAAGCCCACCACAAAGAAGCGCTGGCCGACCCGAAAGGCACCAACGCCAAACTCGGAATCGTCTGGATTGCCTGCGGCGATCGCGACAACACCGTGCAATATCCTCGGGTCAAAGCATTCGCCGAAATGCTCCAGAAGAACCAGATCCACGCGACCCTGCGCACTTACGAGGGTGGCGCGCATACGTGGCCGGTATGGCGCATGAGTCTGGCCGAGTTCGCTCCCTTGCTCTTCCGCTAAGGTGGCGCATGCTACAGCTTGCCGGGGACGGCGCGCAGCGCCGCTACCCATAGGAGCAGGCATTGTGATTAACTAGAACTTTCAATCGTTCAGGAGGCATTATGATTTCCAGGAGAGAGATTCTGGCGTTGGCCGGTACGGCCCCCGCTTGGCTTGGCTCGTCTTCCCAGGCAGCCACAGTTCCCAATAAACCGAAGATGGGTGGCGCGCCGACTGCATTCTCGGTGCGTTCCCGGGGCGGTCGTGGTTTCGCCCCCGGCGCGCGCGGCGGAGCAGCCGGCGGCGCGGCAGCTCAGGCGGGCGTTCGTCCTGCGTCTTCGTTCGACATCGTCCAGCATTGCAAAAATATCGGTCTGGCGGGCGTGCAGACCAATCCCCCGGCCACCGATGCGGACACCATCGCGAAATTCCGCGCGCGCCTGGAGTCCCTTAATCTTTACCTTATTTCCGACGTCCGTCTGCCCAATGCGAAGAGCGACCTGGACGCTTTCGAGACCCAGGTGAAGGCGTATAAGGAAGCTGGGGCGCTGTATTTCCACGTCGCCCTCACCGGCCGTCGGTATGAGGATTTCGACGCGGTCGGCCCCTGGAAGGAAATGGTGGACCGCATTCATCGGTCGGGCGAACTGGCCGAGCCGATCCTGCACAAGTACCAGATGAAGCTGGGCTTCGAGAACCACAAGGGCTACCGCTCCGCCGAACAGGCCGCCTGGCTGAAGCACGTGAGCAGCGAATATCTGGGTGTGTGTTACGATTTCGGCAACAATCTCTCGTTGTGCGAAACCCCCGACCAGTCGCTCAAGACCCTCCTGCCGTACATCTTCTACAGCCACATCAAAGACATGGGCCTGCAGGAGTACGAAGACGGCTTCCTGCTCTCGGAAGTGGTGATGGGCGATGGCGCGCTGGATCTGAAGGGCATGGTCCAGACCCTGCGTCAGAAGGATCCCAACCACATCTTCCTGCTCGAAATGATCACCCGCGATCCGCTGAAGATCCCCGTCTACACCGACAAATATTGGGCCACCTTCGACGACGTCCTCAGCCCTCTGCCCGGCCGCGATCTGGCCCACACCCTGGCGCTGGTCAAGAAGAACGTCCCCAAGAAGCCGCTGCCCTCGATCTCCGGACTCAGCCCCGAGGCCGCCGTCAAGCTGGAAGACGATCTGAACCTGGCGAATATCGCCTGGGCGCGCCAGAACCTGGATCTGTGATCGATGCCCGTTTCTCTGAAGGATAAAGTAGCTTTGGTGGTGGGCGCGTCCAGCGGTGTTGGACGCGCCATCGCCGTCTTGCTGGCGCGCGACGGAGCCAAAGTGATGGCCGCCGCGCGCCGTGAAGACCGGCTGGCAGCCCTGAAGTCCGAAATGGCGGCCAAAGGGCACACGCTCGACACCGCCGTCGCCAATGCCGGCAGCGTCGAATCCATGGAGCGTTTGGCGGAAACCACTCGCCAGCGCTTCGGACCGGTCGACATCCTGGTGTACGTGGCCGGCATGAACACTCCGGACCGCTCCCTGCGCCGCTTGCGCCCGGCCATCTGGGACGAGATGATGTCGATCAATATTAACGGCGCCTACTACATCACCCAAGCCGTGCTTCCGGCCATGCGCGAGGCGCGCCACGGGCATCTGATCTTCGTCTCTTCCATCTCCGGCCACACGCCGGATGTTTCCGGGGTTGCCTATCAGGCCGGAAAGCGCGCCCTGATCGGTCTAGCCCATGGCATCCGCGTGGAAGAGAAGGAGAACCACATCCGCACCACGGTGGTCTGCCCGGGCTTGATCGATACCGAATTCATCGACAAGCGCCCGGTCAAGCCCACGGCCGAGCAGCGTGCCCAGGCGCTGACCTCCGAGCATGTCGCCGAGGCCATCATGGCCTGCGCAACGCTCCCCGAGCAAGCCGTCATCACCGAATTGACCGTAGTGCCGCTAGAACTGTAGGATCTGTAGATGGACCAGGCGCCGCTCTGGCAGCGCTATCGGGACCAGTTCCCGGTCTGCCAGCACCTTCTCTACCTCAACCATGCCGCTGTAGCCCCGCTTTCCCGCCGGGCCGCCGACGCCATGCAGCATCTTGCGCAGGATTGCCTGGAGTTCGGCAGCCTGCACTACGACCGGTGGCTAGCCGCCTACGAAGGTGTGCGCGTGGCCGCGGGCCGGCTCCTCAACGCCGGGCGCTCGGAAATCGCTCTGGTCAAAAACACCTCCGAGGGCATCGCCACGGTCGCGCTGGGCCTCGATTGGAAGCCCGGAGACCGCATGGTGGGCTTCCGCGAGGAGT
>CAYRWE010000321.1:0-5357 GCA_964427655.1 uncultured Solibacteraceae bacterium | reverse complement strand
TGTAAAGACGCTGCGCTAACGATACTCGTTACTAGTTAGGCCGCACTACACTAGATTCTTGGTCGCGGCGTTTCGCCTAGGGATCAGTGACCAAATTGGTGAGTTCATCGCAGGCAGCCGTCGGCCAGTCTTTCCAAGCAAGACTGAGCAGCTGGTTTTAAATGTCGCGGCGAACCAGGCAGCGATCGCACTCGAAGAAGCCCGGCTCCGCAATGAACAACACCAGATAGCCAAAGACCTGGACTTTAGAGTCGAACGACAGTCGAAAGCTCTTGTATGCCTAAACGAAGAGCTAAAGAAGGAAAACGCGAAGCGCAGAGTTGCAGAAGAGGCGCTATGCCTTGCGGAGGCTCGATTCTCCCATGCGGCCCAAGTTGCCACCGACGCCGAGGTCGCGAAGAGCTCCGAGCTGGCCGAGTTACGAAAACGCTATGCCCAGTTAACTCCTCGCGAGCGAGAGGTTCTCCCGTTTGTCGTCGCAGGCCGGTTGAGCAAACAGACCGCGGCTGAACTCGGCACCAGTGAAATTACCGTTCGTGTTCATCGAGGGCAGATCATGCGCAAAATGCGAGCACAGTCGTTGGCGGAATTGATCAGAATGGCTGACAGTCTCGGAATCCAGCAGACTTCCTCGGTTTTGAAGGAATGAAGGTGCAGCCTAACGATTCCGCCACAGTTCGCAGGCCTCCGAACAGTTCGCGGTGTAGGCTTTCTCCGGCACCGATTTGAACCGGCGAGGCCTCCTACGTGTAGGCAGGCGATGTTGAAGAAATGAGTAGAACCGTAATTCACAACAAGCTTTCTGCCGTCAACCGCCGTATGGTCGTCAACCCGCGCTGAAGTGGCCACCATCGGATTAGTACCCGGAAGTCCTTAGGCTTGATCGGAAGTGCTGCGGCGGAGCAGAGCCGGAGCGTGGGAAGAGCGGTGAAGGCCGGGGCACTTTCGATAAGCCGACTTGAGCGGAGCCTGGGTTTGGCAGAACAGTTGCTTTATGGGGATTGAATAGGCTTTCTATTTTGTTCGCCGGTCAAAATCGAGTACGTAGCGAAACATTTCGTTCATGCTGCTGTGATGGCACTGCTGATCCGTTGCCCTTGCAACTGTTCCGACAAACCAAAAACCACCGCCGGGCCGCCTGCCGCAAAGCGGCTTCGTTCAAGTCCCCTTCTGGGAAGGTTCGTTGGATCAGTAACGATAAACGCGTCAGGTCCGGCGATCCACTCGGACGGAAAGTCGGCATCTCGGACCTTGGCCCGGCCGTGAGTCATAGATCTTCCCTGGTCGCCGAGTCTTTTCCAATCCCGCTCCCGATTGTTACGGCTAAACCGGAATGCTAACGTCGCTATGCGCTCGGATTCCCCGATTCTTGCGCACCGGGTCGGTGCGCATCTCGGCGCGGAGGCGTTGTGTACGAGCACAGTCTAAAATGCCATCGGCTGGCGTGGGATCGCCAATGGACGCTATGGCGTACCCCCCAACTCGCGAATCCCAATTTCCCCCGGGTGTATACTGGGCAGGATTTCGAAGCTCCAGCTTCGTTATCGAGGAAGCGCACAGCCATGACCAGACGCGATTATCTGCAAATGATGGCCGCCGGCGCCGCCGCGTCGGCCGCTATGCCGGCGGGAGCCGCCGCGGCAGGCGACGCCGACCGGGAAGCCCGCATGAAGTGGTGGCACGCGGCCCGCTTCGGCATGTTTATCCACTGGGGCCTATACAGCACACTGGGCCGCCATGAGTGGGCCATGGAGCAGGAAGGTATTCCCGTCGCGGAATACGAGCGCCAGGCCAAGCTTTCAAACCCAAGCCCGACGCCGCCCGCGATTGGGCGCGCCTTGCCAAACTGGCCGGCCAGAAGTATATGGTGATGACCACCAAACATCACGAGGGCTTCTGTAACTTCGCGACCGAGCTTACCGATTACTGCGCGCCCAAGCAGGGCCCCGGCCGCGATCTGGTGAAGGAATATGTCGCCGCCGCCCGCGCCGAGGGTCTGCGCGTGGGCTTCTACTATTCCCTCATGGATTGGCACCATCCCGATGGCGCACGCTGTGCCACCGATGAGGCCGCGCGCCGACGCTTCGTCGATTACATCCACGGCCACGTCCGCGAGTTGATGACTAACTACGGGAAGATCGATATCCTCTGGTACGACGTCAACTGGCCGCTCACGCCCGAGCAGTGGGAATCCGAGGCCATGAACCAGATGGTCTACAAGCTGCAGCCCGAGATCATCGTCAACAATCGCAACGGCTTGCCCGGCGATTTCGCCACGCCCGAGCAGACCATCCGCGCCGAAACCCGCGCCTGGGAATCCTGCATGACCATGAACGGCAGTTGGGGATACCAGAAGGCCGACGACGATTGGAAGACGCCCAAGACCGTCGTGCGCAACCTCGTGACCTGCGCGCACGATACCGGCAATTACCTGCTCAATATCGGCCCTAAAGCGGATGGCTCCATCCCCGAGGAATCCGTCCGCATTCTCACCGCCGTGGGCAAGTGGATGGAGCGCAACGGCTCAACCATCTATCAGTCGGATAAGTGCCAGCCGCGCACCTCCGAGTTCGCCGGCTTCACGCGCCAGGGCAACACGCTTTACATGCACGTGCATTTCTGGCCGGGATCGACGGTCTCGATGGGAGGCTTGCGGAACAAGGTGAAGTCGGCCCGCCTGCTGGTCTCGGGCAAAGAAGTCAAGTTCGACCAGGACCCCTACCGCGTGCGCTTCACCGGCCTGCCTGAAGAGGCGCCGGACAATCCCGCCACGGTCATCGCTATCGAGTGCGACGGCGAGCCGGACCAGGACACCAGCGGCTTCGTGCGCAAGGAGCGACCCCGCCGCGGAGTGGGAATTTCGGCGTAATCGAATCTGGATGGTTGTAAGACCGTTCCTCACGGTCGCGGCTCGGTCCGAGGCACGACCGTGAGGGAGTGGTTGCCCGCCCTAGCCGTCGAGCTCGATTTCCTGGTGCTGCATCCCCGCGTACGGATACACCGCCACGCGCGGATCGCCCGGGTGCAGCTCCTTCAGCTTCGTAATCACGTCTTCCCACTTCTCGCAGAAAGTGGTGTTCGTTCCCCGCGCCGTGGTGTTCTGCATGTTGCGCGTCATGTACTGCGAGTAGACGATCAGGTTGACCTTCTTCTGCGGGCCGGGTCCGCCGCCCAAGCGCCGCCGGCTGTTCAGATCGAACTGCGTGGCGCCTTTGAGGCCCGCCAGCCGGTTGTTGAGGTAGTGCACCGGATCGACGCCCAGCGGGTGCTGGACGATCAGCACGCCCGTGCCACCGTCGCGCGCCGAGTAGTTGATCCAACGCGCCCCGTGATAGGCCTCGGAGTTCTGCGGATAGGCGTTCGCCACCACCACGTCGGCGTCCTTCAGAGTCGGCGTGCAGAAAGTCTTGGCGGCCACGCGAACGGCTGCGTGGTGGGCGTCCACGATGTCGCCGGCCCAGATCTGCAGCGGCCGCAGGCGGTCGTTGTAAAGGATCTGAACCGTGTAATCCACCTTGGCCATGCGCGCGGCTTCGATCATGTCCTGCCGCATGTCGTTCTTGAAAATCTTCACCGGGCCAGTGGTATTGACCTTGGTCAGGATCTGCGTGTGGTTGTACTCCACGGTGGAGATATGCGAGATGCCGGGGAGAATGGCCTTGGCGCCCCCGCCATACCCGGCGTCCTGGTGCACCTTGATTCCGCTCAGGCAGATCTTCAGGTCCGCGCCCAGGAAGGTCTGGTTAACCAGGATCTTGTTCTGGCGCGTGGTGGTGCCGATCTCCTTCACGTTGTCGAATACGTCGTGATTCAGCCAGGCGTACTTCTTGGCGACCTGGTCCCCCAGTTTGCGGGCGACCTCGGCCTGGGTCATGGGGCGGTGCGTGCCGAACGATCCGATGAAGAGAATGTCCTCGTCCTTGATGCCAGCTTTAGCCAGCTCGGCCAACACCCACGGCGTCACGGTATAAGTCGGCGTCGTGCGCGTGAGGTCGTCAAAGGTGATGGCAACCGTCTTCTTCCCCTGGGCCAACTCGCGCAGGGATTTCGTCCCGATCGGCTGAGAGCACTGCTCGGCAATCTGCTCGGGGGAAATGGTCGCCCGGCTGTGGCCGGCCATATCCATCACGTGGACGTCCCAACTGGCTGGAAAATCGATGCGCTCTTCGATCCAGGGAGCGCCGTTAGGTCCCGCCAATTCATGCGTGGGAATGACAACGGAATTCGCGGATCCCTTGAGCTGGGACACGGCTTTCGCCTGGAAAGCGGACTGCGCCATGGCGCTACCGACCAGGGGCGTGGCCGCGAGATAACGCGCCCGCGACAACAGTTCTCTGCGGCTAAACTCCGAGTTCGACATATGCAAGACCTCCTCGACCCAACGACGTTTATATCCAAATGCGGCCAGTAATGCAACCGCCCGCCTTTCCCCTGGTCCTTCGCCGGCGTCCTCCAAAATCGCTCCCGTGGCAATTCGGCGCCTGGAAGGGCGTCGTGCCGCGTGACAAAGCGGGATCTCGCGAGCAAAATGGATGCAGCGATGGCGTGCCCGAAATAGCAGCCGGCATCCATCGGGGAGGACTCTGGTATGGCGGAGAAGAGCTTGGCACCCTCGTCCGGGCGCCGCCAATTGGCGCGGGCGGCCGCGCTTTCCGGAATGTGGCTGGCGATGAAGCCGGGGAAGAGCGCTGCTCAGGACGCGGCGAATACCGTTCTGAACGTTCGTCAATTCGGGGCGAAAGGCGACGGGAAAAGTGACGACACGAAGGCCCTCCAGGGTGCCATCGATGCCGCCGCGGCGCGCGGCGGTTCGGTCGACGTGCCGCCCGGCGTCTACCGCAGCGCCGAATTGCAATTGCGCCCGCACGTGGCTCTCACCGGCGTCCCGGCCTGGGATTACGAGCATGGCTTCGGGTCCGTTATCCGGCTCGCGGACGAGCGCGCCGGGTGCCTGCTCAACCTCACGGGTGCGTTCGGAGCGACCGTGGATGGCCTCGCTCTCGATGGTGGCAAACTCGGCGCCGGCGTGCATGGCGTGTGGCTGAATAAGCCGGATTACGGCCGCCAGGAAGATACCTTCCGCATCGAGCGCTGCCAGATCGCCAACTTCAGCGGCGACGGCGTGTGCCTCACGCGCGCCTGGTGTTTCTCGATCCGCCATTCGATGATCGCCTACAACGCCGGCGACGGCATACGGCTGCGCGGATGGGACGGCTTCCTGCTCGATAACTGGCTCTCCGGGAATCGCGGCGCCGGCTTTGCCGGCCGCGAGGAGAACGCCGCCTGCACCTTCACGGGGAACCGCATCGAGTGGAACCGCGAGGGCATCCTGATCGTGGGCGGCAACGGCTACAACA
>CAYRWE010000320.1:0-5406 GCA_964427655.1 uncultured Solibacteraceae bacterium | reverse complement strand
CCGGCCGCGCGGGTCACGTCGCGAAACTTGCCGTTGCCTTCGTTATGGAACAGGTGGTCGCCGTCGAGCGCGGTGATGTAGACGTCTTCGCGGCCGTCGTTATCGTAGTCGGCAATGGCAACGCCAAGGCCGTACATTTCCACGTCCAGACCGCTGCCGGCCGTGACGTCGGTGAAAGTTCCATTGTGGTTGTTATGGTAGAGCGCGGCGACGGAGTGGTGGCCCCGGGGAGTGAAATCCCTTCCATTGATCAGCAAGATATCCGGCCAGCCATCGCCGTCGGCGTCAAAGAAAGCGCAGCCCGCGCCGAGGGTTTCGGGCAGATACTTTCTCCCGGATCGCCCGGCGTTGTGGACAAAGTGGATGCCCGACTGCGCGGTAACATCGGCGAAGGCGACGGCGCCATGGGGAATGCTGTCGGCCGCGAGAGTTACTGCAACCACGGCTGCCGCGAGTAACATGGAGGCGAGTGCGGGCGTGGCTCTCATTTTCCCTCCTCGATCGCGACGCTCTCATGATTGTGGATGGCCTGGCGCTCGTTGTTATCTTCCGGACTAAGCCGACGCCGCACTTCGGTAATGGATTGCGAGGATTCGTCGGCTTTGAAGCGCTGGAAGAGACGCTCTTCCCGTTGTGCCGAGGCAGTGTCACTCAAACCGCGGTAACAGAGCATGAGGGTATAGTGCATCTGAACGTCCTCCGGATCTACGTCGTTGACGGCCTTCAGGGTCTCTACGGCGGCCGCGTATTGGCGCTTCAGAAACTGGATGCGGGCGATCTGATTCAGCACCACACGATCGCGCGGATATTGCTCGCGCACGACGGCTAGCGAGCGGAGGGCGCCATCGTAATCTCCGTCGGCCTTCTGTACCGCGGCCAGGAAGAACATGGAGCGGCCGAGTTGCGGGCGGATGGCGAGAGCTTTCGCGAGGTACGGCTTGGCGGCGTCGGTCTCACCTTCCTGAATTAGCGCCCGGGCCACGTTGAGCCAGCCATCGGCATAAGCGGGATCGGCTTCGGTGACGCGCTTGAAGGCATATTCCGCGCCCTTCAGATCGCCCTGGAGCAACAGTCCGATGCCCCAATCGTTCCAGCGTTCGCGATCCTGCTGGCGAACCAAGGGTGTCCAAGCCGGAACACCGATCGGGATGGTGGCGTGCGCCTCCGTCAGAGTCACGATGGGGAGGTTGGGGATGCAATCGCGAATCTTGCCGGAGACATTCGCCGGTATAGACGATGGGAGGAAACTGTAAGTCAAGCTATTGAAGTCCTTGGAGAGAAGTGCCGGATCTTGTCCGGGCTGGGGCACGCCCGCATAGGCAAACTGCGTGTAATACCAGGAGAACTTACGATAGTTTAGGCGGGCGGAGATGTGGATGGGTCCCTTGGCGTCGCGCGGCGTCTTCACCAAATAGTGCACCACGTCGGCCGCACCCGGTGGAATTAGTCGCACATAGAGCAGGCTGCGGGATTGCCAGGCATTGCGTTTGTCGATCGGATTTCCGGCGCCATCGAGTTGAAAGGAGCGATAGAAATGGGCGCCTGGCTCCACGGGACCCTTGCCATCATCCTCCACCTTGCCGCTCCAGAACAGGATGCGGCCATCGTCGTCCTTGGCTTGTAGCTCCAACCAGGTATCGAACGCATCCACCGTGCCGGCGGGGAAGAAGTGGCCGATCTTCCGCGTTCGCACCACCACGTCCAGACGGACCGTGGAGCCGGGTTCGAGGTGTGTTTCGGCGCTCCCGACTGGCGCTGCGAGCTTTCCGACTTCCCGAATCATTGTGGGGCCCGATTGTTCCGCCTCTTCTCCCACCGCAAAGGTGGAATTGGCTTGCACGGTGCCGCTGCGCCGGATCATCGATGTCTGTCCCCGGGCCGCGTCCACCGGCGAAAGCGCGAAGATATCCACGGTGATGAAGCCGGATTTGAGAAACTTCTCGGTGGCCTGTAACTGGCCGTCGTCGCGCTCGACATATGGGACGGCCGTGTTAGCCGCCGGGAAACGGTGCGAGTGAATCTTACCGTCACGATTGCCGGGGTCCCGCGAAGCTACCAGCGGCATGTGGCAATCGGCGCACGCCATGGACTTATCCGGGTAATAGAACGAGCGGGCGCCCTGGCCGGAGACACCGCTGGCCTGCCAGTTATCGTAATCGTCGAAGCCCCGGAACCAGCGGTAATTGTTCACCGGGACATCCAGATGCACCTTGTGGCAAGCCGCGCAAAACTCGGCGTCGCGCATGAACGGCTTCAGGAAGGTCTGCCGGTGCGGCCGCGGATTCAGGTAAGTCAGAAACGAAGCGGCGGCGCGAATCACTCGGTTGTGACTGGTCGCTAACTCGTGCAAGGGCGGGTATTCCACGGCAAAATCGGCGTTACCCATGGTGCTTCCGACGTGGACTATGGCGTGGCACGACATACAGCCAAGGCCGGCCTGCGCCTCCGGCGTGTCGATTTGTTCGGAGATGGGCTTGTCGAAGCGGCCATTGAAGAAGACAGCGTGATCATGGCACCCGGCGCACCATTTGCTGGCGCGCGTCCTGGTCACGCTCTGCATATATTCAATCGCCTTTCGATAGAACTGGTTATTAAACGACGCCATATGGTGCATCGAGCTCTTCCATTGCTCGTAAGCATCCTTGTGACATTCGCCGCAGGCTTGCGAATCCATGAAGAAGTTCGAAGGGATGATCCGGCCAGTGGTGGTGCGCGCGGAGGAGGGGGCAAAAGGCGAGTGCGCGCCGAGGCCCTCCTGGTCCATGGAGAGCGGCGGAGATGAAGGGTTGCGAATCAAGTTGTTCGGGTCGGGATGGATCCGATTCCACAGGGCTGCCGATATCGGAAGTAAGATGGCGATGAAACAAGCTGGAGCCACTAACGGGACGCGGTGGAACCGCAACGCAACTAAGATCGCCGCGGTTACTCCGACGCCGATATGCAGCCATAAGACGAGTCGGTGATCGAACGTGTTGCCGATTACGACAAGCGGCAGGGCCACGCATCCGGCGGCCAGAAAGGCGCCGCCTTCCCGGGGATAGCGCTTCAGGGACCAGAGCGCGGCCGCCATGAGCAGGAGACCCACCACGAGGTGCGCCACCACGTTCGCCATGTAGAAGAGGGATGCGGCCGGATACGCTGCGAGGTAGCCGCTGTTGAGCAGCAGGAAGGCAAATAGTGCGGCTACGATTCGCCCTTTCATAGCAGGGCCCTCCCATAGCGCACGGCGGAAGCGAGCGACCCAGTTATATCTCCACCAACGTGAATGAATCGTACTATGGTGCGAGCGCGGCGGCAATAATGGAAAGCTACTATTGTAGGTTCGCTTTACCAACTCGCAGCGTTACTTCCCTATGTTCGAATGAGCGATGAGAACGAACTTCCGCTGGTTTCACGCTGGCCAATTACCACGACGCGGCCGCCGAGTATGCGGCGCGGGACTGTTTGCCGCGCCGCGGTGCTTGCGACGGCGCGGGTGACCGCAGCGGCGGGTAACGACACGTCCGCGCGGGGCCATAGCCACCAGCTTCCAGTGGTGCTAAGCTAGCACTGGAGTTGACCATGATTATCGGGGTACCCAAGGAAATCAAAGACCATGAAACGCGCGTGGGGCTGGTGCCCAGCGGGGTGACCGCGTTGCGCGAGGCGGGACACGAAGTGCTCGTCGAAGCGCGCGCCGGAGAAGGCAGTTCGATCACCGATCGCGAGTATATGCAGGCCGGCGCGGCCATTCTGGCCGAGGCAGCCGAGGTGTGGCGCAAGGCCGATCTGGTCGTCAAGGTCAAAGAGCCGCAACCCGTCGAGTATGGCCACTTCCGCCCCGGCCTTATCCTGTTCACGTATCTGCACCTGGCGCCGCTGCCGGAGCTCACCGACCGGCTTCTGGCCGCCAAGGTCAGCGGTGTGGCTTACGAAACCATACGGGAAGCGGATCGGTCGCTGCCCCTGCTCACCCCCATGAGCGAAGTGGCCGGGCGCATGGCCGTGCAGGTGGGCGCGCAGTATCTGGAGAGGCCGAAGGGCGGGCGCGGAATTTTGCTGGGCGGCGTGCCGGGCGTGGCGCCGGGCAATGTGGCGATTCTGGGCGGCGGAATCGTCGGGGTGAACGCAGCCAAGATCGCCATCGGGATGGGCGCGCATGTCACGCTCATCGACCGCGACCTCGACCGGCTGCGCGAGCTGGACGATGTCTTCCATGGCCGGGTGGTCACCCTGGCGTCGAATGCCTGGACTATCGGCGAGACCGTCCGCGCGGCCGATCTGGTGGTGGGTGCGGTGCTCATTCCGGGGGCGTCGGCACCCAAGCTGGTGAGGCGGGAGATGATCGCCACCATGCGGCGCGGGTCGGTGGTAGTGGATGTGGCCATCGATCAGGGTGGCTGCTTCGAGACTTCTCACGCCACCACCCACACCGATCCGGTGTACCTGGTGGATGGCGTGCTGCACTACTGCGTATCCAATATGCCGGCGGCGGTTCCGCACACCTCCACGTTCGCCCTCACCAACGCCACCTTCCCCTATCTGCTCGAGCTTGCCAATCGGGGCCTGGAGACCGCTTGCGAGCGGCATGCGGCGCTGCGGGAAGGCGTGAATACCTACAATGGGTACGTTACCCACAACGGGGTGGCGCAAAGCCAGGGAAGGCAGTGGCGCGAACTGGCGGCCGTGGAGTAAGCTGGCGTACATGCCGGCAGCCGAACGTACCGCATCCGCGCCGCAGCCGCTAACCGCGCTTAGCGAAGACGAGCAACTTTTCCAAACCACTGTGCGCAAGTTCGCGCGCGAGGAAATCCGCCCGCACGTCCGCGAGATGGACGAAGCCGGGGTATTCCGCAAGGACATCATCCGGCAGTTCTTCGAGATGGGCCTGATGGGGATCGAGATCCCCGAGGAGTACGGCGGGCAGGGCGGCAATTTCTTTCAGGCGATATTGGCGGTCGAGGAACTCTCGGCGGTGGATCCTTCGGCGGGCGTAATTGTGGATGTGCAGAACACCATCTGCAACAACGCCCTGCTGCGGTGGGCCACGCCCGCCCAGAAGTCCCGCTACCTGCCGCGGCTGGCCACGCAGATGGTGGCCTCGTACGCGCTATCGGAAGCCGGCTCCGGTTCGGACGCTTTCGCCATGGCCACGCGGGCGCTCGATTGCGGCGACTATTTCGTGCTGGACGGCCGCAAACTGTGGATCACCAACGCGGCCGAGGCGGGCTTCTTCCTGCTGTTCGCCAACGCACACCCGGAGGCTGGCCATCGCGGCATCACGGCGTTTCTGATCGAGCGCGAATTCCCCGGCTTCCAGGTGGGCAAGAAAGAGGACAAGCTGGGAATACGGGCCTCCTCCACCTGCGAGTTGATCCTGGATGGCTGCCGCGTGCCGCGCGAGAACGTGATGGGCGAGGTCGGGCA
>CAYRWE010000319.1:0-5435 GCA_964427655.1 uncultured Solibacteraceae bacterium | reverse complement strand
GGCATGTTGGATGCCGCCTGTCCCGGCGATGTCTTCTCGGCGCCTCCGGTGGATTACGTGTATGAGACCACCAAGCTGCTGAAATCGCCCAAGGGCGTCCTCCACCTGGTGAACAACTACACTGGTGATCGCCTGGCTTTTGAGATGGCACGCGAAATGGCCGAAGCCGATGGCATACGCGTCGAGACCCTCATTATCGACGACGACGTGGCCGTGAAAGATTCCACCCACACGGTGGGCCGCCGTGGCGTGGCCGGCAATTTCTTCGTGATGAAGGCGCTCGGCGCGGCCTCCGAATGCGGCGCCGATCTGGACGCCCTGGTAGCGCTCGGCAAGCGCGTCAACAGCGTGGCGCGCACCATGGGGATCGCCCTGAGCTCGTGCACCCCGCCGGCCAAGGGCACGCCGCTGTTCCAGATTGCCGAAGACGAGATGGAAGTGGGCGTCGGCATCCACGGCGAGCCGGGACGCCGCCGCGCCAAGGCCGTGACCGCCAATGAAGTGGTCTCGCTGCTGCTCGATGCCGTGGTCCCCGATCTGCCGTTCCAGTCCGGCGACCGCGTCGCCCTGATGATCAACGGTCTGGGAGGCACGCCCATCAGCGAACTCTACCTGCTCTATGGAATCGCTCACGAGCAACTGGCCGCCCGCGGCATTCAGGTCGCCCGAAGCTATGTGGGCGAATATTGCACCTCGCTCGAGATGGCCGGCGCCTCGCTCACTCTCGTCAAAGTGGACGACGAGTTGATGAAGCTGCTAACGGCCCCGGCGACTATCCCGTATCGCGTATTCTGACGTCTTTGTGGGGCAAACCCCTGGGGGCGCCTTCCGGCCCCCGGGACCGCCCGGCCGGTCGCCAAGCCAACAGACCCGAAATCCAGTCGGCACATGCGCAGATCGGGCCATTACAGTCTGGTGGAACCGATTGCCTGGATGCGCTATGACATGCCGGCTTGTAGTTCCAGCTCCACGTATCGGCTCATAGTTCATCCGGACCGTCATCATTCTGACGGGTGCTTCTTTCGCGGCATGCTGGATCCCGGGGTACCTGGCGCCGTCGCAGTTCGAGGCGGCATTCCTGTCGATGGCTCATACGAACTAGGACATTCGGAGGACATTCGCTGCGGCGAAAGACGTGTTAACCGGCGTCTGGCAGAGAGGGAACTCAGCCGGCGGTCAGGGCCTCCGGCTGAGCCGAATTCCATTTCCCTTCCAGCCTATGTTGAACGGCTGGCCAGAGCCTTGCTACCGAAGAGAAGCAACAAACCACACAAAAGCACCATACCCCAGGTGCTAAGCGTCGGAACGGATGGCGCGACAATGTTCAGTTGGAACGCCTTCGCCGCTGTGTTCGACCCGCTGTCCGTTACCTGAATGGTGAAGTTATAGGTGCCCGCTGTAGTTGGCGTACCGCTCAAGACGCCGGCAGCAAGGGTCAATCCCGGAGGGAGCGCTCCGGAGCTGAGGGAGAAAGCGTAGGGCCCCCCTGCTCCCCCTGTGGCGGCAAATGTCTGAGAGTACGCTGTTCCCGGTGTCCCCGCGGTAAGAGGGGACGCGGTGGTAATAGTCAGAGCGGCAGTTACGGTTGCGGTAACCGTCACATTACCCGAATTCAAGGCGAATGTTCCGTCGGTATTGATACCCACCGCTTGATACTGGAACGTATCGGTGCCAACGAAGCCGACGTTGGGTGTGTACCGGAGCAATCCCGATCCAGCGGTGCTCAGCGTTCCATGGACGGGCGGCGTGGTCCCAGCAACAATGCCTTTCACGCAGCCCAATATGGTGCCCGCCGGAGGTCCTAGCCCCGGATTGCCCGCCGACGCCGAACAATTGGTGACGCTGCCGGTAGGCACGGGGACTAGCGTCGCCACTCCCGCTACGTTTAGCGTGGCAGTAGCCGGTATCACGTTTAACGTCATGGCCAGAGTGGCCGCTCCGCCGGGCCTCGCGCCGCACGTTCCGCAATTCGAGCCCGTACCGCCAGCGCCGTTAAAAACGGTCGTCACGGGGAGCGAAAACGTGTCAAGGCCGGTAAAGTTGGAAGTGGGCGGTGCGTAAATGTAGTTGATGGCAGTCGGAGTTCTCGTACCGGTCAGTGTTCCGCCAGCGCCAGTCGCTATCGAAAGAGTCGTATCGTTGTTGACGTTGTTGTTGTAGCAGTCCGGGTCTGCCGAGAGCACGCCGGCCCCGCCATTGACGATGAGAAAGGTGGTGCCTTCCTGAGGCTGGCAGAACACCGGGTCGCCCAGATTGGGGCTCTGGGCCGACGCAGTACTCGCAATCGCCGCAAGGAACGCGGCCATCAGCAAAATCGTTCGGGCGATTCTTGCAGCGTGCGCCTGGCGCCCTTCCGTACGGGGAGGGAGCAGCGCTGAAAACTCAACGGGGGGCTTCCATTCCGCGATCTTCATAAAGGATATCCGACATAGTTTATACCACAATAGTCGGCCCCTGGCCATGGAAATTTCCCTTTGTCAAGCCTCGTTTAAAATGTCCCCTGTCTTAACTCATTAGAAATGTCCCCTTTGCTTGTTCTCTTCCAGTTTTGCTGACGGCTCCCGAAGCGGAGGCCCGCGAGGCCGTAGGCCGAGCGCTTAGGGCGCAGCGCAGGGAAATTTCCCTCATTTTTTCCCTCATTCAACGAACATCGGTAAAAATTATGAAGGGAGCAGCTCGAAAGGTGGCTTGCGCGGTGTACGTGCAGGCGGCGATCTGTACCAAACTGGCTTTGAAATAGGTGGCGTTTCAAACTCGTTGTGGTGACGGCGCACGGACCCGTCGTCGCGGGAACGGAATCGGCCGCGTGGCTGACCGGAGTGGATCAATCGCCTTCGTGTCAATCGCCTTCGCCTGTCGCCCCCACCCTCACTGCTATCCTAAGAGCAGCAACGTTTTCCGCTGGGATACACTCTTGAAAATCGGATTTGTCAGCCTGGGCTGCCCCAAGAATCTGGTCGATAGCGAAGTCATGATGGGCCTGCTCGCCGCCAAGGGCCACGAGCTCACGCCCCATCCCGATCAGGCCGACGTCCTGGTTGTGAATACGTGCAGCTTCATCGACCCCGCCAAGAAGGAATCCGTGGATACCATCCTCGAGATGGCCGTGTTTAAGAAGACCGGCCGCGCTCAGCGCCTGATCGTGGCCGGGTGCCTGGTGGAGCGCTATCGCGGGGACATCCGCACAGAGATGCCCGAGGTGGATGCCATCGTCGGCACTAATGAAATCGAGGGCATCGTGGCCGCCTGCGAGGGGCTGCCGGCCCCCAGCGGCGCCCCCGAGCCTTACCTCTATCACGATCTCACCCCGCGCGTGCTGGCCACGCCGCGCCACTTCGCGTATCTCAAAATCGCCGAGGGCTGCGATCACCCCTGCACCTTCTGTGTGATCCCGCAGTATCGCGGCCGTTTCCGCAGCCGGCGCTTCGAATCCGTCGTCGCCGAGGCCACCCGCCTTTTCGGGCAAGGCGTGCGGGAGATCAACTTGATCGGCCAGGACACCACTTGCTATGGCGAGGATCTCGGCCTGTCCGATGGCCTGCCGCTTCTGCTGGAGCGCCTGGCACAGATTCCCACCGACCGCGAGAAGTGGATTCGCTTCCTCTACGCCTATCCCAACCGCGTGACGCAGAAGCTGCTCGATACCATGGCGGCGCACCCCTCGCTGGTGAAATATATCGATATGCCGCTGCAGCACGCGAGCGCGGCCGTGCTCAAGCGCATGAAGCGCGGCGGCTCGGGCGATATCTTCCTGAAGCTGGTGGAGCGCATCCGCCGCACCATTCCCGGGGTGGCCATCCGCACCAGTTTCATCGCCGGCTTTCCCGGCGAGACGGCCGCGGATTTCGAGGAGCTGTGCCAGTTCGTCCAGGCTGCCCGCTTCGACAACCTGGGCGTCTTCGCTTATTCGGATGAAGATACCAGCGCCAGCTTCGCGCTTTCGGGCAAAGTGGATGGCCGTACCGTCCAGAACCGCAAGCGGCACCTGATGGCCGTCCAGCGCAAGATCGCCCGCGCGCGCAACCGCGGGCTGGTAGGCCGCGAGGTCGCCGTGCTGGTGGAAGGCCTTTCGAAAGAGACCGACCTGCTCTGGCAGGGCCGCATGGCCACGCAGGCGCCCGAGATCGATGGCGTGGCCCTGATCAACGATTTCGCGGGCGCGCCGCCCCAGCCGGGCGAAATCCGCCGCCTGCACATCGACGAGGCGCACGATTACGACGTGGTTGGCGCGCTGGCCGCCTCTTCCGAGCCGCCGCCCGCCTTCGCGCCGGCGCCGCTCGTTCAGATCGCGTTATGACCGTTAAGTGTCCCATTTGCAAAAAGCAAGTCGATCTAACGAATCCCGAGTTCCCCTTTTGCTCGGAGCGCTGCCGCATCATCGATCTGGGCAACTGGGCCTCGGAGAAGTACGTCGTGTCCAGCCCCATCCAACCCGGGACCATCAGCGAAGAAGAGGAGAATGACTGAACCCAGACCGCTCCCCGAGTTCGCGCCGTGTGCCGAACCCGATTCCGAGCCGCGCGCGTGAGCAAGCGGTTAGGCCGCAAAGATCGATGAACAAGCGCCTCCTGCTCGCCCGCCTGATCGCCACCTGGTTCGGCTGCGGCCTCTCGCCCTTTGCCCCAGGCACCGTCGGCTCGGCCGCCGCGCTGGCTATCGGCGCCCTGCTCTATCGCCACGCGGGCTTCCTCTGGTGGGAGTATCTGGTGCTGGCGGCCGTGCTATTCGGTCCGGCCGTGTGGGCCGCCGGAGTCACCGCCCGGGCCGCCAAAATCGAGGACCCCAGCTTCGTGGTGGTGGACGAAGTGATCGGCCAGTGGATCGCCCTGGCCGGCGCCCAGCCGCTCAATTGGAAGAGCTGCCTGGCCGCCTTCCTGCTCTTCCGGCTCTTCGATATCTGGAAGCCCGCGCCCGTCCGTCAGTTGGAACGGCTGCCCGGAGGCCTCGGAATCAACGCCGACGACGTGATGGCCGGAATATATGCCGCGCTGGTGCTCTATCTTGCAGGGTGTTACAAGCTATATTGAAGAATATGGCTCTTCGGAAATCGCCCGACGCCCGGCCCCAGATTTCCCAGGTCACACCCGCCGCGGCCATTGCCGGCGGTGAACTCCAGATTCGGGGAAAAGGCTTTGCCAAGGCGGATCGGCCGCGCGTGACCCTCGGCGACGTGGGCGCGCCGGTGATCATCGGCTCGGATTCGCTGGTGATCGCGCGTGTGCCCGAAGGCGCCGTCGCCGGAGATTTGGTGATCGCCAGCGGCGGCCAGTCGAGCGATTCGTGGGCCTGCGATATCGGCGTACTGGTGGCCGACAGCCTCCATCCGGTGGCCAATCCGGCCATCGATGCAACGGGCAATATCTACAGCACTTTCAGCGGCTCGCGCGGCCAGAAGGTGCCTGTGGCGGTGTTCAAGATCGACCTGAACTTCGCCA
>CAYRWE010000318.1:0-5471 GCA_964427655.1 uncultured Solibacteraceae bacterium | reverse complement strand
CCCACGATGGCCACCGTGCGGCCCTTCAAGTAGTCCAGATTCCCGTCTTTTTCGTAATATCGTTTCGCCATTACCGTTTCCTCACACTACTTTCTCTTCCACCCGGCCTCCCGCGCGCGTAGGCACGGGCGGCTGCAGCTTCAGTTTCTTGGCCTCCAGCGCGATCGCCAGCGCGCCCGAGCGCGTCACTTCGATCTCGCCATAACTACCCATTACATCCACGAACTCGTTCAGTTTCTCCGGCGCGCCGGTCGCCTCGATGGCGAAACCTTCGGTGGAAGAATCCACCACGCGGCCGCCGAAAATCTCGGCCTCTTTCAGTACCGCCGCGCGCGTCTCCTGCGGCATGCGTATGCGCACCAGCACCAGCTCCCGCACCACCGCCGGCGCCTCCGTCAGATCGGTGGCTTGAAGCACGTTAATCAGCTTGTTCATCTGCTTGATCACCTGCTGCCGCAGGGCGGAATCCACCTCCACCGCGATGGTCATACGGGAGAGTTCCGGATCGAGCGTGCGGGCTACCGTCAGGCTCTCGATGTTATAGCCCCGCTGGCTGAGCAGGCCGGTGACGCGCATCAGCGCGCCCGGCTTATTTTCGAGGAGCAACGAAATCACTTGCAACATAGGCCACCTCATCTCACTTGGCCGGCACAGCCACGGGCTGCGGCGGTCCCAACACCATCTCGTGAATCGCGCTGCCCGCCGGCACCATCGGGTAAACGCATTCGTGCGGCGAGACTTTCACGTTCAGCAGATAAGGTCCCGGCTCCTCGACTGCCGCCTCGAGCGCCGCCGCCAGATCCCCCGGCTTGTCGATGGTCTTGCCCTTGAAGCCGTAGGCCGCCGCCAGCTTCTCCGCGTCCGGGAAGCCGTTCAGCTCCACGCCGCTGAGGCGGTTGTTGTAGAACAACGTCTGCCACTGCCGGACCATCCCCAGGTACCCGTTGTTCATCACCACGATCTTGATCGGCAGCCCGTTGGATACGATGGTGGCCAGCTCCGGAATGGACATCTGGAAGCCGCCGTCGCCCACGATGGCGAACACCAGCTTGCCGGGCCGGGCCATCTGCGCTCCCATGGCCGCCGGCAAGCCGAAGCCCATCGATCCCAGCCCGCCCGAATTCAGCCACAGCCGCGGCTCGGAAAAGCGGATGAGCTGCGCCGCCCACATCTGGTGCTGCCCCACGTCCGAGCAGACCACCGCCCGGCCTCCCGAAACGCGGTCGATCTCGGCCATCAGGTGTTGCGGTTTGATCTCCGTATCGGAGGTCGGCGCGTCGAACGGATGCTGCTCTTTCCACTGCCGTATCTGGCGCCACCACGCTCGCCGCGCGGCCGCCGTCTTCTCATCCGGCGGGGGACCCTCGGCCACCAGTTTATTGAGCTTCCCGAGAACGCGTTTGGCATCCCCCACGATGGGCACTTCGGGCGCGCGGTTCTTGCCGATCTCCGCCGGATCGATATCCACGTGGATCACCTTGGCGCGTGGCGCAAAGTCCGTCAGGCGCCCGGTCACACGGTCGTCGAAGCGCGTGCCCAGGGCGATCAGCAGGTCGCAGGATTGCAGCGCCATGTTGGCTGCGTAGCTACCGTGCATGCCGGGCATGCTGATGAAGTTGGGGTGATCGGAGGGCATCGAACCCAGGCCCATCAGTGTGCTGACCACCGGCAGATCGGCGCTCTCGACCAGCTCGCGCAGTTCCGGCGTCGCGGCGGATGCCACGATCCCGCCGCCCGTGTAGACCAGCGGCCGCCCGGATTCCGCGATCAACTGCGCCGCGCGGCGAATCTGCCCGGTATGGCCGTCGGTGATGACTCTGTATCCGGGCAGGTGCACGCTGGCCACCGGCTGGTAATGGCCCTGGCCCTGAAACACGTCCTTGGTGATGTCCACCGCCACGGGCCCCGGCCGCCCGCTCGAGGCCACATAAAAGGCTTCGTGGATCACGCGCGCCAGATCGTCCAGATTCTTCACCAGGTAGTTGTGCTTGGTGCAGGGCCGCGTGATGCCGAAGGTGTCGGCTTCCTGGAAGGCATCGCTGCCGATCAACTTGCTGGTTACCTGCCCGGTGAGTGCCACGATGGGGATCGAATCCATCAGCGCATTCACCAGCCCCGTGGTCAGGTTGGTGGCGCCCGGCCCCGAGGTTGCGCAGCAAACCCCCACCCTGCCGGTGGTGCGCGCGTAGCCTTCCGCGGCGAAGGCGGCATTCTCTTCGTGCCGCACCAGAATGTGGCGCACGGGGTGATCGTACAGCACGTCGTACAGCGGAATCGTGACCCCGCCCGGATACCCGAAGATGCAATCCACCCCTTCGCGCACCAGGCACTCCATCAGCATTCTGGCCCCACTCATCAAGTTCGACATATTTCGTTTACCTCTAAAAAAATCGCTCCATAACAAAAAAGGCCACCGGCCGGGTTATTTTGCCCTGCCGATGGCCTCGGAATCCGCTTCCGCTGGCCTCAGGCAGGGCCGGCTACGATGACCAGAATGCTAATAATGATGCCTACAGGAATAGCGACAACGCTAAGGGGATTTACGACGAGCGGCCGGCCTGAGGCAGATTGGGACATTTCAAGGAGAACTGATCTTCGATTTTAGCCTGGATTCCTGGGGAAAAGCAAGTGGGAGTCTTGTCTCATACGAGATGAGCCTGGAGCGACGGTTAGTTTCTCATACAAGATGAGCCTGGAGCAGATCTGGGCGAGGATTACTACAACACGGTGCGGCTACACAGCGCCGTTGGGTATGTGACACCCGCGGACACGCTGGCGGGTATGCCGACGGCATCCACACTGCGCGCGACCGCAAGCTGGTGGGGGATCGCCGACAGCCGCAACTGCGCTGGCAGCAGGCGGCCTGAAAGGTGGAGCTACAATGACGGTGCCAGGTGAAACGGAAGCGGTCTCCGCTGGGAAGCAAACCGGCCAGGGGATAGCATGGTGGGCTCATGGAGGCGATGAAGTCGGGGCGTGCGAGCACGGCTCTGCGCCCCCCCGAAAGCTCATCGGATCGGTAGACCCCTATGCCTTGAAAATCTCCGCCCGAAGGGCGGAATACTCGCTTACGGTGAACGCCCGCTCTCCATTTCCGGCTGAACCAGGCGGGCAAGCGAGGAACGATATCGCAAGGCCTGATATGCAGTAGCACGCTACGGGAGAACAATGGCTATTATGAGTGAGAGACAGCGAATCAGCCGCCGCAAGTTGCTCGGCGGTACGACTGCTTTGGGATCGATGCTGAAGTTTGTCGAACGAGACGCAACGGCTCAAACGCCGCAACCGGGCAACGTCAACAGGAACTCTGCGCCAAGCAAGTTGAGAATCACCGACATGCGCGCGTGCAGAATCGCCTCCAAGATTGACTATCCAATCATCCGCATCGACACCAACCAGGGTGTATACGGCCTGGGAGAGGTTCGCGATGGCGGGGTCGAAGGTATTGCTCTGGTGCTCAAGCCGCACTTGGTTGGCAGGAACCCACTGGATATCGAGCCGAATCTGGATAGCATCAGGAAGTTTGCCAACCACCTGCGTTTGGGCGGCGGCTACAGTGCGGTGGACATAGCTCTGCACGACATTGCTGGCAAAGTTTACGGTGTTCCGTGCTGGCGTCTGATCGGCTCCAAGTACCGCGACCGAGTGCGCACTTACTGCCACCTCCCGCAAAGCTGGGATGCCAATGTGCTCGCCCAGGCGGTTCGTCGGCGGAAGCAGATGGGCTTCACGTTCTACAAGATGGACGATTTCGCTTCCCAGTTCATGGCGGATGTGCCGGGAGCCGTCCGGGACGATGGCGTTGCCACGGACAAGGGGCTGAAAGTGCTGTGCGATCATATCGCCCAGGTGCGCGACGCGATCGGTTATGAAGTGCCGCTGGCCGCGGACCATGTCGGCTCCCGCCTGCGCGTGAACGATTGCATCCGATATGCGAAGGCTTTTGAGCCTTACCAGCTTGCCTGGTTGGAAGATGTTTTGCCGCCGCAGCCGGGTGAACTGGGGTTTGGCGGCAACATCTCCCGGGATTGGCGCGGCTTCAAGGAGATCAAAGAAGCTACTACCACACCGCTGGCGATGGGCGAGGATCTGTTCGGGTTGGAAGAGGGTTTCAAAGACTTCATCGACAACCGGGCGATCGACATTATTCACCCGGAGCCACTGACCGCAGGCGGCATTCGGGAGACCAAGCGCATCGCGGATTACGCAGCCATGGGACATATTCCGACCGCCGTGCATTGCGTTGTGTCTCCGGTGGGCACGATGGCGGACGTGCACGTGATCGCAACCATCCGGGACTTCGTTGCTCTGGAGCACCACGCCCTGGATCTCCCGTGGTGGAGCGACCTAGTGATGGGCATACCGAAGCCGATCATTCAGGACGGCTATATTCCCGTTCCGGAAACGCCAGGTTTGGGCGTGGAACTGAACGACGAAGTGGTGAAGGAGCACCTCAGAGTGCCAGGCTACTTCGAGCCCACGCCGCAGTACGACAAGTACATCATTGACGACATTCGGCGCGGCGGTCCATACCCGTCTGTCGATGAGTTCGGCAAGCCTGTCGTTGGGCGGTAGACGGCTGAAACCTTAACTGGGATTCTGCGCCTCCTCAAACCGAACCAGTTGGACATCTGGGATCAACTGCGGCTCGGAATCGCTCTTCGGGAAAGGAACGTCAAGCACGGTCCTTTACGCAGGAGCGTTCGACAGCACTTACTATACCAGTGGAGGGTCGAGCTGTGGGGCGCAGCGGACTTGACGGATTTGCCGGATCGAATCGAACTACCGCCACAACCGCCGCACCACCCAGATGAGCGTAGCAGCCGTCACCCCGAAAACCACCGCCAGCATGATCGCCGGTCCGGTCCTCCCGTAAAGCAGGTTGCCCACAAGGAATAGCGCCGACCATATCATCGCGCATCCCACCGACCACCCCAGCAGCGAGAGCGGGATGTTCGCCGCGCGCGTGTCGGCTTCAATTTCGGCCTCCGGGATCCCCGCCTTCAGCGCGATGCGCCGCCATCCGAGACCCGCTGGCCGCACCTTGCGATAAAACGAGATCAGGGTCGCGGTATCGGTCTGCGGCCCCAGATACGCCGCCGCCAGCCAGCACGCCGTGGTGAAGATCACCGTGAACAGCAGTTGCGCGGCCGTGCCCGGCGCGGCGCCGGCGCGCGCCAGCCCAAGGAACACCATCGAGACGGCGAATGAGCTCGCCATGGCCACAATCTCGCACCACGCCGTCACCCGCCACCAGAACCAGCGCACCAGGTACAGCAGCCCCGTGCCCGCGCCGACCTGCAGAATAATGTTGAAGCTGTCCCGCGCGGTGGTGAGCGCGAATACCGTGGCCGACGAGAGCACGAACAGCCCCACCGTCGCGAGGCGCCCCATGCGCACGTAATGCGCTTCGGACGCTCCGCGGCGCACGAAGCGCCGGTAGAAATCGTGCACCAGGTAGGAGGCGCCCC
>CAYRWE010000317.1:0-5515 GCA_964427655.1 uncultured Solibacteraceae bacterium | reverse complement strand
TCATTCACCTGGAGATCGGCGAGCCGGATTTCGATACTCCGCGCCACATCGTCGACGCGGCCAAGACGGCGCTCGACCAGGGCTGGACGCACTACGGGCCGGCGCAGGGCCTTCCCGAGCTGCGTGAGGTCATCGCCCGGGACGTCTCCGAGTCGCGCAAAATCAAGGTCGGGCCGGAGCACGTTTGCGTGGTGCCGGGCGGCAAGCCCATCATCTTCTTCCCCATGCTGGCGCTGCTCGATCCGGGCGACGAAGTCATCTATCCCAATCCCGGCTTCCCCATCTACGAATCCATGATCCGTTTTGCGGGCGGCACGCCTGTGCCCATGCCCCTCGAAGAGGATCGCGGCTTCACCTTCGACCTGAACCTCTTCCGCGACCGCCTCAGCCCCAAGACCAAGATGGTGGTGCTCAATTCGCCGCAGAACCCCACCGGCGGCGTGATCCCGTACGAGGACATGGCGGAGATCGCCAACCTGCTGCGCGACCGCGACGTGATGGTGCTGGCCGACGAGATCTACTCGCGCATCCACTACCTCGACAAGCCGCCCGTATCGATCACCGCATTCCCTGGCATGCTCGAAAAGACCATCATCCTGGACGGCTTCTCGAAGACTTATGCCATGACCGGCTGGCGCATGGGCTATGGCGTGATGCCCGAGTGGCTGGCGGCATCCGTCTCCAAGCTGATGGTGAATTCCAATTCCTGCACCGCCAGCTTCACCCAGCGTGCCGGAATCGCGGCCATCACCGGACCGCAGGATGGCGTGACCGTCATGGTGGAAGAGTTCCGCCGCCGCCGCGACGCCATCGTCAAGGGCTTGAACGAGGTTCCCGGCTTCCGCTGCCGCGTTCCCGGAGGCGCCTTCTATGCCATGGCCAACGTCACCGGCACGGGCATGGATTCCAAGGAGCTGGCCGATTACCTGCTGTATGAGGGCGGCGTTTCCTGCCTTGATGGCGCCTGCTTCGGCGAGTACGGCAAGGGTTTCATCCGTTTCAGCTACGCGAATTCGATGGCCAACCTGATGGAAGCCGTCGCGCGCATTAAGAAGGTTTCGCCGCGCTGGACGGCGTGCGCGAGCGCCTAAGGAACACGGGGGCCGCGCCGCTTACGGCCCCGCGGTTCATTGTGCGAAAATCGGACCGTGCGCTCTGCGTTCCCCGGCTTTCCGCGGGAAGGCCTCGATTTCTTTCGCGGCCTTGCCCGCCACAACGATCGCGAGTGGTTCCTGCCTCGCAAACCGGTTTTTGAGGAGCGGCTCCGCCGCCCCATGGGCGAGCTGGTCGAAGCCCTGAATGTGGCGATGCGGGATTTCGCCCCGGCCTACATCGCCGATCCGGATAAGGCGATTTACCGCATCTACCGAGATACCCGCTTCAGCCCCGATAAGACGCCTTATAAGGACCACATCGCGGCCATTTTCCCGCGCCGCGGTATGCCGCGGCACCACGGCGCCTGCTACTACTTCCAGGTCTCGCACAAGGAAGTGGGCATCGGCGGAGGCGTCTACATGCCGCCGCCCGAGTCGCTGATGGCCATCCGCCGGCATATCGAGCGGCACCACGAGGAGTTCGCGCACATTCTGAAATCGAGCGCCCTGCGGCGTCTCTTCGGCGAGTTGCAAGGCGAGCGGCTTTCGCGCGTTCCCAAGGGTTTCGCCGCCGCGCATCCGGCTGCCGATTTGCTCCGCTATAAGCAGTTCCTGTACTGGGCCGAATTGCCCGCCGATGTTGCCACCACGCCGGCCCTGTTCCGCGAAATCCTCACCCGCTTCCGCGCCATGGCGCCGTTCACGGATTTTCTGAACGCGCCGCTGGCCACTCCCAAGCGCCTGGATCCGCAAGCTGCATCAGCAGACTGATACACAGCTTCACCAGTGGATCCTTGGCCCGTGCGGCCCATTCCGCCGGGCGATCGTCCAGGCCATCGGCCGCCGCCCGCAGCAGATCCAGCCGCTTGGCCTCCATGCCGGCCATGCGGAAAGAGGAGCACAGGGCCAGGCCTTTGGAGAACTCTTCTCGCAGGCTCTCATGATCCAACCGGACCCACGCTCGCAGGATGTTGCCGGCCTGTTCCGCGGGGGTCGGCATCGTACCGGCGCTTGTCTGGTTCACGCCGCTCTTATCGGCAGCCCGGTACAGGACTTTAGTCTAAATTTCCGCTCCGGCCGGAACCCAGCTTCGCGGATTCGTATCGTTCCCGCTGATTAGGCGTGCAAATGGCAATCGATTCGTGGTACATATGGAATGGAAGCAGCGGGTCCCGACCAGTCTTGTTCGCGCCTCGGGTGTTCCCGCGGTACCCCTCTAGTAATCCCACTCCAACCGCCTGTGATTTTTCGTCAGACGGCCCAAGTTGGGGGTGGTCCGTAAATTTTCACCCAGGCGCGCCGGCAAGCCGTCGGTTCGAGTGCATCTTCGTCCCGCTTCACGGAGTATCTTTCCCCATGGACAGCGATCGCAAGTACAGACAACCGGGGTACATGGATTCGGAGCGCGATTCCCGAGGCCCGCGCGAGGATCGTCCCAAACCCCAGGGGCCGCGTCCTCCCATCGATATCACCGGCCCACGGCTGCCCCGTCTGGTGCAGCACGTGGCGGCCTCCCGGTGTTTCAACTGCTCCACCACCCTGCCTCCCGGTGTGGATTTTAGCGGCGCCTGCCCGAAATGCAACGCTGACCTGCACTGCTGCAAGCAATGCTCGCACTTCGAGCCCTCCACGCGCTTTCAATGCCTGAAACCCATCCCCGTGCGCATTCCCGTGAAGGATAAGAACAACGAGTGTACGCTGTTTACCCCGCGAGTGACCGTGGCGCGCGAAGGCACCAGCAATGGGGGCCCCTCGGCCGCGCCCCCCGTGCCGGCCGGTCCTCCCGCCCCGCGCAATCCCGAAGACGCCCGCAGCGCCTTCGACCGCCTGTTCAAGAAATAGCAAGCTGCCCATCCGCCAGCTCTCGAACGTGTAGAGCCATACGGCCGCACCCCGGCGCGTCGGATCCCCCTGCGTACCTTGAGAAGGATGGGGTCTGCGCTGTGGATGTGCCCGCGCCTACCTGCTCCTGACGCCCGTCTTGCCGCGTGTCTCAGGAGCGCCCGCATGGCTCGCCTGGGTCTCCGGGTCAGGCAAGAAGACCGCCGCGCGCAGCCGCGGGTGAACCCATAGCGCGATGGCGAAAGGCGCGGCATAGGGAATCACATTGATGTTCACGTAAGCGGCGTAATCCAAGAGCCACGCCGCCACCCCGTTGGTTACCAGATGCAGAGTCTTGCCGACCGTGAACAGGATGAAGAAGAGGACCTCGACGATGGCGAGAATCGCCACTGCCCCGGTCCCCGTGACCAGCGGCCTCCAGATCCGCGGGCCTGTCGGAGCCGACAAAATCAGCGCCCAGACGATCGGCAGGCCGAGGACGAAAAGGATCAAAGAGGATCGCGGGATTTCCAGTTGAACGCCGCGGAACGTCGGAACGCGGCCATCGGGCGCCTGCGAAGCCAGCCAGGAAGAGCGCACCGGCACGCGGAAAACCCAATCTCCGTTCGGCAGGGCGCGCGCCGCGGAGGCTCCGTTGGCGCCGGGCAGGCATCGTAAAGAAAAGTCGGTGACGACGCGCAATCCCGCCAACAGCGGGCCGATGAGCAGCAGCCACCAGAGCACCAGCATGCCCGCCAGCAGGATCGAGCCGCGCAGCAGAAAACGCCGCTGGGGCGTCACGTCGTTGCGCTCTGCGGCAAGCCCGGCGCGCCGGAACGCATCACGGACTGCGCCCAGATCCAGAAGATGATCAGCGAGTCCAGCATGATCATGCTTTCCCAGAAATAGAGATGGGCGAAGTCGAACCAGGCCGGCGCGTACTGGCCGAGGTAGAAGAGGCTGATGAAACGCACCAGGTTGATCGCCTGAATGACCACCACGGCCGCCGCCAATCCCTTCATCTTCTGCTTTGCGGAAGCCGGAAAGGCCAGTATGGACGACCACAGCACAATCAATACATGCAGGCCGTTGCAGCCGTTAGCCATCTTGACGGCGAAGCCGTTCCGCCGGCTCTGCAGCACGTCGTAGTTCGCCACCACGTCGCCGCCCACAGCGTTGATGCCCGCCGCCGACGTAGTCACCAGGCCCCGCGTAAACGTCGCCACGGCACGATCCACAACGGGCACCTGGATGAGGGCGAACCCCGCCAGCGCGCAAATGGCGAATAAGCCCGCGAAGCGCCGCAGCGATACGTGTGCGGCCGGCCGGGAGGAAGCAGCCGGCGGGGCTTCCGAGTTCGGGAGCTCGTTTGCGTGCTTGGAGCGCTTCGATTGGGCCAAGACCCTGCCTTCTTTTCAGGGCTATGGTATCAGACGGCAGGCGGGATTCAGCCGGCTTGGCCGCCCGAAAGCTACGCACCCTCGCGCGTCGCTACGCCACCTTCTTCTGATGGCTCCGCGCCAGCTCCATGTAAACGCCCAAATCCCGGTCCAGGTCCGATTGCGTGCCGTCGAAATAGAAATTGCGGATCGGGATGCCGCCCAGGTCCCGGCTGATGCGCGGGTAGATGGCTTCGCACACGATGCCGTTCATGCACGTGAAGGGGCTGATGTCGATAATCCCCGCCGCGCCCTTGCGCGCCAGATAGACCACCTTGCCCACGTTCAGCACCATCTCGCCGAAAGCGCCCTCGCGCGGCAGGTAGGGGCGGGCGCATTCCAGGATTTCGTAGATGTCCGGCTCCTCGCGCTCCTTGAAGTCGTCGTGGAACGGCTCCATCAGCACGTGCTCGTCGTGCTTCTGCACGCGCTTGCGGACATACGCGCCCAGGGCTTCGAGCGTCCACAACCGCCCGGCCAGCTTGAGCTTGCGGAAGTGCTCGGAGTTCGTATACCAGATCCACTCGACGAGGTCTGAAAGCCAAGTCTCCGCCCCGTATTCCTCCAGACATCGCACGAGGTTTTCGTTCGAGAAGGTGTTCAGGCGGCAGAAGATCTCGCCCACGATGCCGATCAGCGGCTGCTTCGCCACCTGGCGCAGCGAGACGCGGCGGAAGCGGTCGCGGCAGCGCACCATCGCGTCGCGCAGCGATTGAAGCTGTACGCCCGGCTCCACGGGAGTGCTTTCGAGCGTGGCACACAAGTCGCCCAGCGATTCTTCGTAGACGGCCTCCGTATCGCCGCGGGTTTCCTCGTAGGGCCGGCGCATCAGCAGCAGTTTCTGCAGCAGGTCGGCGCACAACAGGGCCCGCCAGCCCGTGCGCACGAACGGCCCGGCCAGCGTTCCCAGACCATCATAGGAGTTCTGGCTGGTGGGCGAAAGAATCTCCACATTGGCATATCCGTTCGCGTCCAGGATATGGCGCAAATAAGGCGCGTACTGGCCGAAGCGGCAGGGACCTTCGGCCGTGGGCATGAACAGCGCGATCCGCGAGGGGTCCGTCTCCGGCCGCTCGATGATCTTCACGAAATCGCCCACCGTCACCTTGGCCGGATAGCATTCGTCGCCCGAGGTGTAGCGCGCTCCCAGCTCGCGCGTGC
>CAYRWE010000316.1:0-5568 GCA_964427655.1 uncultured Solibacteraceae bacterium | reverse complement strand
ACTGCAAAGATTGGCGTCCCGTGGGGGATTCGAACCCCCGTTACCGCCGTGAGAGAGTGGTAAGTGACGTTCCGACCTGCCCCGATAAGTATGTCAATACATTGATGCAACACGATTGACGGTTCCGCACTATCCCATTGCATACGGCACCGTGTATGCCGTATGAATGCCGCACGGCAGATGGGAGGGTCCGATGCCCCGCAAGGCCCGAGACGAACGGCTTGATACCCGCACGGTACGGCTGAAACTGCCCCCCCGGCGGGAACCCTACTGGCGGAACATTCAAGAGGGCCGCGCCATCGGCTATCGGCGCCTGGCTGGCGGGAAGGCGGGCACATGGATCGCCCGGCACTATGACCCGGCTGAGGGGCGCCGTTACGAGGCGGTGGGCGCGGCTGATGACATGCTGGACGCGGACGGCACCCGGACTTTGACCTTCGGGCAAGCGCAGGACAAGGCGCGCGAGTGGTTCTGCCAGATTGAGCGCGATGCCGGGCGCGTGGTGGAACCGTTGACCGTCCAGCACGCGATGGCTGACTACCTTGAGGATTACGTGATCCGCGGCGGGAAGGCGCTCCCCGACCTCAAGCGGGCGGTCAACGCGCACATCCTGCCGGCGCTGGGCGACAAGCTGGTATCGGATCTGACCTTCGCGGCGCTGCGATCCTGGCACCAGAAACTTGCGGCAGCCCCGGCCCGGTTGCGGACGAAGGTGAAGGCCAAGAAAGCGAACGTTCGGCAGGCCGAGACGGTGGACGCCAAACGGGCGCGGCGGGCGAGTGCCAACCGGGTGCTGACGGTCCTGAAAGCCTCTCTGTCCCTCGCCTACAGGGAAGGACGAGTGCCGTCCGATGACGCATGGCGGCGGGTGGCACCGTTTCCGAAGGTTGACGCGGCGCGGGTGCGATACCTGACCGATCCCGAGGCGGTGCGCCTGGTGAATGCCTGCCCCGGCGACTTCCGCAAGCTGGTTACGGCGGCGCTGCTGACCGGCTGCCGCTACGGCGAGTTGGTGGCACTACGGGCGGGCGACTTCGATGCGGGCGCCGCAGTGCTGCATATCCGCGAGGCAAAGGCCGGCAAGCCGCGCTCCGTTCCGCTGACCGATGACGCGGCGAGGTTCTTCACGGCCGAGACGGCGGGCAAGGCGCGCACAGCGCTGGTGCTGGCCCGAGAGGACGCCGGCACATGGGGTAAGTCGCACCAATCCCGTCCGCTGCGGGATGCCTGCACCGCAGCCAAGATTGCGCCCGTGGTCAGCTTCCACATCCTGCGCCACTCCTTCGCGTCACGGCTGGCGACGCAGAACGTCCCGATGGCCGTCATTGCCGCCGCGCTGGGGAACACCGAAGCGATGTGCGCCCGGCACTATGCTCACCTGGCACCGGGATACGTGGCCGACACAATCCGACAGTACGCGGGCGGCATGGGCATTCTGCCCGACGCCAGCAACGTGACGACGCTGCGGGCTGGATAGGCAACCGCACGACAATCGACTTGCGATCCGGCGCCGTTCTGTTCTATCCTTATAAACACCGATAGCCGACTCGGGGAATCGTCGGCGACGTGCCCATCAAGGCCCACCGGAGCCGATCCGGGCGAGTGCATACGATCGTTACCGGTGCGACAAGTCCGGGGGCGTGTGTAAACCGGTTCTACCGACGAGCCGGGCGCTGGAAGCGCGAATCGTCCGGGCGCTAGGAAATCCCATGATCCTCATCTCGCATCGCGGGTAACGGCGCACGCGCGTCCGTTCACCCGCTGAACAGGACGCCCATGAACCCGGAACCGAAGTTTGCGCCGATCTCCACTTGGGTTGCGCTGTCTGGCATGACGCGGACGGCGACCTATGCGGCGCTCGCCACCGGAGACCTTCGCGGCATCAAGCAGCCAGGCGGCCGCCGGACGCTGATCGACGTGGAACACGGCCTGACTTGGCTTCGATCACAGCCGGCAATCAAAATCGGTGCCGGTAGCAAGGTCAAGGTCGCCGCCTGAAACGCAATCCGCCCGCCTCGCGATGGCGCGTGACGGACGGCGTGCGTCGGTTCGGGAAATTGCAGGCGGCAACTGCTGTTTACCGAGTCGGGTGCGTCTATGCAAGCGGTCATCCGAGGCCGGCGCGTTCATAAGGACGTGGAGTGATGAACGCACTTCCGACCGATATTGAGCGCTTGGCCTTGCTTGGCTGGCGCCTCTACCCGGCAAGTAACCGCAGCAGGTCCGCCTGCATCAAGGACCCCGGCACGCTAGCGACGTACGATCTCGACAAGTTGTCGTCGTGGGCTGGGGAGTTTCTCGGCTGCAATTGGCGCGTCGTGATGGAGGGTTCCGGTATCTGGTCGCTCGACGTCGACGTTCCGTCACCCGACCATGCCGCGGACGGTGTTGCCGCGCTAGCCGAGATGGTGCGCCGCTACGGCCCGATCCTGCCGCGCCCGATGACCCGGAGTGGTGGTGGCGGCATGGCGTTGTTCTTCCGCCACCGCGGCGAGCCGATCCATGGCCGCACCGGATGGCCGGCGCCCGGACTCGACCCACGACGCGGGCGGTTGAGCGTGACGGTTCCGCCGTCGCGCCATCATCGCAACGGCGGGTTCTACCGCTGGCTTGTGGCGCCGTGGGAGTGCAGTCCGCCCGATGCGCCGGCGTGGCTCCTGCACGCCGTGGCGCCGCCGCCTGAGCCAGCCTGGATGGTGGGAAGCGTCAACCATGTGGGGCTACCGGAAGGGCGCCGTAGAGCCTATGCCGAGGCTGCGCTACGGCATGCCGTCGAAGAGGTTGCGACCAGCCAGGAAGGCCAGCGCAACGACACGCTGAACGCTACTACGTTCGCCCTGGCGCGGTTCATCGGCACCGGGGATCTGGCCCCCGCGGAAATTGCCGATGCGCTGGCCGTGGCAGGCCGCCGCGCTGGCATGCCGATCCGGGAGATGCAGGCCACTCTTGCATCGGCATTGCGTGCGCGGGGGGCGGCATCATGAATGCACCATTCGACGCCGAGGCGGTGGCTGCCGCGGCTGTTGCACGCGCGAGCACAGTCCCCGATCCCAAGCGCCCCCTGTTCCGCCCCCTGCCTCCTGCCCCAGTGTTCCCGGTGCGCGCGTTGGGAGGACTGCGCGCGGCTGCGGAGGCGATCCACGCGCGCACGCAGGCCCCTATGGCGATCTGCGCTCAGTCGGTGCTCGCCGCTGCGACACTCGCCGTCCAAGCGCATCGGGACGTAGAATTGCCAGGCGGCGGACGACGGCCGCTTACCGGCATCTTTGCCTCGGTGGCCGAGTCCGGCGAGCGCAAAACCAGCGTGGATCGAATCGCACTTGCCCCGGTGTATCGGATCGAAGAACAATGGCGGCAGGACCACGAGGCCGCACGCGCGAGCTACGTGAACGACCTCGATGCTTGGAAGGCCGCGCGTGACTCGGCAAAGAAGAAGCACAAGGGCGACCGCACCAGCATCCGCAACGCCCTCGACTCCATCGGCCCCGAGCCGAAGGCGCCCCCGCAGCCGATGTTACTGGTTGCCGATCCGACACCGGAAGCCCTCGTGCTTCACCTGCGCGACTCACGCCCGTGGTGCGGAGTGTTCACGGCTGAGGGTGGCATTCTGATCGGCGGATCGGCTTTCAACGACGACACCCGTATGCGCACCGGGGCGCTGTTCAACACACTCTGGGATGGCGAGCCGATCCGGCGCAGTCGGGTGCTGACCGGCAACGCCTTCCTGCCCGGCCGGCGGTGCAGTGCGCACGTCATGATGCAGCAGACTGTTGCCGACAAGCTGCTGGGCGACTCCATGCTCGATGGCATCGGTCTGCTGGCGCGTGTGCTGCTGGTCGCGCCCGAGAGCACCGCCGGCACCCGGTTGTTCCGCGACACCCCTGCCGACTGCGCGTCAGTGTTGCATGCCTACTCCGATCGCCTGACGCAACTGCTGACTCGCAAGCCTACCCTGGCACCCGACAGCCCGGACGTGCTCGACCCGCCGGTCATGACGCTGACGGCCGAGGCCCGCGCGCTGTGGGTGCATTTCCACAACGAGGTGGAAAGCGATCTTGGCCCTGGCGGCGAACTGCATTCCGTCCGCGCGTTCGGCGCCAAGATGGCCGAGCATGCGGGGCGCTTGGCGGCGGTGCTGACGGTCTATGCCGAACCCGACGCGATGGAGGTGGGCGTCGACGCGATTGCGTGCGGGATTGAGCTGGCCCAGCACTACGCCGCCGAGACGCTGCGCCTTCAGGGTGGGGCGAGGGTTTCGCCTGATCTGCGGCTGGCCGCCCGGTTGTTGGCGTGGTGGCAGGCTCGCTCGGACCCGCGATGCCACCTCGCCGCTATCTACCAGACCGGTCCCGGTGCAGTTCGTGAGGCCACCACCGCCCGGCGGATTGTAGGCGTGTTAGAGGAACACGGGTGGGTGCGGCGGCTTCCGGCCGGCACTACGCTGGAAGAGGCACCCCGCCGAGAAGCGTGGGAGTTGGTGCCGTGACCGCGCTCGCTTTCGATCCGTGGGCGGCCTTGAAATGCAATGCGGATGCCCAGCCTCCTGCTAACCCTGCTAAGCCCGCTAATCCGCCGACCCCGATTAGCAACGTTAGCACGATTAGCATGGGCGCCGCCACCAACTTCAGCTTTGCACCCGCCGAGGCCGCCCCCGGCCCAGGCCCAGGCCGTGGCGTGGAAGGGGACATGGCCGCCATGCGCACCACCTGCGTGGGCCGCACCGCGGCGCTGACCGGCGCTTTCGATGATCCCGGCGTGCTGGTCTATCGCGAGGCTATCGCGACCGACGTGTGGCCTAGCCCGCTGCCGCCGAGCGAACCGCCTGCCGGTCTCGTCGAACGGTTGGCGCGGGCAATGGCGACGCCGCGACCCTGGCAGCGGGTGACGGACCCGCAACGGGGGCTGGCCTACTTCCGTGGGCAGGCCCGCCGCCGGTTGACAGCGATCGATCCGATTGCGCGTGGATTACTGGTGCAGGCCGAGGAAGCTGCGGCGCGGCGACATGGAGGACGGGCACGATGACGAAGCCGCCTGCAAATTCAGGCCGAAAACAGAACAGCCGGTGGCGGCCGGGGCAAAGCGGCAATCCCGCCGGGAAGCCGCCGGGCACCCGCAACGCCGTGCTACGGGCACTGGACGCCATAGGCGAGGAAGGCGCGCAGGCGGCGCTACAGGCCGTTGTCGCGGCGGCCGGTGCTGGTGATCTGCGTGCCGCCGAGCTTCTTTTGTCGCGCGTGTGGCCGGCGCGAAGAGGCCGTCCCGTCACGCTGCCCGATCTGCCTTCGCTTAAGTCCGCCGCAGACCTCCCAGCGGCGCTGGGGGCAGTGGCGCACTCTGTCGCCTCTGGCGAAGTGACCCCCGAGGAAGGTGCGGCGCTGGCCGCAGTGCTGGAAGGCCAGCGTCGCGCAATCGAGATGGCTGAGATTGAGGGCCGGATTTCCGCTCTGGAACGAAGGCAGGAGACCCGCCGATGACCATTGCGAACCTGCGACGGCGGCTTGCGAAACTGGAGGAGGTGGATCAGCCACCAGTGACACTGGAGGAATGCCTTGAGCGGATACGAAATAA
>CAYRWE010000315.1:0-5628 GCA_964427655.1 uncultured Solibacteraceae bacterium | reverse complement strand
GAGAGCCACCGCGAAGCGCGTCTGTGGAACGACGTCTTCGTGTACGCGCAGGAGCGGCTCGGCATCGCGCGCGGGACCATCCGCGCCACGGTTCTGATCGAGACGATTCTGGCGGCCTTCGAAATGGACGAAATCCTCTGGGAGCTGCGTGAGCACTCGGCGGGATTGAACTGCGGCCGCTGGGACTACATGTTCAGCATCATCAAGAAGTTTAGCCAGCGTCCCGATTTCATCATGCCGGACCGCGCCCAGGTCACCATGACGCGGCACTGCATGTCGTCTTATGTGGACCTGCTGATCTCCACCTGCCATCGCCGTTCGGCGCACGCCATGGGCGGCATGGCCGCGCAGATTCCCATCAAGAGCGATCCGGAGGCCAACGAGGCCGCCTTGAACAAGGTTCGCGAGGATAAGCTGCGCGAGGTGTGGGCCGGGCACGACGGCACGTGGGTGGCGCATCCCGGACTGGTGCCGCTGGCCAAGAGCGTCTTCGACACTTACATGCCGTTTCCGAACCAACTGAACAAGCAGAAAAGTTCGGCCGTGACGGCCCAGGATCTGCTGACCGTTCCCACCGGGACGATTACCGAACGCGGTCTCTCGATCAACATGGATGTGGGCCTGCAGTACCTGGCGGTCTGGCTGGGCGGCAATGCCTGCGTGCCGATTTACAATCTGATGGAAGACGCCGCCACCGCTGAGATCTGCCGCGCGCAGGTCTGGCAGTGGATCCGCCACGGCGCCCGCATGGATGACGGCCGGGAGGTCACTCACGAGCTGGCCGACGAGATCCTCGGGAAGCATTATGAGAAGCTGCGCCCGCGTTTCCCGGAGGAGCAGCTCTCCATGGCCCGGCAGTTATTGCGGGAAATGATCTCCAACCCCGAGTTTCCCGAGTTTCTTACTCTGCGGGCTTACGAAAGCATCGCATAGCCTCGTTTTGGCAGTATACTGCGGTCATGATTGCCGAGAGCGATCTCCCGGCTCTGTTGGCCGAGTTGCGCGACCTGCTGGGGCATCGGTCTATCGAGGAAGGCGTCCGCAGGCTGGATGGCGTCCGGCCCTTCCTCGAAACGCTCGATCCCGCGACCAGGCACGCCGGCACGCTGGTGGGGCTGGTTGCGCAATGGGTGGATGCCGGCTTCGACGACGCGCACCTGATCTACCGGCTGCTCGATCGCTTTCCCTCGAGCACTCGGTCCTCTCTTCCCCTGATCGATTACCTCCACGTGCGCATGGCCGAGGGAGTGGCGGCCATGTCGCGGGAGGATTTCGAACAGGCTTCCGCCCACTTCCGGCTGGTCGATTCGTTGGGCGGCGAGACCGGCGACCAGGAGCTTCTCTCGATCGCCAGTTTCTGGACCGGCCGCTGCCTGCGGCGCATGGGCCGCTATGACGACGCCCTGAGCTACACGGTTCGCGGCGAAGAGCTGGCCCTAAGCTGCGGATACGCGCCCGCGGCCGCCGTGATGCAGCTTACCCGAAGCTGGGTGTGCTTTCAGAAAGGGCGGCTCAACGAAGCGTCCGCGATCCTGCGCAAAGCCGGGGAGGCGCTCAGCCGGACGGACGATTTTCTGGCGCGCGGCAACCTGCAATCGGCCTACGGCAGAATTGCGCGCCGCCAGGGTCGCTACGAACCGGCCCTCGAGAACTTCGAGCGCGCCATCTGCGAATACCGCCGCGCGCGCGGTGCCGAGCTGCAACTGGCGCGCTCGCTGCTGAATATCGGATTCGTGAACCGGCTTATCGCTCTCGATATCCAAAAGACCGCCGATTCGGAGGCCGCCTCGCGGCGCGGCGGGGCGGGAGCCGCGGCCCGCGCCGAGGCCGGTCGCGGGCAGCGCCAGCGCATCGGCGAGATCCGCGAGCGGGCCCGCGAGCAGTTGCAGGAATCCATGGCCATTTACACGCGCCATGGCAATCACCGCGGCATGGCCGGCGTGCACGTCAACCAGGGCCTTCTGGCGCTCGATTTCGGAGACCTGGAAACCGCCGCCGCCGAAGCGGAGAGCGCTTTCCGGCACGGGGAAGGGAAGCAGGATTCGATCGTGATGGCGCGCGCTCGCACCCTGCAATGCATGGTAGAGAATGCGCGCCTGGAAGAGGAGATCGGCGACCCGGGCCATCATTTCGACAAGGCGGAGGTGTTCGCGCGCGAGGCAGTTGATTTTGCCGGGCACACGCAGAACCGCCGCCTGCTGGCCCGCGCCTACATCTGGCAGGGGCTGACGCACACGGCTCCCTCGCACGGCAACCTCGATCTGGCGCGCCGCTGCTGCGAAGAAGCCGCCACGCAGCTCAAACCCGAGGGCTTGGAGCGGCAATATGTGTGGGACGACCTGGAGCTGCTGAAATCGAAGGTGCTGCATTCCGGCCCGGTGGACCCCGTGCTGCGCGCCTGGAGCAACGGCATCGTGGGCGACAAGACGTTTCAGGAGATCACCGAGGAGTTTGCACGGATCATTGTGCCGAAGGTCTGGGAGCGCGAGGAGCGCAAGGTCTCGCGTGTCGCCACGCGGCTCTCGATGTCGCCGAAGAAGATAAGAAGGATACTGCGGGCGGTGCGTGCGCCGGGAGCGGGGAAGGCAGAGAAGGAATAAAGGGCCGGCAACTTGAGGGCACCTTCGGTCCTAAACTGTCGAACATCGCGTTTGCACGCCCCTCACCCCTCTTCGAAGCCCATCGAATCCACGAACGTATCCTGAAACTGCGGGTCCGAGGCCAGCGGCACGTGCTGGCAACGCGCGCGAATGGCCGCGATCAGTTCCTCCCTCCGCGAAGGCGCCAGCAGTGCCATGCGGGTTCCGCGCAGCGCGCTGTTGCCGGCCGGCACAATCCGCGCCGGCTCGGCTTCCAGCAGCCCGATGCGCCGCGCGCTCGAGATGTTGACGTAGTTGCCGAAAGCGCCCGCCAGGTAGATGGCGTCGAGGTCCGCCGCGCGGGCGTTCCAGCGTTCCAGCAGAATTCGCAGGCCGGCGGAGATGGCGGCCTTCGCGAGCTGCAATTCGCGGACATCCGCCTGTGTGATGGCCACCGGATGTGCCAGCATCCACTCGCGGGCACCGCCGGCCAGGCGGCCGTTAGGCAGGATCGTGCCGAGCGACAGACCGGCGGCGGCGGCGTCCACCAGCCCGCTGCCGCAAATGCCGCGCGCGGGAACGTCCCCCATCACGCGGCAGGCCGGCTCGCCATCGCGCACCGCTACGTGTGTAATGGCGCCCTCGGCCGCGCGCATGCCCATGCGGATGCGGCCGGCTTCGAAGGCCGGGCCGGCGGCGGTAGAAGCGCACAGCAGGCGCGTGGAGTTGCCCACCACGATTTCACCGTTGGTGCCCAGATCGATGAGCGCGGTCAGACGGCCGCTTTCCGCCATTCCGGTCGCCAGGATGCCGGCCAGGATGTCGCTGCCGACGAAGCTGCCCAGGCACGGCAGGAAGCGCACCACGGCGGCTTCGGGCAGATCCCAGCCGAGTTCGCGGGGCGATAGCTCGATCACGCCGCCGTTCACGGTCTCGAACGGCACATGCGCCAGCGGCTCCACATCCAGGCCGCAGAAAAGGTGGTGCATCACCGTGTTGCCGGCCACCAGCACCAGGCGCACGGCATCGCGGCGGGGCAGAGCCGCCACCAAGCTGCCGAGGGCTTCGCGAATCAGCGTAGCCAGTCGCGCGGCGCCTCCGGCCAGCGCGAACTCGATGCGGCTCATGATATCGGCGCCGTGAACGGTTTGGGGATTCAGGCCGGTCTCCACGGCCAACACCTCGCCGGTCGCGAGATCCACCAGTTGCGCCACCAGCGTGGTGGTGCCCAGGTCGATGGCGATGCCGCAACCCTCCTGGGGTTCGAAGGGGCACTGGGTTTCGTCGGTGAGGATGGGGGTGGTCCACTGCGCGATCTCGAGCGTCAGCGCGCCCTCCACGCGGGCGGTGCAGGCGAGCCGCCAGCCCGCGGCGATCTCGGCGGGCGTGAAGACCTCGCGCATCTCCGGCGTGACGGCCAGCTCGCCTTCGATCACGCGCACGCGGCAGCCGCGGCATATGCCCGCGCCGCCGCACGGAAATTCCACGCCGTGGGGAGCCAGCAGCGTTTCGAGCGACGCGCCGCGCTCGATCTCCAGGCGGATGCCGAGCGGCGTCAGGTTAATGGGGAAGGCCGGCATGGTGAGAGCGGGCGTAATCGCACAGCGCGATGAAGTTGGCCTCGGGGGTGCCGCGGGGAATTTCGCAGCCGGCGCCCACGATGTAGCGCGGGCCGGCCTGGCGATGGCACTCGGCGACCGCCTCGGTGATGCTGGCGGGCGTGCCATCGCGGATCGTACGGACCGGGTCGAGGTTGCCCAGCAGAATCTGTCGCGGACCCATGGCCGCGCGGGCTTCATCGATGGGCGCGAAGAAATCCAGGTCCACGATGTCCGCGCCCACGCGCGCCATGCCCGCATAGATACGGCGGGTCTTGCCACAGATGTGCAGGCGCACGGGCGCACCCAGGGCCTGAATGCCGGCCACGAGTTGGCGCTCGTAGGTCTCGATGAAATCGAAATAGAGCTTCGGCCCGATGAGCGAACTGGCCGCATCGCCCACGCCGATGAGGTCCGCGCCGGCTTCCACCTGGGCGCGCGCGAAGCCGAGTTCCATGGCGACCACGAAAGCCAGAAGGTCGCCCACGAAGCCGGGGTCGTCGAAGAAATCCAGCATGAGAGTGTTGAGGCCGCGCAGGTCGGCGCTCATGGCGCAGGGGCCTTCCACCCATCCCTCGACCAGTTTCTCGCCGCCCGCGCATTGGCGCAGCAGGCGCACGGCCTCCACGCGGTCGCACATGCGCGGAGCCACGGCGGGGTCGGGCAGCGACAGGCGCGCCAGCGTCGATTTTTCGGCCAGCAGAGCGCGGCTTTCGTCGATGGCGGGCGGCTGGTTATCGAACCATTCGATGGCGGCGCCCAGATCGGAAGCCTCGCGGGCCGGGTCGGAAATGGCCGAGACATAATCCAGGCCGAACTTCTCGGCGGTGCGGATCTGGGCCTCGGCGAGCACGCGATGGTCGCCGGCATAATCGCGGTAGTGCGCGCCGGTCTGGTCCGCGGCGAACATCATGGTGATGGGCATCAGTGGCAGGTGGTCCGGCTCGTGGCCGCCGAGCAGCGCCAGAATGCGTTCGCGGCCGGTCATGCGAGGGGTTCCTTGCCGATTACGTCGCCATCGTAGGTGGGTTTGACGCGAAAGCCCGGTGGGACCACCAGGAAATCACGTTCGTCCCACTGGCCGGATACCAGCGCTTCGAAGAGGCGCAGGTCGCCCGAAATGCGCTCGAACTCCCAGTTGCGGCGGACGGCTTCCTCGCGCGCGCGCTGTTCGAAGCTGCCATCGGGTTCGAGGCCGGTTTCGATATAGGTCAGGCGGCGATAGCTGTGTTGGTAGCCGCTGAACTGTTCGAAGAGGTAGCGGCCGTTATCTTCGCCGTAGCGGTCGATGAGGTCTTCGAGCGTATAGCCGGAACCGGTGCGGTCGCGCACGATGCGCATGGTGGCCTGGTCGAGGCCCTCGCCGCGTTCCAGCCAGCCGGTCGAGCGGAAGTAAACGCCGGGGCTGTTATCGAAGTACTCCTGATAGCGCTGGCGGCTGCCCATGAGCA
>CAYRWE010000314.1:0-5636 GCA_964427655.1 uncultured Solibacteraceae bacterium | reverse complement strand
CCTGGTCCAAAACCTTTGGACTGAGCTTGGACGCTCAACCCGCGGCCTTCACGTGGGCCGTCAGCTTCTTCGCCTGCATCGAATTCTGCATAATGCAGCGGTGCTGCTTTATATAATAGCTGGATGCGGCGAATCTCCGTTCTGCTGACGGCCCTGGTTTTGACCCTGGCGTTCACGCTGGCTTCGGGCGAGCCGGCCTCCAACGCGCGCCTCAAAACCTCCGACGGGCGCCTCAAAAAGGGCTCCCGCGGCCCGGACCGGAACGGTTGGATTCAGGTGCATCTAGAGGGATCGCCCAGCGAGATCGGCTTCCAGCACGGCTACCTGCTGGCCTCCGAGATCCAGGACAGCTTCACCGACATCTCGATCGAAATGCAGCACGACGAGAAGCGCGACTGGAGCTTCTTCCGCGCCGCCGCCCGCAATGTCTTCTGGCCGCACGTCGAGCAGGAGTACCGCGACGAGCTCGCCGGGATCGCCGCCGGCCTGAAAGCGCGCGGCGTGGCACTCGACCTCTGGGACGTCGTGGCGCTGAACGCCTGGCTCGAGCTGCCCTATTACGACCGCATCGCCGATGACGAAGCCGCGCCCACCGCCCCGGCCGATCATTGCAGCGCGTTCGTGGCTACCGGCAGCTACACCCGCGACGGGCAGATCGTGATCGGCCACAACAGTTGGACCAGCTATGCGTCGGGCGAGCGCTGGAACGTGATCTTCGAGATTGTGCCGGCGCGCGGCCGGCGCATCATCATGGACGGTATGCCGGGACTGATCCACAGCGGCGACGATTTCGGCATCAACGCGGCCGGCCTGGTGATCACCGAGACCACCATCAGCGGTTTCAAGGGATTCGACCTTCAGGGCGTGCCGGAGTTCGTGCGCGCCCGCAAAGCCATGCAGTACGCCGCATCCATCGACGATTTCGCGCGCATTATGGAGGACGGCAACAATGGCGGCTATGCCAACACCTGGCTGGTGGCCGATAGCCGGACCAACGAGATCGCCAGCCTGGAGCTGGGCCTGAAAAACGTCACCCTGGAGCGCACGCACGACGGCTTTTTCGTGGGTTCGAATTTTCCCTCAAGCCCCAAGCTGGTGCGCGAGGAAACCGATTTCGATACCACCGACCGCGCGCGTGGCGAGAACACCCGCCACGAGCGCTGGCTGACCCTCATGGCGGAATACAAAGGCCAGATCGATGTGGCCGCCGGCCAGAAATTCCTGGCCGACCACGGCGATTCCTTCGACGGCACATCCCAGCCGAGCGAGCGCACCTTGTGCGGCCACGTGGATCTCTCGCCGCGCGGCATGGGATCCTGGCAGAACCCCTACGCCCCCGCAGGCACGGTACAGAACAAGGTGACCGACGCTGCCGGCGCGCGTAAGATGTCGCTGGTGGCCGCCATGGGCCACGCCTGCGGCCTGGATTTCAAAGCCTCCGATTACCTGGCCGAGCATTCCAGGTACGGCTGGTACAGCCCCATTCTGCGCGATATGCCGTCGCGCGAGTGGACCTGGTTCGAAGCCCGCTAGGCCTGCGAGCCGCCAACATCGCTCTCTCACGGGGTGCGCCTACCGAGCCGCGACCGTGAGGGAGCGTTCGCCGCATCCGCTGCGGCGGGAATCGATGGCATCATGAGAAGATGCATCGGGCTGTTCTTTTCGCCAGCACCGCATTTGTGACACTCTCGTTTTCACTGCCGGCCGCCGGGCCGGATCAGGCCTATCGCGCGCGCATCGCCGATTGGCGCACCCAGCGCGAAGCCGCGCTCAAGGCCGACGGCGGATGGCTGACCGTAACGGGCCTCTTCTGGTTGAGGGAAGGTTCCAACTCGCTCGGATCCGGCGCGGGCAACGATATCGTGCTGCCCGCCGGCGCGCCCGCGCGGCTCGGCGTGGTGAAGGTGGAGAAAGACCAAGCCGTCTTCACCGCCGCCACCAGTGCCGTGACGCTCAACGGCAAGCCGGTCCACGAGGCCTCCCTGCGCTATGCCGGCCCGGCGGACGTGATCTCGAGTGCTTCGCTCGACCTATTCCCCATCAAGCGCGGCGACCGCCTGGCGCTGCGCATGAAAGACAGGAACAGCGCGTTGCGCAAGAATTTCACGCACCTGAGCTGGTTCCCGATTCGCGAAGATTGGCGCATTACCGGCAAATTCGTCCCGCTGGCCCAGCACACGAAGATGACATTCGACACCGTGGTCGGCCAGCAGGAAATCGCCGATAGCCCCGGCTACGTCGAGTTCGAGCACGGCGGCCGCACCTACCGGCTGCAAGCCGCGGACGAAGACGGGCAATTATTCATCGTCATGCGCGATCTCACCAGCGGCAAATCCACCTACGCGGCCTCGCGTTTCCTATACGCCGATGCGCCCAAGAACGGCGTCGTGATCCTGGATTTCAACAAAGCCGAGAATCCGCCCTGTGCCTTCACCCCGTATGCCACCTGCCCGCTGCCTCCGCCGCAGAACCGACTGGCCCTGGCCATCGATGCGGGCGAGATGAAATACGAAGGTTCGGCGCACTGAGCAGGTTCGGGCAAGCTAAAGCTTGCCCCACCGTGGTCTAGAATTGTTTGAAGCCGATGAAAACCTTCACCATAGCCTCGATTGCCGGCGATGGCGTGGGAACCGAAGTGGTCCCCCAGGCCCGCCGCGTTCTCGACCGCATCGCCAAAAAGTTCGACGTGACCTTCGCGATCCAGGATTTCGATTGGGGCGCTTCGCACTTCTTCCGCTGGGGGCGCATGATGCCGGCCGGCGCCATCGACCTGCTCCAGCCCTGCGATGCCATTCTCCTAGGCGCCGTGGGCCATCCCGATATCCCCGATCACACCACACTCAACGGCCTGCTGCTGCCCATCCGCCGCGTCTTCGATCTCTATGCCAACGTGCGCCCGGCGTATCTCTATCCGGGCGTCGCGTCGCCATTGGCCAAGGCGCGCGCCGGCGAAATCGATTTCGTGGTGGTGCGCGAGAACACCGAGGGCGAATATGCGCAGGTGGGCGGCTTCCTCTACCAGCACCAGCCGGAGGAGGTCGCCATCCAGACTTCCGTCTTCACGCGCCGCGGCACCCAGCGCGTGGTGCGCTACGCCTTCGAGCTGGCGGTGAAGCGCGGGCGCAAGAAGCGCGTCACCTCTATCACGAAATCCAATGCGCAGGGCTTCAGCATGAGCCTGTGGGACCGCACGTTCCAGGAAGTCGCCGCGCGCTTCCCGGATGTCGAGACCGAATCGCTGCTGGTGGATGCCGCGGCCATGAACTTCATCCGCCGCCCCGAAAGCTTCGACGTAGTGGTGGCCTCCAACCTGTTCGGCGATATCCTGAGCGACATCTCGGCCATCATTGTCGGCAGCATGGGCCTGGCGGCCAGCGCCAATCTCGATCCCCAGCGCCGCTTCCCCTCGATGTTCGAACCGGTGCACGGCTCGGCCCCGGATATCGCCGGAAAAGGCATCGTGAACCCGCTGGCAACCATATTAAGCGCGGCCATGATGCTCGATCACCTGGAGATGGGCGAAGCCGCACGCGCGGTCGAGAGCGCCGTGGCCGCCGTGCTAGCCGAGGGCAAAGTGCGCACGGCCGATCTGGGAGGAACCAGCAGCACCGAAGAAGTCACCGACGCGGTGCTGGAGAAGCTGGCTTAGTGGCGCAGCCGGCCAAGCGCGAATCCACCGGGCGGAATGCCTTCCTGGTGGCGGCGGGCATTCTGCTCAGCCGCCTGGCCGGCTTGGTGCGGCAGCGCGTTTTCTCGCGCTACTTCGGCCTCTCGGACGCGGCCGATGCCTTCACGGCCGGATTCCGCATCCCCAATTTCCTGGCGAACCTGTTCGGCGAAGGCGTGCTCTCGGCCTCCTTCATTCCGGTCTACGCGCGCCTGCTGGCGGAGGGCGATGACCCAGAAGCCGGGCGCGTGGCCGGTGCGGTGGCCGCGATCCTGACGCTGACCACGTCCGTGCTGGTGCTGCTGGGAGTCGTCGCGACGCCCCTGCTGATCGACGCCATCGCCCCCGGCTTTCACGGCGCCAAGCGCGAGCTGACCATCCGCATCGTGCGCGTTCTGTTTCCTGGCGCGGGCCTGCTGGTGATCTCGGCCTGGTGCCTGGGAATCCTCAACAGCCATCGCAAGTTTTTCCTCTCTTACACCGCCCCGGTGATCTGGAATGCCATGATGATCGCCACCCTGGTGGCCTTCCGGCACGCTTCGCAGGATTCGCTGGCGGTCAAGCTGGCGTGGGGATCGGTGATTGGAAGCGCGCTGCAATTCGGAGTGCAACTGCCCATGGTGCTGCGCCTGGCGCGGCATTTGCGATTTCGCCTGGAGAGCCACGCGCCGCAAGTGCGCGAGGTGGTGCGCAACTTCGGACCGGTCTTTGTGAGCCGTGGTGTGGTGCAGATCAGCGCCTATGTGGATTCGCTGCTGGCGAGCCTGCTGGGTGCCGGCGCGGTGGCCGGTTTGACCAATGCGCAGACGCTCAACCTTCTGCCCGTGAGCCTGTTCGGCATGTCGGTTTCGGCGGCCGAGCTGCCAGCCATGTCGAGCGCTTTAGGCGAAGCGCCCGAAGTGGCCGCCTATTTGCGCCAGCGGCTGAACGCGGGGCTGAGCCAGATCGCGTTTTTCATCGTGCCCTCGGCCATGGCGTTTCTGGCGTTGGGTGGAGTCATCACCGCCGCGCTGTTTGAGAACGGCGCCTTCACTTCTCACGATTCCACTTATGTCTGGGCCATCCTGGCCGGATCCGCCGTGGGGCTGCTGGCCGGGACTCTCGGCCGGCTCTATTCCTCGACGTATTACGCCCTGCGCGATACGCGCACGCCTCTGCGCTATGCGGTCATCCGCGTATCGCTCACCACCGCGCTGGGATATCTTTGCGCCGTTCCATTGCCGCATTGGCTGGGCATCGAACCGCGCTGGGGTGTGGCCGGCCTGACAGCATCGGCGGGCCTGGCTGCCTGGGTGGAATTCACTTTGCTGCGCCGCACGCTCAACGCGCGTATCGGCGGCACGGGCGTGCCGGGCAGCCTGGTGGCGAAGCTATGGGGTTCGGCCATCGTGGCGGCGGCCGCCGGCTGGGCCGTGAAGCTGGCCCTAGGCCCCGCCAAGCCGGTGATCGCCGCCGCGGCCATCCTGCCGGTCTATGGCGCGGCTTACTTCGGGATGACTTACCTGCTCGGCGTCACGCAATCTGCCACCGCCCTGCGCAGGCTGCTGAGGTGGGGCACGCTTTAGCCTGCCCGTTCACACCTCAATTGAATCTTCGTTTCTCGAGCGGAAATAAGCCCGGATATCGTCGCGCAGTTTCGGCTTGTGGTCGGTCAAGCTGAGCAGCCCCTGCCAATCGTGGCTCAGGTCGCGGAACGGATCGAAGTGGTTCTCGGTCAGGATGGTCCAGCGCGTGCTGTACCCTCGGTTCTTCAGCGGTCCATGCCAATGGTGGATAGCGTTGGAATCCACGAAGCCGATGTTGCCGCGCAGATCTTGGGCGCGCTCGGCCCAATCGCGTATCGCCTTGGCATATTGCGGGATCTCGGCGAACTTCATCTCAGGATGCGAATCGTCGCGCAGCGCCAGCGCGAACGCCATGTGCCAGTCGCCCGATCCGAGAATGCAGGTTTCGAGCAGTCCGCCGAGCT
>CAYRWE010000313.1:0-5643 GCA_964427655.1 uncultured Solibacteraceae bacterium | reverse complement strand
TTCTTGAAAGGGCGTTGGACCTTGGGAATCCAGGGTCTTAGCTGGCGAAAAGCGAGACCATTGTCAGCGCGGAGGAAGTGTGGGTGATTTCGCGATGAAAGGTCTCGTCCGGGCAATCCTCGAGGGCGATTGTGCCGCCGCCGCTTCGCAGGCCGAACAGCTCCTGCACTCTGGGGCCAGTACGAACCAAATCGTCGTTAACGGCGTCGAGGCCGCCATGTCGGCGCTGGATGCAAAGTGCACACTTCAGGAGTTCAATCTTCTCGAAATCATGCTGGCCGGCCGCGCCGTGACGGAAGTGATGAAGCTCCTATATCCCGCCGGCGCGCCACGTACCGATACAAAGGGAACCGTCGTCGTTGCGTCGCTTGAAGGGGACGTGCACGATCTGGGGAAGAACATTGTTCGGATGGTCCTCACCGGAGACGGCTACCGCGTTGTCGATTGCGGCAAGGACTGCTCTTTGGCAAAGCTTATCGAAACGGCGGAAAGGGAAGCGCCTTTGGCAGTCGGCATCAGCGGCCTGATTACCTCGATCGTTCCCCAGGTGAGGCAGGTGAAGGATCTGCTGACTGGCCGGGGGCTTAATCGCGTGAAAGTGTTGGCCGGGGGAGCGGCGCTCAAGCAATCCTCGCCCGCCAGGCTCAATGTGGATTTTGTGGCGGAGTCCGCCTTCGACACCCTCCACTATTTGGAGGGAATTGCAGGCGCGAGAAATGAATAGCCTGGAGCGGATCGCCGCCACCGTCCAATTTCGGAACGCGGATCGGGTACCGGTGATCGCGCAGGTGTTCGCACATGCCGCTAAGCTCGCCGGTGTACGGGTAGACGACTATGTGCGCGACGGTGAGACGCTCGCGCGCTGTCAATTGAGCGCCTTGAAACAATACGGCTACGACGCAGTCTTCTCGGTTATGGATGTCAACGTGGAGACGGAGGCCCTCGGTTCGGTTCTGAAGTACCGCCAGGATCGATATCCGGTCGTCGAGCAATACGCGCTATCGGGGACGAGCGATTTCAGCGCACTTGAGATTCCGGATTGCCGGAGGGCAGGGCGCTGCGGGGAGATGCTCAAGGCCCTGTGTACCCTCCGGAGCGAACTCGGGAACGAGGTGCTGGTGGTGGGCTGCGTCATGGGGCCCTTCACTCTTGCCACGCAACTGCTGGGTATGGAGGCGGCGCTGTATCTGGCGATCGACGCGCCCTCGCGGTTGGAGTGCCTGATGGATTTCGCGGCCGAAGTCGTCGTTCGGTTTGGACAGGCTCAACTGGAGGCTGGCGCGCACCTGGTTTTGGTATTCGATCCCTCCGCCTCGCCCGCCGTCGTTCCGCCGCAGTTCTTCCGTGAATTCGAGCTTCCGCGGCTGCGGCGGGTCTTCCAGGCCCTGGCAGGTTCGGGCGCGCTTGCAAGCTGGCTCCACATCGCCGGCCCCTCCGGCGCAATTCTGCCCTACTACCCCGCGGCCGGAGCCAACCTCGCGTGTTTCGATTACTGCGTGGCTGCTACCAAGGCCAGAGACCGGCTTCCCGCCACCTGTCTCACGGGGAATCTCAAGCCTATGACATTCGTGGAGGGGAGTCCCGCGGACATCGAAGCGGAAGGGAGGACGCTCCTCGGCGATTTCCGCGATCGGGGCGGCTTCATCCTCTCATCGGGATGCGAGATCCCACCGGAATCCGCGCCGGAGAATGTGGCTGCCCTGGTGAAGGCAGCGCGGGGAGACAGGTAGCCCAAGGTGTCGCGACTCATTGCGATTACCGATGATGCCGTGCGGGAAATTCCCTTCGCCCCAGGATCGTCCGCTCGCGAAATCCTTGCGGCGGGAGACCTTCCGGTCCGTTCCGGCTGCAGCGGCAACGGCGCCTGTGGCCTCTGCCTCGTGCGGGTCGAAGGCGGCGAAGCCGGTGAGCCGACCCGGATTGAACGCCTGCTTCTGCGGCCCGACCAGCTCGCGCTGAACACGCGCCTCGCTTGCCAGTTGATGCCGGAAGGCGATCTTTGCATCCGGGTTCTGAGCAAAGCGTCGAAATCCAATTGGCGGGACTTAGATCCGACGCGCCTGTTCCCGACCCCGGCGCACGTAAACGGCCGGGCGGGAACGCCTTCCAAAGAGGCGACATACGGCCTGGCCGTGGACTTGGGCACCACGCATATCAGCCTCGCTCTCCGGGACCTGGAAAATGGCAGACGGGTCGCGGGCCGCATCGGCATGAATCCGCAACGCCATTTCGGAACGGACGTGCTGACACGGCTGATGGCCGCGAGTGAATCGCCGGAACAAGCCCAAAACCTCGCCCGTATCGTCCTGGATGCCATTAAAGATGCACTGCTGGACATGGCTTCCCGAGACGGCTTCAGCCCCGGGAAGGTAGTCCGTATCGCTATAGTCGGTAACACACCCATGCTGGCGATCTTGACGCAAACGGACTCCAGTGTATTACTGCAGCCGAGGTCTTGGGAACGCCCGATCGACTGCCGGCTGGACACTTGTCAAACGTGGCCCGCTATTCTGGGAATCCATCCGCAGGCATCGGTGGAGGTCGTTTCCGCACTCGGCGGTTTTGTGGGCTCCGATCTTCTGGCTGGCGTTCTGGCGACGGGCTTGACGGACAACGCGGGAGGTCTGCTGATCGATTTCGGAACAAACTCGGAGATAGCGCTCTGGGACGGCAATACACTGTGGGTGACTTCCGCCGCGGGCGGGCCGGCATTTGAAGGCTGTCAAACACAGTGCGGCATGCCGGCCGAGACCGGGGCCATCTACCGTGCCAGGCGGCAACGGGACTCCTCCCGGTGGCATTTCGCGGCGATCGGCGGAGAGAACGGGAACGGCGGGAAGGGGTTCTGCGGCTCCGGCCTCGTCGATTTGATTGCCGGTTTGCGCGATGCCGGGGACTTGACGAATACCGGGAAATTCACCGATGTGACTTGCGGGGAGGGCTTGCTGATCGAGCCGGCCAACCCCGGCCTCCGGTTGACACGCGAGGATGTCGACATGTTTCAGCGCGCGAAAGCCGCGATCGGCACCGGCATCTGGACGCTGCTCGCGCAGGCGGGCATGCGCACTGCGGACTTGCGCCGGGTGTGTGTCTGCGGAGCGTTCGGCCAGCACCTGAATCCCCATAATGCCAAGGCTATCGGTCTATTGCCGGAGATCGCAGCCGAGCGCGTCGAACTCTGTGGAAATACAGCACTGGCCGGATGCGAACGCCTGTTGCTTTCGGAGGAGGCCGCCGCCGATCTGACCTCGCTCCGCCAGCGGGCGGCGGTGATTAATCTCTCCCAGCGCTCCGATTTCGACGATTTGTTTCTCAAGAACCTATACCTACAGCCGCTCAAGGCGCAACCATGAAGCTTTCCAAATACGGCGAACCAGAGTTGTTCCAGTCTTTCCTCAAATCGGCCCAGTATATCGCTCGCATCAAGACGCAACAGGATGCCTGGGAAGAGTTGGGCAAGCTCGTCGTAGCGTACTTTCCGGCGGCCTGGGTCGCGTTTGGACAGCGGGTCCCCGGCGGAATCTCGGTTCATCACTGCACGCCGGCCGAAGGGCCGGTAGAGCGGTCGATCGTCGCGGAGGAAGTTCAAAACCTCGTTGCAGACGTGCTGGAAAGCGGCTTCATCGCTTCGCGAGTGCTTCTTGTCCCGATGCCGTCGATGACCGCCGTGGTTCCCATCCTGGAGGAATACCAAGCGAAGGCTGTGATGCTGATCGGCCACCACAGCGCCGATGCTCTATCCACGGAGTTATTAAATATCTACCTCGCGATCGCTGGCTTGGCCGGCACCGCCCTGGAGCGCTTGCACAGCGAAGAGGAGTTGCACCGGCACCGTGCAGATCTCGAGAAATTGGTCGGGGAACGAACGGCTGAACTGGGGGCGGCCAAACGCCAGACTGAACTGATCCTGCAGTCGGTGAGCGAAGGCATCTGTAGCCTGGATCTCGAAGGACGCATCACTTCCGTCAACGCCTTCGCCGCGGAGTTAACCGGCTGGGATCCTGCCGAGCTAATCGGGAGGCGCGCGCACGAAACGCTCCACCAGCAGCTCGCCGGCAGCGGTCCCTGTCCGGTAGAGGAATGCCTCGCCTCTTCATCGTTGCCGAGCCGCGCAATAAGCGTTGGCGGCGAGGAGTTCCGACGCAAAGACGGGACGCGGTTCCCCGTCGAATTCACTACTGAACCCATCGTGGAAGGCGGCAGAATCGTGGGAGCGGTGCTGGTGTTTCGGGACATCACCGAAAGAAAGCACGCGGAAGAAAGCCTGCTGAGGGAGAAGGCATTTTCAGAAACGGCTATCAACAGCATGCCCGGGGTCTTCTATCTCTTCAGGGAGGGTGGAAAGCTCCTGCGCTGGAACCGGAATTTTGAGGAGGTCACCGGCTACTGCTCGCATCAAATTCGAGAAATGAGCCTGGCCGGCTTCTTCGACCCGCACGATAAGGAGATCGTTGCTGGGGCTATCGGCCGCGTGTTCGAAGAGGGCAGAACCAGCGTTGAAGCGAGCTTCCTGAGCCAAGGCGGCCACAAGGCGCCGTACTACTTGACCGGCTTTCGCATGCTTGTGGACGGAGTGCCGTATCTCATAGGATCCGGTATCGACATTACCGAACTGAAGCGGGCCCAGGACCGCCTGCGGGATGCACAGAAGCTGGAAAGCCTGGGTGTGCTGGCGGGGGGCCTTGCGCACGATTTCAACAACCTGCTGGTCGGAGTCATTGGAAACGCAAGCCTGGCGCAGGATGCGCTGCCAACGAACCACCCGGCATTTGAAATGATGGCACGAGTTGTCCGAAGCGGGGAGCAGGCCGCCCACCTGACTCGACAGATGCTCGCTTACTCCGGCAAAGGGCGGTTTTTGGTCGAACCCCTCAATATTTCGGAGCTGATTCCTGAAATCAGCAGCCTCGTTCAGCCGTCCATCTCCAAGAAGATCGCCTTGCAACTGGACTTGAAGGCGGACCTCCCGCCGGTAGATGCGGATCGCGGGCAGATGCAGCAGGTGTTTATGAATCTGGTCCTTAATGCGGCAGAAGCCATTGGCAGTAGCGCCGGCCTGATCTCGGCCCGTACCGGCGTGCGGGAACTCGGCGACGACTACGTCCGCCAGCACCCAGAAGCCGTGGGTCTGCGCCCGGGCACCTACGTCGAGGTCCAAGTGGCCGACACGGGATGCGGTATGGACGACGCGACCAAAGCCAGGATCTTCGATCCATTTTTCTCGACGAAGTTCACAGGGCGCGGACTCGGGCTTGCGGCTGTCGCCGGTATTGTTCGAGGTCACAAAGGCGCGATCGAGGTCACCAGTGAACGCGGCCGCGGCAGCCGCTTCAACATCCTGTTCCCCGCGGCGGAGCGTGCCGCGGAAGTCCGCTCGCCCGCGGCCGGCGATACGACTTTCCATGGCACTGGAACGATTCTTGTTGTGGACGACGAAGAGGCCGTGCGAGAGGTGGCCAAGCAGGCGCTCACGCGGTACGGATTCAGCGTCCTGCTGGCAGACAGCGGGCTGGCGGCAATCGACGTCTTCAAGAGAGAACCCCGGCCGATCTCGCTGGTTCTCCTGGACCTGAGCATGCCAGGAATGAGTGGCGAAGAGGTCCTTCCGGAGCTCCGAAGAATCAGACCTGAAGTTAAGGTGGT
>CAYRWE010000312.1:0-5696 GCA_964427655.1 uncultured Solibacteraceae bacterium | reverse complement strand
GCCAGCTCGAGGCGGTAGGGGTTGAGATCGGTGATGACGGTGTAGCGCGCGCCGGCATGGGCGGCCACGGCGGCGGCCATGATGCCGATGGGTCCCGCGCCAGTGACCAGTACGTCTTCGCCCAGCACGGGAAATTGCAGAGCGGTGTGCACGGCGTTGCCGAAGGGATCGAAAATGGCGGCGATATCGAGCGGCACGGATTCGTGGTGGCGCCAGATGTTGGTCATCGGAAGGGCGATGTATTCGGCATACGCGCCCGGCCGGTTCACGCCGATACCCTGGGTGCGGGAGCACAGGTGGCGGCGGCCCGCCAGGCAATTGCGGCAGCGCCCGCAGACCACGTGGCCCTCACCGCTGACGAGCTCGCCGGGAAAGAAATCGAGCACATTGGAACCCACCTCGACAATGCGGCCCACGAATTCGTGGCCCACCGTCATGGGCACCGGGATGGTGCTCTGGGCCCACTCGTCCCACTTGTATATGTGGATGTCCGTGCCGCAGATGCCCGTGCGCAGAACGCGGATCAGAACGTCGTTGATGCCGATCTTGGGAGCTTCGATATCCTCCAGCCAGAGCCCCGGCTCGGGCCGGCTTTTCACAAGTGCCTTCACAATTCCACGATAGCAGCCTGCACATTAACGGGAGACACCGCGCGGGGTTGACCGCGCTACTTGGGCATGTTGTAGGCGAAGTTGAATTGCAGCTTGATCAGATCGCCTTTGAACGCCCTGGGCAGCGGCGGAAAGGGCACCGAGGCGCTGATGCCCGCGATGGCCGCGCGATCCAGGGCGTCGGCGCCCGAAGACGCGGCGATGACCAGCTTGGGGACGTTGCCATCGCGGCTGACGGAGAATTGAATGGCCACCGCGCCGCGCCGGCCCATGCGCACGCTCTCGGGTAGCACCGCCAGCCAGTGCAGCTTGACCGCGGCGAGAATCTGGATCAGGTACGGGCGGAAATCCACGCCCTGCGGATCGCTGAGCAGTTGCAGGCTGCTGCCGGAGCTGCCCGGCGAGGGTGGCAGGTTGATGCCCGCGCCGGCGCCTCCCGTTCCGGAACCCATGTCGCCCACCATGACGCCGCCGCCCCCGGCGCCGTGCAGGGTTTGCGTAATCGCGTTGGAAACAGAGGTGTTCGGAGCCGGCACGCGGCTCTGCCCCGGAGGAGCGGGCTGAGCCTGGCTGCTGGGCGGCTCGAACGCCAGCTTGGGTTGCTCCTCGGCGCGGATCTGCGGCGGCGGGACGGGCATGGGCTTGGGCGCCTCGGCCGCAGCCTCCAGCTTGGGCGGCTCGGGCAAGGGCGTGGCGGGCCTGGGCGTGGGCGGCGCGGGAATCATGGCCGGCCGCGGCGCTTGGGGGCGGGTGGTGGAGGCCGATCCCGCGGGGATCTGAATGCGCGGGCGCGGAGCCACGTCCGGAGCCACGAACTCCTTGGTGACTTTACCCTTATTGGGTGCCTTCTGGGTCAGCTCGGTGAGCGGAGGATCGACCAGCGGGGTGATATGAAAGATCTCAGCCACCCGCGGCGGCGGGGTCAGGAACCCGGGCGGCGCCAATGTCAGCCCTCCGACCAGGACCACGTGAAAGAGCACAGTCCCAGCCAGAGCGATGCGTTTCCGGGGGCTGGCGCCCGGCTCGCTCCAATCGGTGAGAATTCGTAAGTCGGCGTCGGCCGGAGGTTGTGCTACGGTGTCCATCCAGCTTCCAGGGTCAGGGAGACTAAGCGGGCGTGCTCTTCAATCTTAGCAAGAATCGCCAAAGCCGCCCCTAGACTGAGACGCGCGGCGGGGCCGCAGGATTTCGGCGGTTTGCGGGTTTCCACCGCGTCCAGGAAGGCATCCAGTTGCAGTTTCAGGGGTTCCGCCTTGGCCACGGGCGCCTGCTCGAACCCGATCTGGTGGTCCGCGCCGACGGAGAAGATGGCCAGGTCCTGGCGCCCGTAATCGAGCGACAGGTACTGGCGCGGCTGGAAGAGCCGCAGCTTGCGGACGCGCTCGGTGGAGACCCGGCTGGCCGTGAGATTGGCCACGCAGCCGTTGGGAAACTGGAGGCGCACATTGGCGATATCCACCTTCTTCGAGAGGATCGAGATGCCCGCCGCGCGAATCTCCTCCGGCTCGGCGCCCGCCAGCGCCAGCACGATATCCACGTCGTGGATCATCAGGTCCAGCACCACGTCCACATCCAGGCTGCGCGGGCTGAAGGTGTTCAGGCGGTGAACCTCGAAGAACAGCGGCAAAGTGACGCGCCGTTCGAGTTCCATGACCGCCGGATTGAAGCGTTCGAGGTGGCCCACCTGGAGGATGCGGCCGTGGCGGGCGGCGGCTTCCACCAGCCGGTCGGCCGATTCCAGATCCGGCGCGATGGGCTTCTCCACCAGCAGATCGATGCCCGCCGCCAGCAGCGCGCACCCCACCTCCGCGTGGACCGTGGTGGGCACCGCCACGATAGCGGCGTCCACCTGGCCGGCCAGTTCGCGGCAATCGCTCAGCGCCCGCGCGCCATAAAGAGCGGCCATTTCGGCGGCGCGGGCCGCATCGCGGTCGACCACCGCTACGAGCTCGGCACGCGCGGATTCATGAACCACGCGGCAATGGTTCCGGCCGAACTGTCCGGTGCCCACGACCGCCAATCGAGGTTTCGGCATGTTTGTCTCAGAGGACGCCAGACCGCTCCCTCACGGTCGCGGCTCGGAATCGCCCCGAGGTAAGGAGAGCAGACAGCGTGCCCAACATTGGAGGCTAGCATGGCGCGCAAATTCGCGGCACAACCGCCGCTCATGCGGGCGACCTACAGCCCCACGATCGCGATATCCGCCCGGTCCGCGTCTGCGATCATCTCCGCCCGATCCAGCATCAGGGTCCGCTCGGCTTCCACCGCCAGCACCGTGGTGCCGGTCTCGCGCATCACCGGGATGGTGTCGCGCCCGACTACCGGGACGTCGAACAGCAGATGCTCGCGGCGGCGCGCCGCCTTCACCAGCGCCATCCGGCGGCCGTTTACCAGGGTGGCCCCGCGGCGCAGCATGGCGTCGGTGCCTTCCATAGCTTCCACCGCCACCGCGGCGCGGCCGCATACCGCCACAGCCTGGCCGATATCGAAGCCCGCCAGCGCATCCGCCACGCGGCGGCCATATTCCACGTCGGCGGTCTCTTCTTTCGAAGGCTTGCGCCGGGTCATGGCGCCTTGGGTGGCCACGAGCGGCTTCAGCAGCGCGGTGGAATCGCGCAGGTGGATGCCCTCGCTCTCCAGCACGCGGATCACGCCGCCGATCAGCCCATCGGTGTTCTGAAAGGGCAGCGAGGCCAGCAGCTTGGCCAGGCGCCAGTCCGGACGGATCGAGGAGAAGATCTTGGCGTGCTTCACCTGGCCGCACATGGCCACCTCGGTGATGCCTTCCTGCTTCAGAATCTCGATCAGCTTGCCAAGCTGGCCGAGCGAAAGCCAGTAGCAGCGCGGCGCCAGCGATTCCACCTCGCGCGAGGCTTCCTCCTCGATGGCGATGACGGTAATCTCGTGTCCCAGCTGGCGGGCGCTTTCCAGCGCCAATAGCGGGAAGCGGCCGTTGCCGGCGATGATTCCGTAGCGCATCTACTTGGTTACGCCGCGCTCGGAGGCCTGGATGAACGCGATCAGCTCGTCCAGTTCGGGGCACGCCGGCACCTCGGCGCGAATCCGCTCCAGGGCCTGCGAGGTGTTGAGCTGCGAGCGCGTCAGGAGACGAAAGGCCGTTTGCAGCGATTCGATGGCCGCCTTGTCGAAGCCGCGCCGTCCCAGGCCCACCACGTTGGCGCCGTAAACTTCCGCCGCGGGTTTATGACTGGTGAGCGAGTAGGGCATGATGTCCTGCTTGATCACGCTGTACGGGCCCACGAAAGCGTGCCGCCCGATGCGGCAGAACTGGTGCACACCGGCGAACGGGCTGATCTCAGCCCAATCCTCCACCGTCACGTGGCCCGCCAGGCCCACGCTGTTGCCCAGGATGACATGGTCGCCCAGCTTCACATCGTGCGCCACGTGCGTGTAGGCCATCAGCAGGTTGTCGCTGCCAATGGCGGTCACCAGGCCGCCGCCCTGGGTGCCGCGATGTATGGTGACGAACTCGCGTATGCGGTTGCGGTGACCGATGCGGGTTTCGGCGCGCTCACCCTTGTACTTCAGATCCTGCGACGCCACGCCCACCGAGTTAAACGGAAAGAAGATGTTGTCTTCGCCGATCGAGGTAGGGCCTTCCAGGTAGTTGTGGCCCATCAGCCGCGTGCCGGCGCCGATTTCCACCTCTGCTCCGACAATCGAATAAGGTCCGATGTCGGCACTCTCGGCGACGCGCGCCCGCGGATCGACAATCGCGGTGGGATGGATCGCCATCTAGGAATTCGGTTCGGCCGGCTTCTCTTCCTTGTCGGCGAGCTTGCACATGACTTCGGCTTCCGCCACCACCACGCCATCCACCGTGGCCACGCCTGCCATCTTGGCCACCGAGGCCTTGCGCTTGATGACCTTCATTTCCATGCGCAGCGTGTCACCCGGAACCACCGGCTTGCGGAAGCGCGCGTTCTCCACGGCCACCAGCAGCACCAGCTTATTATGCCGGTCGGGGACGCTCTTGAGCACCAGCACGCCGGCGGTCTGCGCCATGGCTTCGATGATCAGCACTCCCGGCATCACCGGGAAGTTGGGGAAGTGGCCCGTGAACATCGGCTCGTTATAGCTGACGTTCTTAATCCCGACGATGCGTTCGGGCTCCAGCTCCACAATCCGGTCAACCAGCAGAAACGGATAGCGGTGCGGCAAAATGGTCTGAATCTCGTTGATGTCGAGAACGGTCATGGAAGTGGCTATTATCGCACGGCGCGGTGAGGCCGTCTTGCGTCCGGGTCGATTCGCCGCGGCCGAGGCTGCGGCAACCTTACGCCAGTGCCAGGCTGGCCTGCGCGGCGATATCCAGGCCGGCGAATTCGCCGCGCCGGAGCTTGGGGAAGGCTGCCGCCGCGATCATGGCGGCATTGTCGGTCGAGAGTCCCGGCGAGGGGAAGAGCACGGGATAGGGCAGGCCTGCGGCACGGGCGGCCGCGCGCAGACCCGCGTTGCAGGCCACGCCGCCGGCCACGATCAGCGCGCGCGCCCCGACGCTTTCTGCCGGCGCGGCCGCGCGCGTCAGCAGCTCGTGAATCACGGCGTGTTGGAAGGACGCCAGCAGATCGCGGGTGGCTTGCGGCGTGACCGCCAGCCACTCTTCTGTCGTGGGCGCCGGGCGGGCCCGCAGCAGTGCGCGGCGCGCTGCGATCTCCGCCTGCATGTCGCGCGCCTGGACCCACCGCAGCACGGCCGTCTTCAGCCCGCTGAAGCTGAAATCGAGTGCGTTGCCTTTCATCTTGGCGAAGGTGAAACGCACCGCAAGCGGATCGCCGTAGGGCGCCAGACGGTCCACGATGGGGCCCCCGGGATAGGCGAAGCCCAGCAGCTTGGCAACTTTGTCGAAGGCCTCGCCGGCGGCGTCGTCGCGCGTCTTGCCCAGCAGGCGATAGCGCAAATCTTCGCGCACTTCGAACAAATGCGTATGGCCGCCGCTCGCCACCAGGGCCAGAGCGGGATACTCCACCGGAGTTCCCGTGCGCCGCGCTTCCAGGATCACGGCGTGTATGTGGCCCTCGATGTGGTTCACCGCGATCAGCGGAATTCCGCTGGCGAAGCTCA
>CAYRWE010000311.1:0-5700 GCA_964427655.1 uncultured Solibacteraceae bacterium | reverse complement strand
TGGCGTTGTTCGGCCGACCACCGTGAGCCGGTGGCGGATCCGCCCGCGAAAGTAGATCAAAGTAGGTCATCGCCCGTTCCGGGTCCGTCACCCGCCACCACGGCCGCGCGCTGCCATCTGAACGAAAGCCAGCGGGCTATGATCGCACAGATGGTGGCGATCATGGAGCGCGGCAGCGGCAGGCGGTGGCGCAGCTTGCCGCCCGTCCGGCCCGGCGCGGACACCCTGCAGCATACTCGTCACCCGCTGCGCCGTCACCGCGACCTGCTGGTGCGACCGGCAGCAGCCGCTTGATGCCGCCCGGATGGTCGCTCTCGGCCACGGCGACACGCCGCTCCTGGATCTGCCCCTCAGATGCACCGTCTGCGGACAGCGGGGGCATCGGGTGATCGTGTCGGGGTATCGGGGGGGCCGCGATCGGGGTGAGCACACGGTGCTGTCGGGCCAGTCGCCACTGCGAAGCCGTCACGTCCTGGGTCCCACCTCTATACGTGATCCTTTCGATGGCCCCCTTGTGACGTCGGAATGAATGCATGAGACTGCCGCTGCCGGAGGTGCTGGCGTCATGCCTGTGCGTTCCATCAAGCTGAAACTGGTCGTGCCTCGGACCGAGGCGGGACGGGGGCTGCGGGCGTCGCTGTGGACGACCCACGAGGAGGTGAACGCAGCGACCCGCTATTACGAGCAGTGGCTGCTCGTGCTCCGAGGGCTGCCCTACGAGACGGCAGCCCGCGGCGAGCAAGGTGGCGGCGTATCAGCCGACGCAATCAGGGCACAGGCGTTGGCTGCCGCGCGCGCAGCACAGCTCGCCAACCTGGAGCGGAGCGGGCATCAGCCAGAGGTGGTTGGGACCGACGATGAAGTCCTTGCCGCGATGCATCAGCTCTTTCAGCTGATTGCACCGGATGAGACCGGCGCGGCCTCGGCACAAGCGGCGAACGCCTACCTGAGCCCCCTGGTTGATCCCGAGAGCAAGGGATTTGGAGCGGCGGCAGACAAGCTGGAACGACCTCGTCCCAACTGGCTCACGCTGCAAGACGATGATCCGGCTTTGTTGGAGGCAGCGACCGCGTGGTTCGCCTCGGATACGGCGGCCTCATGGCGAGGTGACACTGGCAGCCCCGCTGCGTGGTTGCGCGCGGCCCGCGCCGGGAAGCCAAACTGGCCGGCGCTATTTCGCACCAAGCTGGAGGAACTTGCACGTGTCGGCGCGGAGGGGCCAGAGGCGGCCGTCGCACGGCTCCGGGCGCTGCACCTTCTGCCGTTCTTCCCAGCTTACTTCCCGCCCCGGATGGTTGAGGCACAGGGCGGTGTCACGCCCTGGGATCGCCTCGCGATGCGGCTCGCTGCGTCCCACATCCTGTCATGGCAGGCCTGGGTCAGGCGTGCCGCGGATCAACACGCAGCACGGGTGGCAACCCTGGAGGCCTACCGCACCCGCGCCGTCACACCCGCAGTCGCCGCGCTGCTGCCCCAGGTAGCAGCGTATGAGCGAGCCCGCGGCGAGGCACTCGGCAAGCTGGGTCTCGGGCCCGCGGAATACAGGCTGCTGCCGCGGCAGTTGCGCGGGTGGAGCGACCTCCGCGAGGCGTGGCTGCGGGTTCGCGACCCTTCACCGGACAGGCTCCGCACCATCAGCGCCGAGCATCAAACACGAATGCGCGGCCGGTTCGGCGATCCTCATGTCTTCCTGTGGCTCGCTGAACGGCAGCAGCACGAGGTCTGGCAGGCCGACGACGTGCCCACGATCGCGGCGACCCTGAATGCCATGCAGAACCTCGTCGATCGGTCGCGCGAGACGGCCACGATGACCCTGCCGGACGCACAGCTCCATCCACGGGCCACGCAGTGGTCAGCTGAAGGCGACTCAAACCTGCGCCCATACCGGCTGCTCGATGCCGGCGATGGAGCCTTGAAGGCAGAGCTGAGTTTGCTCTGCCGTGGCGATGATGGCCGGCTCGAAGATGTGCGACCGTCGTTCCATCTCGCAGCGTCGGGCCAACTGCGGGACGTGCGCCTGATACGGCGCGGGAAGAAGGCCGAACTGGCATTCGCGAACGACGCTGGGCAGCGGTTCACCGGCGTTCTCGGCAGCGCCGACCTCCTCTTCGATCGCGACCACCTCGGGCACAGGGACCACACGGAGCTGGCGCGCGGCGACATCGGGTCGGTGTGGCTGAAGCTGGCTGTGGATCTTGATGCCCAGCTCCCCGAAGGTTGGGAGGAAAACCACGCCCGGTTCACCCGCCACTTCGCCGCTGGCCTGGGGAAGGCCACCAAGGCCGAGGATAGCGTGCGCGCTGGGGTGCGTGTCCTCGCCGTAGATCTCGGGATCCGAACATTCGCGGCGTGCTCAGTGTTCGAGTTGCGTGATCAGGTGGGGTCCGCGAGCAGCGCCAAGGCACGTCTCGCCTTCCCCGTGCCGATCGGCAACGCCACACTTTGGGCGGTTCACGAGCGGTCGTTCGACCTCTCCCTGCCCGACGAGGAACCGACAGCCGAGGGAGCGGCATGGCGCACTCTTCGCCGCGCCGAACTGCAACAGCTACGCCGAGCACTGTCCCTCCACCGCCGCGCGCTGCGACTTGTCGGCGTGGAAGTGCCCGATCGATCGGATGCGTTGGACGCCTTGAAGGCGGCGCTTGCAGAAGGCGATCATCTTCCGCCCGCAGTCGAACTCCACGCCGAACTCGAGCGCCAGATGGGTGTGCCACAGCCAGTCTGGAATGATGCGGTTGCGACAGCCCTGCGTGGGTTCCGCAGTAGAATGAGCCCCTTCGTTCGGAAGTGGCGACGCACGGCCCGGGAGCGACAGCCGTTCACCTACCTCGGCAAGTCCATGTGGGCGATCGAATACCTGACCGACACGAGACGCCTGCTGATGACGTGGAGCCTGCTGGGTCGCGTCACGGGGGAGATCCGCCGCCTTGACCGCGCTGGCCGCGGGACCTTCGCGGCAAACCTGCTGGGCCACCTCGACCGCGCCAAAGAGGACCGCCTGAAGACCGGCGCTGACCTGATCGTCCGTGCTGCGTTGGGCTACGTGCGGGATCACGCTGGGCGATGGGAGCAGCGTTTCGCGCCATGCGACGCCGTGCTCTTTGAGGACCTGTCGCGCTACCGGATGCGGACTGACCGACCGCGACGAGAGAACTCCCAGCTGATGCGATGGGCACACCGGGGCGTCCCCGCGGAAGTCACCATGCAGGGTGAGCTGCATGGGCTGGGGGTGGTGGAGACGGGCGCTGCGTTCTCGAGCCGCTACCACGCTCGGACGATGACCCCAGGGGTGAGGTGCCGGCCACTCGCGGCGTCCGACATGGGAGACGCGTTCCTACGAGAGGCCTTGCTGGAGGACGGCATCATACTGGAGCAGTGCCGGCCAGGAGACCTCGTGCCGCGTGCCGGGGGCGAGATCTTCGCGTGCGTCAGCGCTGCGGGCGGCCTGATCCGCCTGGATGCCGACATCAACGCCGCCCAAAACCTCCAGCGCCGCTTCTGGACACGCCACGCCGCTGCGTTCCGTCTCCCCTGCGTGCCCGCCGAGGTGGGCGGTAAGGACGCCTGGGTGCCCCGCCAGATGGGCAAGCGCCTGCTCGGGGCGCTGGGCGGTTACGGCGTGCTGCGGCCGACGGGCCACGAGAGCGGGTCATGCCGATGGGAGCGCGTTCGTGCTGCCGCAGTCCGCGGTGCGGCCACGTCAGATGGCGATGTCACGAGCGACCTTGAGGGCGAGGAACTGGCTGGCCTCGCTGAGGAGGCAGAGGCGGCGGCTGGGCGCGTCGAGGTGTTCTTCAGGGACCCATCCGGGGTCATCCTCCCCGAGGCGCTCTGGTATCCCAGCAAAACTTTCTGGAGCATCGTTCGGGCGAAGACACTCGCCGGCCTGAAGGCAAGGCTTGGTTTGGTGCAGGACACGATGTAACGTCTCGCTGCCGGTCTACAGGGCCGGCGCTTACTGTGCGAAGTGCCTCGGCCGCGGCCTGTAACCGCATCCACCGCATAGAACGTGTTGATCGCTCCTTGACCCCGTAAATCCGGTTGCGGTGCGCGAACCCCAAGCTGAGGCCGGCGCGCCGGTAGGTTCGCGCGAGCACGACGACCAAGAGTTCTGCGGGTTTCGTTGATGCAACCGCCTGTGACCAACCTGTCGTGAGGTCCGAATAGGACGGTTCGCGCAAGGCATCGAGTAATGGGTTGGATTTCCTTGTGTTTTTGCACCAGCCGCCGCAACCAGGGGACCTGGGCGATCCTCGTTGGCACTACGGCACCGGCACGATTGCGCTGACCGGCACCTGCCGCAACCAGGGGACCTGGGCGATCCTCGTTGGCACTGTGATCGTGCCGTCCGGCTGCATCGTGATCGAACGCCGCAACCAGGGGACCTGGGCGATCCTCGTTGGCACCGTCGATAAGGCCATGCAGGCGACGCAGATCACAGGCCGCAACCAGGGGACCTGGGCGATCCTCGTTGGCACCACCGAGGCGACGGAACCGAGCCCGGCGCCGGCCGCAACCAGGCCGCAACCAGGGGACCTGGGCGATCCTCGTTGGCACCGTGTGGTGCTGCCGCTCGCCGTCGTCGCGCCGAAGCCGCAACCAGGGGACCTGGGCGATCCTCGTTGGCACCGGATCATCTGTTTAGTCCTCTTGCTCGCCGGCTGCCGCAACCAGGGGACCTGGGCGATCCTCGTTGGCACTGCTCCTCCCATCGGCGGAACCGAAAGAGAACCAGGCCGCAACCAGGGGACCTGGGCGATCCTCGTTGGCACTCCACATGGCTGACCTTCGCGGTCGGAGTGGATGCCGCAACCAGGGGACCTGGGCGATCCTCGTTGGCACCACGTCGATCTGCTGCCGAGCGGCCCGAACATCGCCGCAACCAGGGGACCTGGGCGATCCTCGTTGGCACGCCGTATAGCCGCGCAGGATGCCGACCGCCTGAGCCGCAACCAGGGGACCTGGGCGATCCTCGTTGGCACAACCGTGCCCGCCGGACGCGGGCAGGGCAGAGGGGCCGCAACCAGGGGACCTGGGCGATCCTCGTTGGCACGGAGCCACACTACATTTGTTGGCACTCCCGCATGGGCCGCAACCAGGGGACCTGGGCGATCCTCGTTGGCACGGGCATCTCATGCTGTTGCTCGGCACTCAATGGATGCCGCAACCAGGGGACCTGGGCGATCCTCGTTGGCACGCCAACGCCTGCCTGTCGTTGCAGGTCCAGGTTGCCGCAACCAGGGGACCTGGGCGATCCTCGTTGGCACCTGCCCTCTCCCGCCGACGTCAAGGCGGTCTGCCAGGAGGTCGCCGCAACCAGGGGACCTGGGCGATCCTCGTTGGCACTTCTCGGTGGCCGCGAGGTCCCAGGCAACCGACCGCCGCAACCAGGGGACCTGGGCGATCCTCGTTGGCACACGTTCAGGACTCGCGCCGAAGCCGCCGCCCTCGCCGCAACCAGGGGACCTGGGCGATCCTCGTTGGCACTGCACCTTCGTCACCGGCTCGGTGAACGCCGACGGCCGCAACCAGGGGACCTGGGCGATCCTCGTTGGCACAGCGTCGATGCCGCCGTTGCTGCCGCCGTGCCGCGCCGCAACCAGGGGACCTGGGCGATCCTCGTTGGCACCGATACATCGGATGAACCTGATCCAGCCACACTAGCCGCAACCAGGGGACCTGGGCGATCCTCGTTGGCAC
>CAYRWE010000310.1:0-5738 GCA_964427655.1 uncultured Solibacteraceae bacterium | reverse complement strand
CCAAAGATGAAGCCGAGGGCCTCGCCGATGCCCCTTGGCCGCCTCACTTTCGCCGCGCAGAGGGAGAGGCGCCGCGAGTCGCACCTTCACGCTCTCGCTCCGCCTCCAAGCCGCGCGCCAAAATGCCTCTCATCACCGTCGCCAATTCGCCCGATCGGGACGCTGCCCTGGCCGGCCTCGAACGCTGGAAAGCCAAATACCCCACTCCCGCCGCGTATCTCGCCGTAGACGACGTGCTGGTCGACTCCATGCGCGGCCGCTCCTCCACCTGGACCCGTATTCGCGTCAACCTGCGCCACGTCCCCGAAGACATCCGGCCTGGCCAGGAAACGCCCGATCCCGATGACGATCCCACCCGCCAGTGGCGCGAATTGCGCGTTGGCCGCGGCTCTCAGAAGGCCACCTGACAGCCCTCCTGAACACTCACCGCGCGGCTGCGAAAATCGTCGCCAGTTCATGCGGCGGCACGACTTCCAACTGTTCATACGTGCAGTCTTGCGGTCTCTTATCCGTTCGCCACCTGCGGAAATGTGCCATGTGGCGGAAACGCGAACCCTGCATGTGCTCGTACGCCACTTCCACCACGAGCTCCGCTCTCAGCGGCTCCCAGGAAAGATCCTTGCCGCGGCTCCAGCGACTCTCTGCCCCCGGGACACGGCCACCCGTTTCTCCGTCGGCCGTCAGATGGCCAACCCACTCCTTCCAGGGGTGATTTTCCAATGCGTTCGCGCGATATGGCGCCAGAAGGTGCAGCAGTTCCCTTCTTTTCTCCGCTGTGAAACTCGCGCACACACCCACGTGCTGCAGCATACCCGCCTGGTCATAAAGCCCCAGCAGCAGCGAGCCGACCGCTTCGTTCTCCGCGCCCTTGTACCAGCGAAATCCCGCTACTACGCAATCGCACTCCCGCTCGTGCTTCACTTTGAGCATCACCCGCTTGTCCGGTTGGTAGCTTCCCGAAACCGGCTTGGCCATCACGCCATCCAGGCCTGCTCCTTCGAATCGCCGGAACCAGTCCAAGGCGGTGGCCCGTTCCTGTGTCGCCGGCGTAATGTAAACCGGTGGCGCCGCGTTCCGAAGGATGTCCTCAAGCATCATCCTTCGTAATTCGAAGGGCTCATTCCGCAAATCCCGCTCACCGTCCGAAAGCAAGTCGAAGAAGACAATCGAAGCCGGCGTCTGCTTAGCTAGCGTCTTGACCCGCGATGCCGCCGGATGCAGCCGCAGTTGAAGCGCCTCGAAATCGAGCACGCTCCCGCGCGCAATCACGATTTCCCCATCGAGCACGGCGCGCGGCGGTAATTGAGACTTGAGTGCCTCCACAATCTCGGGAAAATAGCGGTTCAGCGGCTTTTCATCCCGGCTTTGGATTTCAAGTTCGTCGCCGTCGCGGAAAACCAGCGCGCGAAAGCCGTCCCATTTCGGTTCAAAGATCCACTTGCCCTCGGCCGGCAGCTCATCCACTCGCTTTGCCAGCATCGGCAACACCGGTGGGTTCACAGGAAGGTTCACGTCCTCATCTTATACCGGGCTTCCCACGAGATAGCCGTCCGAGCGCTCCGTGACTTCAGACGCCGATGGAGGCTCCCGAACGGCAGTGCGACCTTCCTTGTAATTCGGCGTGCGGTATTGCGCGCGATGCGACAGGACGCCCTTGGCGTTCGGCAGCGTCTCACCTTAGGGACGGAACAGCAGTGGCGTGAATTCGTTCAAGGCCCAACGCCACACAGCCCAAACGTGCCCGCCCTCGGTCTCGTGGAAGGTGTGCCTGATCTGGTACTTCGTCAGCATCTCGGAGAACTGCCTGGCGCGTTCGTAACCGGCGTCCTGCTTGCCGATTCCCATCCAGAGCACGTTCAGCCTGGCGTTGGTCGCCTTCGGGTCGGCAAGCTGTTCCTTGAACCGGTTGGCGAACTCGGGGCCTCCCGATGAGCTGAAGATCCCGATGGCGCTGAAGTAGTCCAGGTGGGCGAAACCGATGTTGGAGGACTGCCCGCCGCCCATCGAAAGACCGGCGATGGCGTGGTTCTCGCGGCCGGAAGCGGTGCGGTACCTGGCATCGACCCAGGGGATGATTTCCTTGAACAGGTATTCCTCGAACAGCGGCATATTCTTCGCCTGTATTGCCGGCGCGGAGCCGAAGGGCACGGCATGGCCGAGCGGCATCACCACGATCATAGGCACGGCCTTCTTCTCGGCGATGAGACTGTCCAGAATCAGGTTCGCCTTCCCGGCCTGGGTCCAACTGGCCGCCACATCGCCACTGCCGTGGAATAGATAGAACACCGGGTAGCGGGCGGTCGATTTGTCGTAACCGGGCGGCAGGTAGACGAACACCTGGCGCGTGGAGCCGTCCAACACGTTCGATTTCAGCCAGCTCAGTTCCACGCTGCCGTGAGGCACGTCCCGGACCTCCCACGGTGCCGGCGGAGTCGCGGGAATCTCCAGCAGGCTTGCGGAGGTTCGCTGCCGCAGCTTGACGTCGGGGTTCACCGGGTCGGCGACGGTCACGCCGTCCACGGTGAACGTGTACAGATAGCCGTTGGGCGCCAGCGGGCCCACGGTGACGCTCCAGATGCCGTCGGCATCCTTAGTCATCGGCTCTTCGGTCCCGAGCGGCATCCAGGCGCCAAAGAGCGTGACCTGAGCGGCCTTGGGGGCGCGAACGCGGAAGGTGACCCTGCGGTCCGGTTGGACCTCCGGCGAAACCAGTGTGTCTGGAGGCGGCGGCTGCGCCGAGCCGCGCGATGCGGCCACAACCAGGGCCAGCAGGAAGAGTTTTCTGGGGTTCATCGTTTCTCCTCGTGACTCGGGCCCCAACCGGCCCATCAGCGGCATCGACCACGATGCGCACATGTACTTCTTCAGTGTATGCTTCCTGGGTCATTCCAAATAGCGACCACTCACCAATGCGGATGCTTCCGGTGGTTCGACAAGGCAGTCAGAGCCGCGTCCTTTGTGCAAGATTCGCGGAGCGCGGTGCTGGGCCTCCGGGCCCGCGTGAGGGCGCGGCCAAACCTCGGAGTCAGTCCCTATGGATTGACAGTCTATCGGCTGCCATGTTTCGCTTGAGGTGACCTATGTTGACCCGACGACGCTTCTTCACTACCGGCGCGGCCGTTCCACTCCTGGCCGGCTCCCCATCGGAAGCCGCCCCGGTATCCTCTGTCGCACCTGGTCCCAACGGCGAGAGCACTTCTCTTGACGGTTTGTGGCTGTTCCGGCTCGATCCAGACGGAAAAGGCGAGCAAGGGGGGTGGCCCCTCCCGGAAGGTCCGGCCGCCGGTTGGCGGGAAGTACGGGTCCCCCACACCTGGCAGGTCGAGCCGGAAAATACAGAGTACCGGGGATTGGCATGGTATAAACGAACCTTTGAAGCACCACAGGCGTGGTCCGACCGCGCGGTCCGGTTGGAATTCGAAGCGGTGTTTCATACGGCGACCGTTTGGGTGAACGGGAAGGAAGCCGGGCGGCATATCGGCAAGGGCTATACGGCGTTCACGCTAGACATTGGGCGTCTGTTGCGATACGGCGCGCCGAACGTATTGGTGGTGAGAGTGGACAACGCCTTCAACGAGCACATGCTGCCGCGCGGGCGTTCGAGCGACTGGGCACACGATGGCGGTATCTATCGGCCAGTACAGTTACGGGTCACGCCGAAGGTATTCATCGAACACCTCGATGTAGACGCTGAACCCGATCTGTCCGCTGGAACCGCATCGATTGCCGTTTCCGTGGTGGTACGGAACACGTCGCAGAAGACCTGGAACAGTCGCGTGGACTACCGTGTTATCGACGAAACCTCTGGAAATACAGTCTTCACGGCGATTGGGTCGGAGCCGGCGCAAGTGGCCGCGGGCGAGACGAAGACCATCGCGCTATCGGCGGCGACTATACGGGAACCGCGGCTCTGGCACGTCGACCATCCCGCCCTTTATACCCTCAGCGCCGCACTGGAAGGGGGGCACTCGCTAGATACGATCTTCGGAATACGCAAAATCGAGATCCGGGACGGCGCATTCTATCTCAATGGCGCAAAGGTCCGCCTGATGGGCGTGGAGCGGATGGCCGGCAGCAACCCGGAGTACGGAATGGCCGAGCCCCTCGACTGGATCGAGCACGACTTAGCCGACATGAAGGAATTAAACTGCGTTTATACGCGTGTTCACTGGCCGCAGGACCGAGCCGTGCTTGACTGGTGCGACCGCCATGGAATGTTCATTCAGACCGAAGTCCCTACCTGGGGTTCCGGCACGTTCCAAGGCGTGAGCAAAGAGCCTTCCGCGGACATCATGAACAACGGCCTGGAACAACTGCGAGAGATGATCGTCCGCGACCGCAATCACCCCTGTATTTTCTCCTGGGGGGTGTGCAACGAGATCGGCGGTCAGAATCTCCCAGCCTACGCGTTTGCCAAGCGCATGTACGAAGAATGCAAAACGCTGGACCCTAAGCGGCTGGTCTCCTACGCCTCCAACTCGCTCTTTACGACACCCGAAAAGGATGTTTCGGGCGTAATGGACTATGTGATGTGCAACGAGTACATCGGGACATGGCACCCGGGCACGATCGAAACCCTCGGGACCGTCCTCGATGAGATCCATCGAGTTTTTCCCGGAAAGCCCGTGGTCATCTCGGAATACGGTTACTGCGCTTGCACGCCAGAGCGTCCGGAAGGCGATGACGCCCGCGTGTCGGTACTGCTTAACCACGACAAGGTATTCCGGCAGCGGGATTTTGTGGCTGGACTGATCTTCTTCTGTTACAACGATTACCGCACGCACGTTGGCGACCGCGGCGTGGGCGCGATGAAGCAGCGCGTTCACGGCGTGGTGGACGTGTACGGTAAGCGCAAGCCTTCGTTCGACGTCCTGCGGACCGAATCCAGCCCGTTAGAGTTCTTCACTGTGAGCGGCAACCAGGCGGAACTGAAGGTTCAAATGAAGGCCCGGGCCACCACGCCGGCCTACGCGCTCCGGGGTTATGTCCTCAGGACGGTTGTGTATGGTTTCGGCGGCATCCCGGTAGAGCGCTTCGAGACGAAGTTGGCCGAGATTGAGCCGGGCGGGCGGGCCTCGGCAGTCATCAGGATGACCGAGGTAAAGCCCATTCAAGTGAGGCTGGACGTACTGCGCCCCTCCGGTTCTTCCGTTCACACCACTGTCTGGAAGCCGTGAAAACTGTTGCTCGGCGCCCACGCGTCCATGGCGGCCCCTAGCAGGATGCTGAAAAAAGGCAAATAGGCCGCCGATCAACGCAGATGAACGCGGATAAGTACTTTGTCTTCAATCGGCGTTTATCGCTGTTCATCGGCGGCTGGACCATTTCAGCCGTTTTTCAGCGACCTGTCAGCCTCTGAGTTAGAGCTCAGCCCGCTCATTGACGAACGTGTCTCGCACCGCGCTTCCTCTTCTATGCAATCTTGAGACGGTTAAACAACGGTACCTTTGCAAAGTCCACGATGAATGCGAAGACCGCCGCCGCTACGAGTATTGCTCCGACCACCAGTACGGGTAGCGAAGCCATGGCGATTCCGCAAGTAGCCAGGACTGAGGCGATCAGTAGATCCATGGTAGAAGACCCGACGAGCAAGGCGCTAGGGCGACAGAACCCCATGCGCTGGCGTTCCCGATTCGTGTATGTGGTGGCTTGATTTCCGAAAACGATGACCACGAAGGCCACGGTCCTTAACATCTCGATTCCAAAACCCAGGCGGAACTTGGCGATCGCCAGGACGG
>CAYRWE010000309.1:0-5744 GCA_964427655.1 uncultured Solibacteraceae bacterium | reverse complement strand
GCGCCCAGCACTTCCTCTTCGGAAACCTGCTTGGCGCCGGCTTCCACCATCACGATGCCGTCTTCGGTGCCCGCCACCACGATGTTCAGTTTGGATTCGCGGCCTTCCGTATAAGTTGGGTTGGCGATGTACACGCCATCGCGCAAACCTACGCGGACTCCGCCGAGCACGTGCTCGAAGGGCAGATCCGAAATGGCCAGCGCGGCGGCCGCTCCGGCGATCGCCAGCGAATTAGGATCCTGCTCGGGATCCGCCGAAAGCACCATGGCGATGACCTGCGTTTCGTGCAGGAAGCCTTCGGGAAACAGCGGCCGGATCGGACGATCGATCAGGCGGCTGGTGAGCACTTCTTTTTCCGAGGGACGGCCCTCGCGTTTGATGAAGCCGCCCGGAATTTTTCCGGCGGCATAGGTGTATTCGCGGTAGTCGACCGTGAGCGGAAAAAATCCGGCTCCCGCCCGCGGTTCTTCGGCCATGCAAGCGGTCACGAGGACGGCCGCGTCCCCGGAGCGAACGACTACGGCGCCGTTCGCCTGTTTGGCCATCCGGCCCGTCTCCAGGCTGATCTTGCGTCCGCCCAGGTCAACTTCAACTGTGTGAGTCATGTTCTCCAAAACCTCCAACCTCGGCCAGAGGCCATCGGCCTTGGCCCAGCTACGTACCGGCGCGGCCTTAGTGGCCGGCCGTCTTGAGAGTGGAGCTGACAGGAAGAGCGGCCATGGACGTTCCGGGAAGCGAGTCCCAACGGGGCCAAGGCCGAGTGTGGCATGAATTTCGTTGGCGTCCCGCTACTTCCGTTTCGCGGGCCGCCGCCGAAGAATGGACTACCGACGGATTCCCAGCCGCTGCAGAACCGCTTTATAACGGTCTGGATCCGTATCGCGCAAGTACGTCAGAAGCCGTCGCCGCTTGGCTACCAGGGTCAGCAGCCCCTTGCGGGAACCGTGATCCGCGCGGTGCGTCTTGAAGTGCTCCGTCAACAGCGAAATGCGCTGGCTCAACAGAGCAATCTGGACTTCAGGCGACCCGGTGTCGGTCTTGTGGCGCTGATTTGTCGAGAGGATTTGCTGCTTCGCTTCAATCGCCAGTGCCATTCTATGGGTACTACTCCTTGTCTTCTCTTATCTCTTTTCTGGTACGCCAATTAGAATACCACAGATGGGCAAACAGTTCCCGAGCCACGCAAACCGCCCAGCCCGGTTCGCCGGCGAAGGCGGGACGAGGCGCGGCGCACCCCGTCCCGCTCCGCTGGCGCTACTGCACCGAAATGGTCACGCCTGCCTGGCTGTAAGCGCCGCCAATGTTGACCGAAAGCGGCAAATCGCCTGTTCGGGCGGCCGCCGGAATGGTGACGTTGAGCTGCATTAGCCCGGCCACTTCTCCCGGAGCTTCGCCCCAGAAATTCACCAGGACCGGTTGGCCATCGATGGTGACGCCCACCGCGGCGTTCGGCTTGGGCGTGTTCCCGGAAACCGGCGTGATCTGGCCGGTTAAGCTGGCCGGAGAGGTCGTGCCCTCACCAGTGACGAAAAATTCCACGATGCTGCCCTTGGCCGCGGGATTCGTGGGGCTGTTATAGGTGTAGTCGGTTGTGTTCAGGGCGGCGGCCGGTCCGGTCCCATTGCTCACCGCAAAGATGGCCGGTGCCGCTCCTGCCACGCTGAGCGTGATGCCGTTGGATGACTGCCCCTGGTACTTCACAATCACCGTGACGGAACTGGCCCCGGCGATCTCATAAGGCACAATGGCATTCACTTGCAGCGCGCTGGCATAAGACAACGGCGCCGCAGTTCCATTGAAAAGCACCTGCACGCCGCCCAAGGTGGTGGGCAGCGTGTTGTTGACGATCAGGCTCTGGGTCAGTTGCGCGGCCGTGGCCGGCCCTATCGGTTGCGAGCCATCGGCCGGTGAGAAGAGCGCTACGATCTCGCCCGGCGATACCGCTCCGTTGGCATAGCTGGCGGCGTTCACCACTTTGCTGATAGTAACCAGCGGCGCCGTCACCGTCAGGCTCACGGTCACCAGCGTTGAGCCGGTGGCCCCGGTCCCCGCGGCGATGGTCACCGTGCCGGTGTAGTTGCCCACCGTCAGATTGCCGGGATCGACCTTGACCGTAACGGGCGTGGTGCCAGCGGCGGTGTTCCCGGATGTGGGCGTCACCGACAGCCAGCCGGTTCCCGTGGTCATCGCCGCCGTGGCCGTGAAGGCGGCGTTGCTGCCTCCACCCGAAACCGTCACGGTTCCCGATTGAGCGGCGGCGCCGGCCGCCGCGCTGAACGTCAGGCTGGTGGGAGTCGCCGAGACCACCGGCAAAGCCGGCGCACCCGTTACCGTGAGGGTGACCAGGACGCTGACCGCGTTTCCGGTGGCGGGGGTAATCACGATGTTGGCTTTGTAGGTGCCCGCCGAAAGGCTTGCCGTATCGATGCCGACGTTGACCTGGGCAGCGGTGGTAGCGGTGATGGCGTTGCTGGCGAAGGTCGCGTTCAGCCAGGTAGCCGTGCTGGGGCTGACGGGCGTGACCGAGAGCGTCACGCCTATGCCCGCCGATCCCTGCGCGCTGGTCACGTTGAAGCTCTGCGAGGCCGGCGCGCTGCCGCCGATCTGGTAGGCAAACGAGAGGTTGCTGGCGGACGCTGTAATGGTATTGGCGCTGCCGCCCACCACCATGCTCACGATGACCGTCTGGGTGTTGCCGCTGGTATTGAACGCCAGCGTTCCGGTATATGTCGTGCCGGGCGTCAAACTGCCGGGGGTGGCTGTAACCGTGATGGATTGCGAGCCGGTCAGGCTGCTGCCGGAAGCCGGGCTCGTGGTGAGCCAGCTCCCCCCGCTCGAAGTCACGTTCAGCGTGTAGCCGAAGCTGGAAGTCGGCGCCGTCACATTCAGAGTTTGCTGCTGCGCGGGTCCGCCCGCGGTGGCGTTGAACTGGTTCAGCGTGCTGAACGTCAACCCCTCCGGGCTTCCGCCATTGCCCACCACCAGGACGACGGGCATGACCAAGGGGCTGTTGGCATAACTCGCCGAGCTTATCGTGACCGTTCCGGTGTAGGTCCCGGTGCTATACCCGGAAGCAGTGGTGGTAACCGTGAGGTTCGTCCCGATCAGGGAAGCCGATAGCCAGGGCGTGTTGGAAGTGACCGTGGCAGTGGCCGCCGGCGTGGAGCCGTCGCTGGCCGTCAAGGAAAAGGAGCTGCTGCTGTTGTTTCCGTTGGGGTAGTAGAAGACCGCGTCTCCCTGGTTGTACACACCCATCACCGGCGTTCCGGAGGCTGCCGTGACCAGAAGAGTGACCGGCACGCTGGTGGTCGCCGAGCCGCTCGTAACGATCACGTTGCAGGTATACGTGTTGGCCGGCAGGCTGCCGGGATCGACGTAAACGCCTACATTGCCCGGAGCGATTCCCGAAGCCGGCGAAAGGGAGATCCAGCTCGTGCAGCTTGGATCCACGGTGGCTGAATAGGAGGAAGTCGATCCGGTGACGGCGATGTACTGGATTAAGCCCAGAGATGTCGTCGAGGCGCCCACCTGGGAGGCGAAGGAGAGCGATGTGGGCGCGATGCCGGACAGAGTGTTCGTGACGATGCCGCCCGATCCCACCGTCAAGGTGATGGAAATCGCGCTGTTCCCAGCCGAACTGAGGACCGTGATCATGCCGGTGTAGGTCCCGGAATTAAGGCCCGACGGATTCACCGTCACCTGGATGTTCTCGCTGGAATTGCCGTTGGGCGTTGTGTTGATGGTGAGCCAGCCGCTGCCGCTATAGGTCGTTACCGTTGGGGTGCTCAGGACAATGCCGGAACTGGTGGAGACCGTGAACGTGGTGCTCTGCGGGACGGTCGAGGCGGAGCTGGCCGTGAAGGTAGAGCTGGTGTTCGGGCTGATGCTCACACCGGTGACCGCCCCGCCGTTAACCGTCAACGTGACCGTAACCGTGGCCGTCCCGCCATCCGACGCAGTCAGGGTCACCGTGCCTTGATACACGCCGGCGGGCAGCGACAAACCTGCCGACGAGAGGGAGAGGAACAGGCCGGAGTTGACGCGAGTGTTGCCGCTGGTGGTGTAATTGGCCAGCAGCCAGCTTCCACCGTTAGCGGTGATTACCTGGTAGCTATAGCTGCTGGCGCCGGTGGCGCTCTGCACGGCATAGGTGCTGGCCGGCGAACTGGAGCCTGTGGCGTACGACCAGTTTACGGCCAGGGCCGAACTGCTGTTGACGGTCAAGGTCCCGCCGGAGACCGTAAACGTCACGGTAGTGCTCAGGCTGGAGACGCCGGAGGTCACGCTGACATGGCCGGTGTAGTTTCCATTGCTCAACCCGGCGGCGCTGGCTGTCACGGAAAGCGGGATTGAACCGCTCGCGGGCACCGAGCCGATGGTGGGGGAGACCGTAAGCCAAGTCTGGTCCGTGGAGGCGGTATAGGATGCCGCCGAAGTGGTGCCGTTGCCAAGGGTGAGGGTGCCGGTGGTGGTCGTCGGACTCAGGCTAAGGGTGCCCGGGCTCAGCGTGAGCGTGTTGCTGGCGCCGCAACTCGTGCTGGAAGTCAGCGTTACGATAACGCTGGCGGTGCCATAGCCGGGTGCGGTGATCGTGACCGTGGCGGCGGGATACGAACCGAGGCCGCTATGTGCCAAATTAAGGTTCAGTTGCGTGGGCGTGCTGCCCGCGCTTCCCGACAGCGGCGAAACGCTCAACCAGTTTGGTGTCGAGCTCGCGTAGGAAACGTTAACGCTGAAGTTAGCCGATCCGGAACTGGTGGTCAGGTTCACGGCCTGAAAGTATTCGGTGCAGTTGCTCACCTGAACCTGGAGCGCGCTGGCGGGAGTTCCCCCCGGCACAGCCACGAGCAGATTCTGGGCCGATGCCGTGGCGGCCATCAGCATGAGAAGAAGGGCTAATACAGCGGTTTTCTGGAACGAATTTCCGGCGTCCATGTGTGCCTCGGCAGTCTGATGGTAACAGATCAAAACGTCCGATTCAGGACAATTTGATAGTATGGACGCGGACAGCTTATTCTAACCCTATTTCAGGATCTGAAATAGGTTGCTGTAGTCGTCGGTCCAGAGGCGCACGGCTTTTTTCTTCGAGTCGATCTCGACCGACGCGGTCTTGACATCCGTGTCGAAGCCCGGCTGGGGCGCGGTCACCAGCACCCAGGTGGCGCCGAAAACGTCCACGGAGTCGTCGTCATCGGTATCCACCACGCGCGCGACCTTCCCGGCGGCCCGCGTTTCGGCCTGTATCACGGGCTCCAGATCCAAATAGCGATTGGAGATGTGCACGGCCAAGATGCCATCCGGCTTGAGATGGCGGAAGAACAGCGCCATGGCTTCGCGCGTCAGCAGGTGCACGGGGATCGAGTCGCTCGAGAAGGCATCCACGGCCAGGACGTCGAAATTCTCGGGCGCCTCGCGCTCCAGGGTCAGGCGGGCGTCGCCCATGGCGATCTCCACCTTGCCTTTGGCATCCGGCACGAAAAAGAATTGCGTGCGGGTGATGGGCGGCACCAGCGGATTGAGTTCGTAGAAGCGGTAATAATCCCCCAGGCGCGCGTAGGAGGCGATGGTTCCGGTGCCGAGGCCCACCACGCCGACGCGGATGGCGCCGGTTTTTTCCTTATCGCGTATGGCCACGCCCACGCCCGTATCGGGGCCGTAGTAGGTGGTGGCCAGCCGGCGGCGGGCGGGATTCAGATACTCCTCGCCGTGGTTGATGGTGCCGTGCGTCAGGGTGCGAACGGAAT
>CAYRWE010000308.1:0-5755 GCA_964427655.1 uncultured Solibacteraceae bacterium | reverse complement strand
CGTAGCCCTCCACGACGATGCGGCTGGCCGGATCGACCACCGCCTGGTTGAGCGGATGCGCCAGCGCGCCCACTAACTGCGCCGCCGAACCGCGAGGAAGCTGGGTATCGGAATCGAGCGTGATCACGTAGCGCACGCCGGCCAGCAGCGGCGTATCGCCCACCTTCACCGGAAAAGCGTCGAAGGTGCCGCGCAGCAGGCGGTTCAGATCGAGCAGCTTGCCGCGCTTGCGCTCCCAACCCATCCAGCGGTCCTCCACCTGGTTGTAGGCGCGGTCGCGGTGCAACAGGAAAAAGGGTGAGCGCCCGTCGCGGCGGTAGCGGCGATTCATGCCTTCGATGAGACGGCTGCAAACTTCCACCAGGCGATTGCGATCGTCGACGCGCTCGTCGGAATCCGGGAGATCCGTCAGCAGCGCGAAATGCAGATGCGGATCGCGGTTGGCCAGGTAGCGGATTTCCAAATCCAGGGCCAGGCTGTGAACTTGGGTCTCGGAGAGAAGCAGCGAAGGAACCGCCACCAGTGTGACGCAATTTTCGGGGATGCCCTCGGAGAAATCCAGCTTAGGCAGCACACGCGGCGGCAGCAGGAAAGTCACCAGGTTATTCACGAAATCCACGGAGGCCTGGGAGGCCGGCAGCAGGAGCAGCAGCAGCGCGGCGAAGATGGGCGTCAGCGTGCCGACCCCCGCCAGCAATCCCACCACGATCAGGAACGTGAGCAGTTCGATGGAAGTCAGGTAAAAGACCGCCGGGCGCGCTTCCACCATGCGGGTGATGCGGCGGCCGAGCGGAGCGCGGTAGCCGATCGCGGTTTCAAGCTGCGGTAATCCCGCGTCCACCAGGTAATAGCCGACGTGCGTTTGTCGCGCGGACGCTCGCGAGCCATCCGAGGCGGCCTGCGCGGCTAGGCTCATGGCCAGGGCCGTCTCGGCGATCTCGGTTTCGCTCAGCCGGCTATGCCGGGCCAGCTTACCGATGGCCGTGCGGTAGAGATCGCGGCTGGCGAAATCCATGCGCGCATACGCGCCCGCGGGATCGCGTTCGAGCACGCCATGTGTGTGGCTGGCGCTTTCGACCAGATCCCTCCAGGAGGTTTCGGCGAGGTGGCGGAGGCTCATGACCAGCGCCGGCCACTCGGGCGCCGGCCCCGAAGCGAGGCGGTCGATCAGCGCCAGTTGGAGGGCCGGTTTCAGGCCCCAAATTTCGCGGATCTCGAGGCCGGCGGCATCCTGGTAGCCATTCAGAAATGCGATCAGGGTGGGCTCGCTGAACTGGTTGCCGGCGTGTTTCAGATACTCGTGCGCCACCAGGCACACGCGCGGCGTTTCGCGGCCGGAATCGTCCGTGGCGGCTGGATAGCGGTGCAGGTCGGAAGGGAAATCGCGCGTGACCTTCTCGGCGCCGCGGATCAGGCGGACGCTATCGAGAATACAAGCCGCGTTCTCGGACTTGGGCTCGCGAGCGGCGCGGGCGACGACTGTCTGGATCTGCCGGTTCCGATCGGTCCGGCGCAAGCGGCGTCCTTGCGGCCGTATGGACTGGACGGATTTCGCCAGGCCTGCACCGCGCTCGCGCCAGCGCTCCAGCTCCGCGGCGGCCGGTTTGGATTCCAAGTCGAGTGTCATCGGTAACTCGAAGCCTGCAATTCGAAGAGGCCCGCATAGCGCCCGCCCAGGGCGACGAGTTGCGCATGGCTTCCCTGCTCGGCGATGCGGCCGTCTTCGAGGACCAGAATGCGGTCCGCCATCCGCACCGTCGAGAAACGGTGCGAGATGAGCAAGGCCGTCTTGCCCTCGGTCAGCTCGGCGAAGTGCTGAAAGACCTCGTACTCGGAGCGGGCGTCGAGCGAGGCCGTGGGCTCGTCGAGAATCAAAAGTTGGGCGTCGCGAAGATAGGCCCGCGCCAGCGCCACGCGCTGCCATTCGCCGCCCGAAAGGTCCACGCCACCCTCGAAGCGGCGCCCCAAAAGTTGGTCATATCCTGCGGGAAGCCGGCGGATCACGGCATCGGCCTGGCTTTTGCGCGCGGCAGCCTGGATAGCGGGATCGGACGCGTCGTCGATGCGGCCCACCGCGATGTTGCGCCGTGCGGTCATCTCATAGCGCATGAAATCCTGGAAGATCACCCCGATCTGGCTATGCAGGTCTTCCACGCTGTATTCGGCCAGATCGATGCCATCGAGAAGGATGCGGCCGCTGGTGGGGTCGTAAAGGCGCGCGAGGAGTTTCACCAATGTCGTCTTGCCCTGGCCGTTCTCGCCCACCAAGGCGATGCGCTCGCCGGCTTCGATGCGCAGATCGAAGCGATCCAGCACCACGCGCTGGGTGCCGGGATAGGTGAAGGAGACTTTTTCGAACAGGAAGCCCTGGCGGATGGGGCGCGGCGCCAGCAGCGCGCCGGGCTTTGAAACGACTTGGGGTCCCACGCGGAAGAACTCCACCAGATCGGTCAGGAACAGGGATTGATCGGCGATACTAGAAAATGTCGAGAAAATGCTCTGTATGTTATTGCTGGCGCCGGCGATAGCACCCGCGAGGAATTGCAGCGAACCCCATGTGAGCGCGCCCGTCACGGTGCGGTAGACCACGTAGGCGTAGGCTCCGTAATAGGCGCCCGTGCTGAGCAGCGAAAGCACGGCGCTGGCCCATAGACGCCGCCGCGCCAGGCGCACGTTTTGATCGTAGATCTGGCCGGCCAGGCGCGCGTACTCGCCCGAAAGGAAGCCGCTCAACGCGAACAGCTTCAGCTCCTTGGCGGATTCCTTGCTGGCGCCCAGGAGGCGCAGATAATCGAGCTGCCGCTTGACGGGCGTCTGGCGGATGTTCTGGGCGTACCCCAGAAACGCGAAGTGGCTTTCGCCCAGGAACGCCGGCACCACCGCCAGCACCAGCACCACCAGCAGCCAGGGCGAGAACCACACGATTCCCAGCGAGAGACTGACAGCGGCGAGGATCTGCTGCAACACGGCGCCAAGCGCCTGGATCATGGCGATGCGGTCGGTGGCCTGCACGCGCGCTCGCTCCAGCTTGTCGTAGAAGACCGGATCTTCGTAAGAGGCCAGGTCGAGCCGCGAGGCATGCTCCATCACGCGGATGCTCACGTGGCGCGTGAAGCGATCGGCCAGCAGCGAATCGAAGTATCCGCTGGCGCGGCCCAGGATGGCCCCCAGCGCGGCCAGCGCGAATTCGGCGCCCACCAGATACCAGAAATTCGCGGGCAGGGCGTGCCCCGCGAAGTGGGCCTGCACGGCATCGAGAATGCGCTTCGAGACCGCCAGCATGGCCAGCGGAACCAGTGCCGCGATGAGCCGGCAAACCAATCCGGCGGAGACCACCGCGCGTCCGGATTCCCAGACGATCTGGACCAGCGGCGGTATATTGCGCAAGGCGCGCACGCGTTCCCGCCAGCCCGCCCAGAATGTGCCGGACTTCTTCTCCATTTGAACCGTGAGCTACCGTACAGAGGTCCGGCTCAAGCCCGAAGGCTCGCGCCGGAAGAGAACGGGTAGCACCTGGGCTGCCAATCCGGGGGGCTCGGCAAACAAGCCAGATAGCGCGCCGGAGCGTAATTTTTGCGCGGCCGCCTGCGGGTTTTGCGCGTCCGGCGTTGGGTTGGATGGCAAGCTAAAGCATGCCCCACTTATGTCTTGTCGGGCGGCGGCGTCTTGGACGTGCTCTTGGGCAGCTCCGGCGCCTTGATGTACTCGACCGGAAGCTGGCCCGTGAGCGTCTTCAGGAAGGTCACCACGGAATCGACGTCTTCCTTGGCGAGCGGTTTGCCCAACTGGTGCTCAGCCATCTTGGCCACGGCTTCATCGAGCGTCTTCACCGAGCCATCGTGATAGTAAGGAGCGGTCTTCTCGATGTTGCGCAGGCCGGGAACCTTGAAGACCATCTTGTCGGAATCCTGCTTGGTGAGGGCGAAGCGGCCCTGGTCCGCGCTTTCGGGCCACGGCTTCACGAGGCCCAGCTTCTGGAACATGCTGCCGCCCATGTATACGCCGTTGTGGCACGTCTGGCAGCCGGTATCGAGGAACTTGTTGAGACCCGCCAGCTCGGCGGCCGTGAGCGCGGTCTGGTCGCCGGCCAGGAATTTATCCCAGCGGGAGACCGTGACCAGCTTGCGCTCGAATGCGCCGATAGCCTTGCCGGCGTTGTCGTAGGTGACCGGGTCTTTCTCGCCGGGGAAAGCTTTCTGGAAAGCCGCCACATATTCGGGCATGGACTTCAACACCGTGGCGATGCGCCGGGCGTCCGGCATGGCCATCTCGACCGGATTCACCATGGGTCCTTTAGCCTGCTCCTCGATGCTGGCGGCGCGCCCGTCCCAGAACTGCACGAAGTGACCGGCGGCGTTATAGACCGTGGGAGCGTTGCGGGTCCCCTTCTGCCCCTTGTGACCGGTCGAGACGGGCTCCGAATCCACGCCATATTTGCTCAGCTGATGGCAGGTATTGCAGGAGACGTCCTGGCCTTTGGAGAGCCGCGGTTCGTAATAAAGCAGGCGGCCCAGGTTGGTCTTTTCGTCCGTGAGGGGATTGTCGGCGCTCTCCATGGACGCGGGCAGGGCTTTGAAGACCTCCAGGCGAGCGGGATCGACCGTCACCTTGGGTTTCGTGGCCGTGCAAGCGACGGCGACTGCCACGAGCGCGCCAACGGCGGCCATGGCCCACACACGCGGATTTCTCACTGCGCACCTCCTCCGATTCCAGTTGAATTCAAGAGTGTAAGGCTTCCAAATATGCCGTGCAAGGCGGATTTGGCGAGGCCGGATTCACGCTATCCTGAGTCTCTGGCCCATGCCCGATAAACCCATCTGGTTCGGCCGTCTCGACCAGGTCATCGCCGAGCTCGAGGCCCTGCCGCAGCCCTGGATCGACCGCGCCGGGCTCGAGCGCCTGCTGGGCGTGGGGCGCCGGCGCGCGCAACAGATCCTGCAACCGTGCGTTACGCAGCAGATCGGCGCCAGCGGGCTGGCGGATCGCGACCAGCTCATCGCGCGGCTGAAGCAACTGGCGCATGGCGAGGCGGCCTATTACGAGCAGCGGCGCCGCCGCCAACTGGCGCAACAGCTCGAGAAGCTCCGCCAGGCCTGGCTCGAAACGCCTCACGTGGTGGTGGAGGCGCCCCAGGCGATCTCGAAGCAGGAGTTCGACGATCTGCCCCGCGGCGTGCACGTGGGGCCGGGCGCCATCACGGTGGAATTCGGCAGTGTGCAGGAAGGTCTGGAGAAGCTGCTGGCGCTGGCCATGGCGATCGGCAACGATTTCGCGCGCTTCGAGCGGCTGACGCAAGCGGAGGAGGGCAAACCGTGAAGACACGCAAGAGCTGGCGCGAGAAGATGAACAATCCTGGTTTAGCTCGCCCGGAAGCGGCCCAAAAAAGCTCACCGCGGAGACGCGGAGGAACGCGGAGAAGCAAAAGGCAACACCTGAGATCCCAGAGGAAGCGGAGGTCCCGAGGGCTGGCGCTCAGCGGGCCTGGTGGGGCAAGCTCAGAGCTTGCCGAAACGGCCTCATGTGGTGGCTTCTGTTACGATGGAATTTCACCCCTGTATTTCTTTTCTATCTATGCCCGAAAAGCCCTACGACCATCAACAAATTGAATCCAAGTGGTTCGCGCGCTGGGAGAACGCGACGTTTTACAAGGCCGAGGAAGATTCCACGCGGCCCAAGTATTACGTTCTCGAAATGCTGCCATACCCCAGCGGCACGCTGCACATCGGGCACATCCGCAACTATTCGATCGGCGACG
>CAYRWE010000307.1:0-5758 GCA_964427655.1 uncultured Solibacteraceae bacterium | reverse complement strand
CATTGCGACATGGTGGCGGCCGTGCTGTGCGGCATCTCGGACCCCGCCGCGGTCCCGCGCAGCGTCTGCGCCATGGGCCATAAGTGGATGTGGAACCGCGATCTGGGCGGTCTGCCGCCCGAGCAGTTCCTCACGGGCGTCGATCCGCTCTTCGCCGGAATACGCGCGAAGCTGGGGGGCACCTATGCCACCTCGGATCGCATCGCCGGCCATTTGACGCCGGCTTGGGCGGAGAAGCTGGACCTGCGCGCCGGCATCCCCATCCCTGTGGGCGCCTTCGACGCGCATTGGGACGCCATCGGCGCGGGCGTGCGGCTGGGCGACGTGGTCAACGTGGTGGGAACCTCCACGTGCATCATGGCGATCGGCGAGCAGCCTACTCTGATCCCCGGCGTCTGCGGCGTGGTGCAGGGTTCGATTCATCCGAAGCTCACCGGCATCGAGGCGGGGCTTTCCGCCACCGGCGATATCTTCGATGCCATCGCGCGCCGCGCGGGCACCACGGTCGCCGAGCTTTCGAGGGGCCTCGATCGCTACCGCGCCGGCCAGACCGGGCTTCTGCGCCTGACCTGGGACAATGGCGACCGCACGGTGCTCGTGAACCCCGAGCTGGGCGGCATCACCCTCGGCTGGCGGCTCACCCACACCGCGCAGGACGAGCTTTTCGCGGCCATCGAGGGCACCGCCTTCCACACGCGCGTGATTCTCGAACGCATGGAGGAGTACGGCGTGCCGGTGCACCGCATCATCAACGGCGGCGGCATCCCGCAGCGCAACGCGGTGCTCAACCAGGTCTACGCCAACGTAATGGGGAAGCCCATCCTGGTGCCGGCCGGCGACGTCACGAGCCTCGGATCGGCCATCTTCGCCTTCCTCGCCGCGGGCGCCTTCCGGACCGTCGAAGAGGCCCAAGATGCCCTCTGCCCGGGATATACCACCATTCAGCCCGAGGCCGGCGCCGCGGCCATTTGCGCGGAGCTGTATCCGCTCTACCGCCAGCTCTACTTCGCTTTCGGCGAGCGGCGCTCGGAGCCGGCCGCCATCGGCGCCATTCTGCCGGAGCTGCGGCGCATCGCGGCTGCGGCGCGCGGAGGCCAGAATGCTGGAAGCGCTGCGGTCTGAAGTTTTCGAGGCCAATCTCGAGCTGGTCCGCCGCGGCCTGGTGGTCTACACTTTCGGTAACGCCAGCGGCATCGATCGCCAAGCCGGCCTGATCGTCATCAAACCGAGCGGCGTTCCCTATGAAACCATGACCCCGTCCGATCTGGTGGTCACCGATCTCGAAGGCCGCGTGGTCGAGGGTCGTCTACGGCCCTCCTCGGATATGGCCACCCACGTCGTGCTCTATCGAGCCTTTCCAACCATCGGAGGTGTGGTGCACACTCATTCGCGCCACGCCACCGCATGGGCCCAGGCCCGCCGCGAGATCCCCTGCTTCGGCACTACGCACGCGGATTATTTCCACGGGCCGGTGCCGGTGAGCGCGGATCTCGAAGCCCCCGAAATCGCGGGCGAGTACGAAGCCAACACCGGCCACGCCATCGTGCGCCGCATGGGTGGGGAAGATCCGCTGGCCGCGCCCGCCATGCTGGTGGCCGGCCACGGGCCGTTCACCTGGGGACGCTCGGCCACGGAGGCAGCCTACATGGCTGTGATCCTCGAGGAACTGGCCGCCATGGCCACCGAGACCCTGGCGATCGATGCCCTGGCCGCTCCTATCTCGAACGCCTTGCGCGACCGCCACTTCTTCCGCAAGCACGGCGCCACCGCCACGTACGGGCAGGGCGGCCAGTAGTCTCAGGCCGGGTAGTATCCTTCGCGCGTCTGCACGATCATCCCCTTCTGCTTGGTCGTCAGGTGTATGGTGCGGTAGCCGCCTGCATCGGATTTGTCGGGTGTATACCCGAGGCTGTACTGGTTGCGCAGGTCTTCCTGGATTTGTTCGTAGACCTTGCCGATCGGCTCCTTTTTCGAGACCTCGAAGAAGCGCCCGCCCGTCTCGCGCGAGATCTGTTGGAGCACCTTCTTGCCGTCCGGCCGGTTCATCATGGGCGGCCGCCCGCCACCGTGACGGCCCATGCCTCTCCCCCCGAAGCCGCCTCCGCCTCCTCCGAACGGGCTGCCGTACGCCTCGGGATCGGCGAACAGGATCGAATAGACCAGTGTATCGGCGCGCTGGGCGGCCTCCACCGAGCGCTCCAGCGACACCCTGCTCCCGTTATCGACGCCATCGGTGAGAAGAATATCCGCCTTGCGGCCGGTCTGCTTCCGCATCAGATCGTCGCCCGACAAGAGCACCGCATCGTAGAGCGTGGTCCCTCCGCCGCGCTGCCCGCGCTGCCCGCCGCCGGGGTAGCCACCACCGCCCCCGCCCGGGTAACCGCCCCCGCCGCCCCCCGGATATCCGCCGCCCTGCCCGGATTGCCTCTGCATCTGGGGCGTATCGAGCAGGTCGAGCGCCTTTTCGAGCTTGTCGCGCGAGTTGGTGAGGTCTTGCAGCAACTCCACCTCGAAATCGAAATGCAACACAAAGGCCTGGTCTTTGTCCTCGCGGAGCACCTGTTGCATAAATCGATAGCTGGCGCTGCGCTCGTCGGCCAGGACGCGGCGCTGGCTGCCGCTGGTATCCACCAGCAGGCCCAATGTCAGCGGCAGGTCGCTCTCGCGCGAGAAATAGGAGATGGTCTGCGGGCGGCCATCCTCATCGAGCACGAAATCGTCCTTGGTCAAATCGCGGACGATCTGGCCATTCTTATCGCGCACCGTGGCGAACAGGCTGACCACTTTAACGCCGCCCGAGAACGTGGGCGTCTGCGTCTGGCCGGCCAGGCGGGCCGCCGGGGCAAGGCTCGCGAGCCAGATAAACTTCCGGCGCGAGAAGGAGTTCGCGGATTTCATCGCACAGTGAGATGCGCCAAACGGTCGCGGCGTTACCACAGTGTCGCCCCGGGCGCACGGCAAGCGGTTCCCGAAAGCGCCAGTTTCGGTGGAATCGGCGGCTGGTGAGCGAATTGCACTACAATCGCGTTTCAGGCGATCGCCATGGTCACTTCGCGCAAGCGTTCCGCATTCGGCTCAATTATCCTATTCGGCGCGGCTATCGCGCTGGTTCTACTGGGGGTGAGCGGCAGGAATCCGGCCATCCTGCGGCTGGGAATGGTACCCCGGCTGGAGCGCTGGATTACCCTGAACCCGCTCCCGCGCCAGTGGAATGGCGTTCCCGGCGGAGGGTTGCCCTCGCCCTCGGCCCTGCCACCCCACCAGGGACGCCTGCCGCGCTCAGCCGAGCGCTTTACCCGGCACGTAGTGTAATCGGCTGGTATCACGCCGGGAGGAAACTCGATTTCTCTTCGTCCCGTGATACAAATAGAAGTTCGGCCCTTCCCCATTCCCGTGCCCGCAAAACACCATTTCAAGACCCTGGCGATCCACGCTGGCCATGAGCGTGACGCCAACCTGGGCGCTGTCATGACGCCCATCTACCAGACCTCCACGTTCGCCTTCCAGGGTGTCAACCGGCCCGGCCCCTATGACTATTCGCGCAGCGGCAATCCCACGCGTAAGGCTCTCGAAACCTGCCTGGCCCAGCTCGAAGGCGGGCGCTTCGGATTCGCTTTCGGTACCGGCATGGCGGCTGAGGCCACCGTGCTCATGCTCTTCAAGCCCGGCGACCACCTGATCGTGCACAACGATCTGTACGGCGGCACCTACCGCCTGCTGAGCGCCATCCTGGAGGAGCGCGGCCTGGTGCCGGAATATGTCGATCTGCGCGACGAGGCCGCCCTGTGCGCGGCCGTGCGGCCTTCCACGCGGGCCATCTGGATCGAATCCCCCACCAATCCGTGCATGAACCTGGTGGACCTGGCCGCGGTGGCGCGCATCGGCCGCCAGGCGGGCGTCCCGACCATCTGCGATAACACCTTTCTTTCTCCCTACTTCCAGCGGCCGCTCGAGCTCGGCGTGGATATCGTGGTGCACTCCACCACCAAGTACATTAACGGCCATTCGGACGTGGTCGGGGGCGCCGTGGTGGTCGACGATCCCGCGCTCGGGGAACGCATCGGCTACCTGCAAAACGCGCTGGGAACCTGCCAGGCGCCCTTCGATTGTTTTCTGGTAGCGCGGGGCATCAAGACCCTGGCGGTGCGCATGGAGGCTCATAACCGCGGCGCTCTCGAGATCGCGCACTGGCTCGAAGCGCATCCTAAGATCCGCGCCGTGCACCACCCGGGCCTGGAATCGCACCCCCAGCACGCCCTCGCCTTGCGCCAGATGTCGGGCTATGGCGGAACGTTCTCATTCCGCGTGCAGGGTGGGGAAGCCGAGGTGTTCCGCATGCTCGAAGGCGTCGAAATCTTCACCCTGGCGGAGTCATTGGGCGGCGTAGAATCCTTGATCGAGCACCCTACCACCATGACGCACATCTCCATCCCGCGGGAGGTGCGCGAGGCCATGGGAATCACCCCGGACCTGGTCCGCATCTCGGTGGGAATCGAAGACGTGCGCGATCTCATCGCCGATCTCGACGCCGCCCTGGCCCGCGTCTGAGCGGCGTCGACCTTCAGTCGATGAAAATATACCGTTACAGATCCGGGATCTGGAAGATTTAGCCCGGTATGCCGCCATTCCGCGCCCCGGCACAAATTTGGGAACTTTGTCGCCCTCCGCGAGCAATAACAGATGGAAGGCAGTTAATTTGAACGGGAAAGATCGCATGAACAAAACTATAGCTATCTGTTTTGCCGGGCTGTTTGCCCTCACATTATCGGCGCAGGGTCCGGGAGGCGGCCGCGGATTCGGATTCCCTCGGTCCCAGATGGGGGCGCGTCTTTCCGCCACGCCGGTGACTGGTGCGCCCTATTCGGCTACCGAGACGTTTGCGTCGCAGCAGACGCTGGCCAATGGGAACCAGATTTCGCAGACCCGGACTTCCCAAGTTGCCCGGGATAGCCAGGGCCGCACCTATTCGTCGACCACCGTGACCCCGCCGGTATCCTCTGGGAAGCAGCCGTTTACGGAAATCACGATTGTCGACCCGGTGGCTGGCTACCGGTACATGTTGAATTCTTCGACCATGACGGCCATCCAGATAGCTCTGCCGAAGCCCCCGACTGGCACCGGCAGCACCACGACCGCCCCGCCGACACGGACCGGCGGATCTCAGGCGACTACCACGGATCTTGGGACGGCGACCGTCAACGACGTCTCCGCCACCGGAACCCAGACCACGTGGACGATTCCCGCCGGCACCGTCGGCAATTCGCAACCCATTCAAAGCGTGCGCATTGTGTGGGTTTCGACGGCTCTGAAAGTCCCCGTCGAGATCAAGACCACCGATCCGCGCCGGGGCACCACCGATATGGAACTGACCAGCATTGCGCAGAGCGAGCCGGCGGCGTCGCTGTTCACGGTTCCCTCCGGCTACACTATCAAAACGGGCGGCTTCGGCGGCCATAAGGCGGGCCCGGGCAGCGTGGGGGGGCAGTGGAGACGGCAGTAACGGTCCTGGCAATAGCGCTCGGCAGTTAAGATTCGGACAATTTCGCCCGATTTTTCAGCCCTGGCGGGCGCCTCATGCGCGCCTTCCAGGGCTTTTTACTACAAGCCAGTTGCACACTCTCTCACGTTTCGTTATGATTGAAGAGTTTCGCGAGAAGAGCTTCTGTCTCCGTGCTACCACCTGTGTAAGAGCAGGTCCGGCCGGAGGTGAGGCCCCGAGGTTCGGCCGGTTACGCCGGTTGTGACATGGGCCTGTCTT
>CAYRWE010000306.1:0-5834 GCA_964427655.1 uncultured Solibacteraceae bacterium | reverse complement strand
GGCAGCGGACCATACGCCAGGCCCAGATCGCCGCTTGACAAACAGAAGGGCGTCCAGGGCAGCCAATACACCTCGCTTGCCTTCGGTGGCCGCTGCCGCGAGGCCAACGTGCGCCCCTCGATGGGCTCGGTCGGGGACGCCTACGACAACGCCATGTGCGAGAGCTCCTTCGCCACGCTCGAATGCGAACTGCTGGACCGCCGCCGCTTCACCTCCCAAGCCGATGCAAAGATGGCCTGCTTCAGCTCCATCGAGGGCTGGTATAACCCCGTCCGGCTGCACTCCGCCCTGGGCTACCGATCGCCAATGACATACGAAGTTCAAATGAAGGCAGTCACCACGGAAACGTAATCACCCAAGCACACAACCACTCCACGAAAACGGGGCAACTTCAGGCTTGCCCCAGCGGCCTTGATGGCAGCGATCCACAGCCGCCAGGCGCGTGCCTCCACGACATCGTTGACCCAGGACGGGCCGACGGCCTAAAGTGAGCCACCTGAAACGTTTGCAGGAGTCCCTGAAACGTTTTGAATGGGAGATTGCGGTGTCGCTGGCTCGCATCGCGCGTCAACTTGGGCTGTCGGTCGCCACCGTCTCGCGCGCCCTCGGTGGCTTCGCCGACGTGGCACCAGCGACCAGGGGTCGCGTGATCGCCGAGGCCGAACGGATCGGCTACCAGCCGAACCGCCTGGCCCGTGCTCTCCGCCGTGGCCAGGGCGCCACCATCGGCGTGGTGCTGCCCACCACCCCAGGCAACTTCCAGGAGCCGTTCTTCCTCCGCTTCCTCGCCGCCATCGGGCCGGCCCTCGCCCGCGCCTCCCTCGACCTCCTGGTGACCACCGCCCCGCCGGGAACGGAAGAGGTTTACGCCCACCGCCACCTGGTCGAGGGCAGCCGCGTGGACGGCGTCGTGCTCATCCGCCCCTACGTGAACGACGAGCGCGTGGCCTGGCTGCAGGCCCACGCCGTGCCCTTCGTGGTGCACGGCCGCACCGGTGGCGCAGAGACCGCGGCCGACGGCACGTGCCCCTGGGTCGACGTGGACGGTGCGGCCGCCTTCACCAGCGCCGTGCAGCGTCTCGCCGCTGCCGGCCATCGGCACATCGCCTTGCTGAATGCCCCGTCGAACCTCTTCTTTGCCACCAACCGCGCGGCCGGCTGGCGCGCCGGGCTCGCCCGGTGCGGCCTGACCACGGCGACCTGCCGCGAGGCCGAGCCCACGGAAGAGAACGGCTACCGCCTCGCGGCGGACCTGCTCGCCGGTGGCGACGCGCCGACCGCTTTCCTCTGCGCCAACGACCGTCTGGCGGTTGGGGCCCTGCGGGCTGCCTCCGACGCCGGCTTGCGCCCCGGCTACGACGTCTCCGTCATCGGCTTCGACGATCTGCCGGCCGCCAGTTGGAGCCATCCGGCCCTGACCACGTTTGCCCAGCCCACCGAGCAGGCCGCCATCCACATCGTGGACATGCTGCTCCAATTGCTGGCCGGCAAGGCCGCCGAGATACGCAACGTCCTGCTGCAGGCCGAGCTGATTGTGCGCGAGTCCGACGGCCCGGCGCCTGACCGGACGACCCCCGGCACCGGCGCCGATAAGCCAGAGCAGGCCGCCGGGCCTTGCTTTGCCGATCTCCGATCGCCGCCCAGGCGCGGCACCACACAGGGTATGTCGTTCATGACCAGATTCGACGGCCTCGGCCTTCATCTCGGCAACCTCTCGCGGCTTTCCGACGCCGAGAGCCGCTCGATCTCGCCGGAAAATTTCACTGGCGAGCGCGAAGGCGGCGCCAGAGCGACCGAGGGGACCGGCGCCAAGCACGCCGTGGGTCTCGGCAAGGGGTGGAAGATTTCCCCTTCTGTCTCGGTCGAGCCCGGCGAGACGTTCACTCTCGCCGACATCGCCGGGCCCGGCGCGATCCAGCAGATCTGGATGACCCTCAATTGCCTGATGTGGCGGCACGTCATCCTGCGCTTCTACTGGGACGACCAGAGCGTGCCTTCGGTGGAATGCCCCGCCGGCGACTTCTTCGCCGTGGGCTGGGAGAAGTTCGCCCAGGTCAACTCGCTCGCGGTGTGCGTGAATCCAGGGCGCGGCTTCAACTGCTACTGGGAGATGCCGTTCCGCAAGCGCGCCCGCATCACGCTGACCAACATCTCCGACGCGCGGGTCACCTGCTACTACCAGATCAGCTACACGCTGACCGCGATTCCCGAGGACTGCGCCTACTTCCACGCACAGTTTCGACGCGTCAACCCGTTGCCGTTCAAGCAGGACTACACCATCCTCGACGGCGTGCGCGGAAGCGGCCACTACGTCGGCACCTACCTGGCCCGCGGCGTCAACAACGCGGGCTGGTGGGGCGAGGGCGAGATCAAGTTCTTCCTGGATGGCGACGCCGAGTTCCCGACGATCTGCGGCACCGGCACGGAAGATTATTTCGGCGGCGCCTATGACTTCGACATCGGCCACCAGGAGGCCGACTATCCGCGCGCCTACACCGAGTTCTCCACCCCGTACTCGGGCCTGCAGGTGATCCGGCCAAATGGCGCCTACGAATCCCAGATGCGGTTCGGCATGTACCGTTGGCACATCACCGACCCGATCCGTTTCAAGGAGGATCTCCGAGTGACGCTGCAATCGCTGGGCTGGCGGCGGGACCGGCGCTACCTTCCGCTCAAGGACGACTTCGCCTCCGTCGCCTACTGGTACCAGACGCTTCCCACCGTCCCGTTTCCCGAGCTACCAGACCGCGACGACCTCGAAATCATCTGAAACCCTTCGGCGGCGGATCGGAGCAGCGCCATGAAGCTGGTCGGAACCATCGCATCACGATTGTTGGTCTGGATTCTGGTCATCGTCTTCGGCCTGACCACCATCTTCTTCGTGCCCCGCTTCGCGCCCAACGACCCGGTGGAGGCGATGCTGGCCAAGGTGGCTTCCGGCGGCTCGTACATGACACCATCGGAAGTGGACGCGCTCAGGGCGTCGCTGACCGACGCGTTCGGGCTGCACGGTTCGCTACTGAGCCAGTACTGGCGGTTCATCCGGCGGGTGGCGCTGACCGGCGATTTCGGGCCGTCGCTGGCAATGTACCCGACGCCGGTTTCCAGCCTCATCAGCCATGCGCTGCCGTGGACGTTCGGGCTGCTGATGACCTCGACGTTGCTGGCCTGGCTGCTCGGCAACCTGGTCGGCATGCTCACCGGGTGGCGCCCCGACCGCACGCTCTCGCGCGTGCTCGAAGGCGTTGCCATCGTCATCTATCCAATCCCCTACTATATCCTTGCGCTGGTACTCAGCATCTTGTTCAGCTACGTCTGGCACATCTTCCCGCTGACCACGTCGGTGCAGGGCACACCCTGGACTTGGGCATTCGTCGAGAGCGTGGTGTGGAACTCCATCCTGCCAGCCGCCTCCATCGTGGTGGTGATGTTCGGCTGGTGGGTGATTAGCAGCAAGGCGCAGACGACGGTGCTGGCGGAAGAGGAGTTCGTCCGCTACGCCCGGCTGAAGGGGCTCGGCGACTCGCGTATCCTCTGGCGCTACATCCTGCCCAACGCGCTGCTGCCGCAGATCACCTTCCTGGCGCTGCAGATCGGCCTGATGTTCAATGGCGCCATCATCATGGAGATCCTGTTCGGCTATCCCGGCCTGGGGCAGCTCATCTACACCGCCATCCTGCAGGGCGACTACAACCTGTTGATGGGAACGATCAGCCTGTCGGTGATCGCGGTGGCCACCGCGACCCTGATCGTCGACCTGCTCTACCCGCTGTTCGATCCGCGCATCCGGCACGGGTGAGCCCATGCGAAGCCGCCTCCTTGCCAACGCTCCGCTCCGCCTCTGGCTCGGCCTCGGGCTGCTCGTGCTGATCGTCGCCGTGGGCATGCTGCTGCCGTGGCTCGCGCCGGGCGACCCGCTGCACTGGTACGGCGTGCCGCGCAACCTGCCGGCCTCGCCCGCCCACCTGCTCGGCACCACCAACCTCGGGCAGGACATCTTCTGGCTGCTCACTTGGGCCTTGCAGAATTCGCTGATGCTGGGCGTGGTGACGGGGTTCTTCTCGACGCTGATCGGGGTCTTCGCCGGCCTGTCGGCCGGCTATCTGGGCGGCGCGATCGACCGCGTGCTCTCCTTCTTCATGGACGCCTTCGTCTGCGTGCCCAGCCTGCCGGTGCTGATCCTGCTGGCCGCGCTGTTCGGGGGCCAGTTGTCGCTGCCGGTCATCGGCGCCACGCTCATCGTCTTCAACTGGCCCTATCCGGCGCGGCAGGTGCGGGCCGTCGCGCTCAGCATGCGCGAGCGGCAGTTCGTCGCCGTCGCCTGGTTCAGCGGCGAGTCGCGCGTGCGCATCCTGGTGCGGCACATCTTCCCCTACATCGCCGGCTGGTCGATGGCGAACTTCATCAACACCGTCCTGGTGGCGATCGCCGCCGAGACCAGCCTTGCGGTGATCGGCCTTTCCAGCGCCCAGCGCGCGACCCTCGGCACTATGATCTACTGGGCGCTCAAGTACCAGGCGCTGCTGGCCAGGCGCTATCTGTGGGTGGGTGCGCCGGTTACCGCGGTGGTGGCGCTGTTCGTCGGCCTGTTCCTGCTGTCCAGCGGGATCGCCATGCGCTCGGCGGCGCGGAGAAGCGGCACATGATCGCGCTCAAGGGCACGCGAGCCGGCTACGGTCCCGACGAGCGCTTCGTCGCCGCGGTGGACAATGTCGACCTGACCGTCGGCGACAACGAGATCCTCGGCATTGCCGGCGAGTCAGGCTGCGGCAAGTCAACCCTGCTGCGCACGCTGTACGGCGACTTCTCGGGCGGGCTCAGGCTGCAGAGCGGGGCGGTCAGCGCACGCTTCACCGATCCGGCGACGGGTGCGGCGGTCGAACGCGAGGCGCAGCACTTCCGCGACCTGTGGTGGAACATGATTTCCTACGTGCCGCAGGGTTCGATGAGCGTGCTGAACCCGGTGATGCGCGTGGGCAAGCAGATCGTCGATGCGCTGCCGAGGCGGATGCGCGATGGCTCGCGGCGTCAGATCCGCCAGCGGCTGGAGGAATTCCTGGCCGGGCTCGGGCTGCCGGGCAGCGTGCTGGATGCCTATCCGCACCAGCTTTCCGGCGGCATGCGCCAGCGCGTACTGGTGGCGCTGGCGGTGTTCCCGAACCCGCGGCTGATCCTTGCCGACGAGCCGACCACGGCGCTCGACGTGGTGGTGCAGAAGCGCATACTGATCATGCTGGTGGAAATCCAGCGCCGGCTCAGGAATGCGCTGGTGCTGGTCTCGCATGATCTCGGCGTGCATTTTCAGATCACCGATCGCATCGCCATCGCCTATGCCGGGGCGCTGATGGAGGTGGGGCGGACGAGCGAGGTGTTCGCCGCTCCGCAGCACCCCTACACGCAGGCGTTGATCGGTGCCATGCCGCGAGTCGGCCAGCGCAGCCAAAGGACCGGCCTGGAGGGCCGACCACCCAGCCTGACCGCGCTGCCGCGCGGCTGCCGCTTCGCCGACCGCTGCCCGGCCGCCCAGGCGATCTGCCAGCAGACCGAACCGGCGCTGGCGCCGCGCGGCCGGGGCTGGCCGGTGGCCTGTCATTTCAGCTGAGGCAGCATGTCCGGATCTCCCCTGCTTGAAGTGCTAGGCCTGCGGCGGACCTACCGACGTGGCGGGCTGTTCTCGCGCGGCCGCTTCGCCGCGGTTGACGATGTCACGCTCACGCTGACCGCCGAGCCGCAGGTGTTCGCGATCGTCGGCGAGTCGGGCAGCGGCAAGACCACGCTTGCGCGCATGATCCTGCGGCTGGTGGCGCCCAGCGAGGGCGAGATCCGGCTGATGG
>CAYRWE010000305.1:0-5917 GCA_964427655.1 uncultured Solibacteraceae bacterium | reverse complement strand
CGCGCACGCGCAGTGTTGGATAATCGTTGATCTGCTTGCCGCAGACCACTAGCGCTCACGGTGCTCCTCTACGATGTGGTTCCCAAGGGCTTCTTTCCCACGCAGGATACCGGAATTATCCAGGGCATATCGCAGGCGGAAGCCTCCATCGCGTTCAATTCGATGCAGCAGAAGCAGCAGGATTTGGTCGAGGTGCTGCTGGCCGATCCGGCGGTCGAGAGCGTGTCCTCCTTTATCGGCGCCGATGGAACCGATACCACCCTGAACAGCGGCCGCATCGAGATCAACCTGAAGCCGCTTGCCGAGCGCGGTGTCTCTTCTATGGAAGTAATCAGCCGGCTGGGGCCGAAACTGAGCAAGGTGGCCGGCATCCAGCTCTACATGCAGCCGGTGCAGGACCTCACGGTCGCCGATCGGGTGAGCCGCACCGAGTATCAATATACGCTCGAAGATCCGAACCAGGACGAGCTGAACGCGGTGGTGGACCACCTGGTCGCAAGGCTCAAGAACCTTCCGCAACTGGCGGACGTGGCGACCGACCGGCAACTGGGCGGCGTGGCGCAATCGGTGACGATCGACCGCGCTACGGCTTCGCGCTTCGGCATCACGCCGCAAACCATCGACAATACTCTCTACGACGCCTTTGGACAGCGGGAGATCAACACGCTGTACACGGATCTGAATCAATATCACATCATCCTGGAAGCCGAGCCGCAGTTCCAGACGGACCCTCGAAATTTGCGCGATCTCTACGTCCAATCGACGTTGAACGGCGGCCCGGCTTCATCTTCCGGGCCGGTGTCGAACTCCGCCGGCTCTTCGTCGGGAGCCGGCTCCGGAGTGACGGCTTCGCCGGGCAATGGGCTCTTGACGCCGGCGGCCGCCACCTCGGCCATATCCGATCCGCCCACTGTGCTGGCCTCCGGAAATCTCGCCGCTCAGAGCAGCGCCGCGAGCGCGGCGCCGGCCAGCATCACCTCCGCACTCTCGGAGATTTCGAATGCCGGCACTTCCGCGACGGTGCTCACTACGGCGAGCGTCTCGTCGAGCGCCGCGACTTCGGTGAGCGGCACCTCGCGGCCGGCGACGTCGGTTGCGGCGGCCTCGGGAGCCACGGGCGGAGGCGGAGGGGGCGCCAGCGCGGCGGGCGTCAGCGTGCCATCGCCCGTGCCCTTGAGCGCCTTCACGCGTTTCCAGACGCGCAGCGAAGCGCTCTCGGTCAATCGGCAGGGGCAGTTTCCGGCCGTCACGATCTCGTTCAACCTGGCTCCCGGGTATTCGCTGGGGCAGGCTCTGGACTCGATGCGAAACGCGATCGCCGATGCGAAGATTCCGGCCAGCGTAGTTGCAAACTACCAGGGCACCGCTGCGGCTTTCGAGAGTTCGCTAAGCAATGAGGGCCTGCTGATTCTGGCCGCACTGGTGACGGTCTACATCGTTCTGGGCGTGCTCTACGAGAGTTTCGTCCACCCGATTACCATTCTCTCGACGCTGCCCTCGGCAGGCGTGGGCGCCCTGCTCGCGCTGCTGTTCTTCCATCTGGACCTGGACATAGTGGCCATCATCGGCATCATCCTGCTCATCGGCATCGTAAAAAAGAACGGCATCATGATGGTGGATTTCGCGCTCGAAGCCGAGCGGAGGGAAGGCCGGAACGCCACGGACGCAATCTACCAGGCCTCGCTGCTGCGCTTCCGCCCGATCATGATGACGACCATGGCGGCGCTGCTCAGCGGCCTTCCGCTGGCCTTCGGCACGGGCCTCGGCTCGGAATTGCGCAAGCCCCTGGGCGTCGCCATGGTTGGCGGTCTGCTGGTCAGCCAGGTACTCACGCTGTATACGACGCCGGTGATCTACATCTTTTTCGATAACCTGGGCGCGCGGTTCGGGCGCAGGAGACGCCCATCGGGCGGCGGCGCACCGGCTCCGGAGCGGGCATGAATCCCTCGCGCCTCTTCATCGAACGGCCGGTCGCCACCACACTGCTCACCGCGGCGGTGGCGATTGCGGGAGCCATCGCTTTCGTGGTCCTGCCGGTATCGCCTCTGCCGCAGGTCGATTTTCCGACCATCACGGTGGCGGCCGCCCTGCCCGGGGCAAGCCCGGAGATCATGGCGTCCTCGGTAGCCACACCGCTCGAACGGCAGTTCGGCCACATAGCCGGTTTGACCGAAATGACTTCGTCGAGCACGCTGGGGACAACCGGCGTCACCATGCAGTTCGATCTCAACCGCGACATCAACGGCGCCGCGCGCGACGTGGAGGCGGGCATTAATGCCGCGCGCACCTATCTGCCTGCAAATTTGCCGGCTAACCCGACTTATCGAAAAGTGAACCCCGCAGATTCGCCGATTCTGGTGTTGGGGCTGCAATCGGATATCTACGACGTTCCCACGCTGTACGATGAAGCTTCCACGGTGATCGAGCAGCGCATCTCGCAGGTCACCGGAGTGGGTGAGGTGCTGACAGTGGGGGCATCGCTGCCCGCCGTGCGCATCGAGCTCAATCCGACCCAACTTGCCAGTTATGGCATTGGCCTTCCAACGGTGCAGCAGGTGGTGGCAGGTCAGAATTCGAACTCGGCCAAAGGCCAGATTCACAACGACAGGTTCACAGCGGATATTCTGGCCAACGACCAGATCTCGAAAGCCGCCGACTACAGGCCCATCGTGGTGGGCTACCACAACGGCGGCGCGGTTCGGCTGCAAGACGTCGCTGATGTCATCGATTCGCAGCAGACCGTGCGCCAGGCGGGCTTCCTGAACGGCAAACCCTCGGTCAACATGATCATATTTCGCCAGCCGGGAGCCAACATCATCACCACCGTGGACGCCGTCAAGGCCGCCATTCCATCGCTACAAGCGACCATCAAGCGCGGCGAGCACTTGGTCACGATCCTGGACCGAACGCTGACGATCCGGGCATCGGTCGTCGATATCGAGCTGACCCTACTCATCTCGGTGGTGCTGGTGGTCCTGGTGGTCTTCCTCTTTTTGCGGAACTTACATGCGACCTTGATCCCCGCGGTGGCCGTGCCGGTTTCGCTGATCGGTACCTGCGCGGTGATGTATCTGTGCGGATTCTCGCTCGATAATCTCTCGCTCATGGCGCTGGCCATTTCGAGCGGGTTCGTGGTGGACGATGCCATCGTGGTCATGGAGAACATCACGTGCCATATCGAGGCAGGGCTTGGTTCCATCGAGGCCGCTCTGAAGGGCGCGCAGGAGATCGGCTTCACGGTCTTTTCGATCAGTATCTCGCTGATCGCGGTATTCATTCCGCTGCTATTAATGGGAGGCATCGTCGGGCGGCTCTTCCGGGAGTTCGCGATTACGCTATCCTCCGCGATTCTCGTATCGATGATCGTGTCCCTGACGACCACTCCGATGATGTGCTCGCGGGTTCTGGTGCCCGAGCGGGAGATCCGGCACGGAAGAGTGTACCGCTGGAGCGAACGGATGTTTAGCTTTCTGCTGGAGGGCTATCGCCGCAGCCTCACCTGGGTTCTCGATCATCCCGCGCTGGTGTTGTGTCTGTTCCTGTTCAGCCTCGGTCTCAATGTCGTACTGATGCAGAAGATACCCAAGGGATTCTTTCCGCAGCAGGATACGGGGGCCATGATGGGTGGAATGCAGGGGCCGCAGGACACCTCATTCTATGCGATGCGGGGCGCCGTGCAGCAGTCGGTCAACATCATCAAGGCGGATCCCGGAGTGGATAACGTGATGGGATTCACGGGCGGCCAGGGCGCCACCAATGCCGGCTTTGCGTTTGTCGCCCTGAAGCCGCTCGACGTACGCAAGGTGAGCGCGCAGCAGATCATCAACCGCCTGCGTCCGAAGTTGGCGCGCGTGCCCGGCGCCGCCACATATCTGCAAGCGGTGCAGGATATTCGCGTGGGCGGGCGGCAGGCCGACGCGGCTTATCAGTACACGCTGCAGGCCGAGACGAGCGAAGACTTGCAGAAATTCGGCCCGCTATTGTTACAGCAGATGCGTCACTCACCGACGTTTGCAGACGTGAATACGGACCAGCAGAATCACGGCCTTCAGGCGGAGCTTACTTACGACCGCCCGACTGCGGCGCGGCTCGGCATCACGCCGGAGCTGCTCGACAGTACGCTGTATCATGCCTTCGGTCAATCCGAGGTCTCGACGATTTATACGGAGCTGAACCAATACTACGTGGTAATGGAAGTGGCTCCTAAGTACTGGCAATCGCCGCTGGGGCTCGAGGACACTTATCTCATCCCCACCACTGGTGGCGGCGCGGTCCCCCTGAATATCGTCGCCAAATACGCTCCCTCCACCTCTCCGGTGGCCGTGAATCACACCGGGCTGTTCCCCTCGGTAACGGTGTCGTTCAATCTCGCGCCCGGCTTCTCGCTCGGACAGGCGGCCGCCGATATCGACGATATTCAGCGCAGGCTTGGCATGCCGCAATCCATCCACGGCCAGTTCTCCGGGACGCTCGAAGCTTTCGAACAATCGCTTACCACCGAACCTTACCTGGTATTGACCGCGGTCCTGGCGGTGTATCTGGTGCTCGGAATCCTCTATGAGAGCCTGATTCATCCCATCACCATTCTTTCCACTCTGCCTCCTGCGAGCTTGGGGGCCATCATGGCGCTGATGCTCACCCGGTCGGAGTTGGATGTTATGTCGATCACCGGCATCATTCTGCTCATCGGCATCGTAAAGAAGAACGCCATCATGATGATCGATTTCGCGCTGAACGCCGAGCGCAACGAAGGCAGGAATACGCGGGACTCGATTTTCGACGCGTCTGTGCTGCGTTTCCGCCCCATCCTGATGACCACCATGGCGGCGCTCTTCGGAGCCGTTCCGCTGGCCGTGGGGACGGGCATGGGGTCGGAGCTGCGCCGCCCGCTGGGGATCTCGATTATAGGCGGCCTGATTGTCAGCCAGATTCTCACGCTCTACACCACTCCGGTTATCTATCTGTTGATGGACAAATTGCGGCTGAAGCTCGGAGGAAATCATCTCTCGCCGGCCGGAGAGCCGGCCCGGTGAGCGATGCGAATACTATGAGACCCGAGCGCTCCAATCTGGCCCGGCTCCGCCAACAGTGGACTCAGTTGTGGGCCCCCTGTGTATGTACCGTCATGCTCAGCGGGTGTAACATGGGACCGAAATATAACAAGCCCGCGATTCCCGCTCCGCCGGCGTACAAGGAGTCCGCGCCGGCCGCTTACTGTTCGGCGCCGGATGCCTGGCGGCCCGCGAAGCCGCAAGACGCGGTACTCAAGGGCAAGTGGTGGGAGATGTTCCACGAGACTGAACTGAATGCGCTCGAGGAACGGTTGAATATCGATAACCAGAATATCGCCCAGTACTTCCAGAACTTCATGGCGGCCCGCGCCCTGGTGCGAGAGGCTCGCGCCAGTTACTTTCCGACCGTGACGGTGAATCCCGCGATCAGCGGGACGCATACCGGCGGCAGTTCCTACACCGTGCCCGCGGGAGGCACCACCGGCACCGCGGTGGCGGCCGCGGGGAGCGGCGGTAACTCGTACAACTTATACTCGCTGCCTCTCGGAGCTTCGTGGGAGCCCGACCTATTTGGCCGTATCCGCAACACGGTAAGCGAGTATCGATATGCCTCTCAAGTCAGCGCGGCGGATCTGGAAAACGAGCGCCTGACCGAGCAGGCCGATCTGGCGGTCTACTATTTCGAACTTCGCGGCCAGGACGCCTTGCAGGACCTCTATAACCGCACCATAGCGGCCTATCGAAACACTCTCGAGCTGACTCGTACCCTGGCGGAAACCGGCATCGATAGCCAGGAAGACGTGGCTGCGGCGGCCGTCACGCTGGCCAGTGCCGAAGAGGCCGGCACGGGCATGTCAAGGCAAAATAGAAAGTTCCGCTTTCCAGCAAAGTAGAACGTTCCGGTT
>CAYRWE010000304.1:0-5931 GCA_964427655.1 uncultured Solibacteraceae bacterium | reverse complement strand
TCTTCGAAATGTGGCCCGCGCCGAAGATGAAGGCGCGCGGCACCGGCAGCAACGGCTCCACCAGCACGTCCAGTTGTCCTCCGCAAATCAGCCCGTTATCGTAGGCCGCGTCCTGCCCCAGGTTGAAGCTGAGGTGTTTAGGCCTTTCGGTTTCGATGGCCTCGCGGGCGGCATCCCAAACCTCCGCCTCCACGCAGCCGCCCCCAATGGTGCCGACTATGGAGCCATCCGCGCGCACCAGCATCTTAGCGGTTTCGTAGCTGGGGATGGATCCGCGCACCTCGACGATGGTCGCCAGCGCACACTTCTGTCCCAGACGGTGCAGGCGCACGATCTCCTCAAAAACATCCACTCGAAGCGATTATAACGTGGAGCGACGTGCGGGACGGCCAGCGCGGCTCGCGGCTATAATGAATACCAAAGAAGGATCTCGCCCGCATGAAGACTTATACGTTCAAAGTGGTGGTGGAATCGGACGAGGATGCCGTGGGCAATCCAGCGTGGCACGCGTACTGTCCCGCACTCGAACGGATAGGCGCCGCCACCTCCGGCCGTACCCGGGACGAGGCGCTGCGCAATATCAACGAAGTGGTCCGCATGATCGTGCAGGAGTCGATCGAAGACGGCGAGCCGCTGCCGGACGGCCCCTCGGACCAGGTGGAAGTGGTCGAGGTGCCCGCGGAAGATCCCCGTATCGCGGTCACGGTTTAGTGGATGGCCATCGACTACCGGGGCCTACGTTCGCTCACGGCCAGGGAACTGGTGGCCGCACTTTGCCGCGACGGTTTCAATTTCGTGCGCCAGAAGGGATCGCACCAGCGCTATCGCCACGCGGATGGCCGGCGCGTCACCGTGGCCCCGCACGCGGGCGGGGATACGTTTTCCGTTAAGACGCTGCAGAAGATAATCGAAGTTCAGGCCGGGTGGACCAGCGAAGACTTGGCTCGCCTTGGGCTCGTGAAGCAATGATTTCTATGGTTGGCGCCTCGTACCGCGGCGCATTCTCGGAGCTGGCGGCTCGCCGCCCCGGCTCGCGTGCGCCGGCCCCCGGTCTTTTCGTATGATGAATGCGTCCGTTCCGTTTCTTCCATGAACAACGCCATCGCCAGCCGTGCCGGGGAGTTCCGTGACCAGTTGTCGCGCCGTGTCCTGGTGGCCGATGGCGCCATGGGAACCATGCTCTACTCGCGCGGCGTGTTTATCAACCGCTCGTTCGACGAGCTCAACCTCGCGCAGCCGGACCTGGTTCGCCAGATCCACCAGGAGTATGTCAAGGCTGGCGCCGAGATTCTGGAGACCAATACTTTTGGCGGCAACCGGATGCGCCTGGCGGCCTTCGGAATCGCCGAGAAGCTGAAGGAGATCAACCGCGCGGCCGTGCGCCTGGCCCGCGAGGCCTCGGGCGGTGGGCCGTTCGTGGCCGGCGCCGTGGGGCCGCTGGGCGTGCGCATCGAGCCGCTCGGCCCCACCTCCTTCGCGGAAGCCCGCGCGGCCTTTCGCGAGCAGATCGAAAGCCTGGTGGAGAGCGGCATAGACCTGCTGATTCTGGAGACCTTCGCCAACCTCGATGAGCTGCGCCAAGCCGTGCTGGCGGCGCGCGATGTGGCCGGCTCCGAGCTGGCCGTGCTGGCCCAGGTGACCATCGACGATTACGGCAACCTGCCGGGAGGCGCCGGTACGGAAACCTTCACGCGCGCCCTGGACGCCCTGCCGGTGGACGCGATCGGCCTGAACTGCTCGGTGGGTCCCAAGGCCATGCTCGAAACCATCGAGCAGATGATGGCGTTCTCCTCCAAGCCGATGAGCGCCATGCCCAACGCCGGCGTGCCCATGCGCGTCGAGGGCCGCAATATCTATCTCGGTTCGCCGGAGTATATCGCGCAATACGCGCGGCGCCTGCTGTGGGCGGGAGTCAAGATCGTGGGCGGCTGTTGCGGCACCACCCCCGAGCACATCCGTCTGATTCGCTCGGAAACGCGCTCGCTGCAGCCGGGGCGGCAGAGCCTGAGCGTGGCGGTGGCAGAGCCGCGGGTTCAGGAGCACGCGCTCGCTCCGGTGCCGCTCGAGCGGAAATCGGAGCTAGGGGCCAAGCTCGCCGAAGGCAAGTTCGTCGCCCTGGTCGAGATTCTGCCGCCGCGGGGCGTGGATGCTTCTCGTGAGATCGCAGGCGCCAGGCTGTGCGCTGCGCACGGCATCGACGCCATCAACGTACCCGATGGCCCGCGTGCCAGCGCCCGCATGAGCGCGCTGATCGCCTGCCAGCTCTTCCAGCAGCAGGCCGCGATCGAAACGGTGAATCACTTCTGCTGCCGCGACCGCAACATCCTGGGGATTCAGTCGGAGCTTTTGGGCGCGCATATGGCGGGGGTGCGCAACCTGATCTGCATCACCGGCGATCCGCCGCGCATGGGAATCTACCCGGAGGCCACGGCGGTCTTCGACGTGGATGCCATCGGGTTGGTGAACATCGTCAGCAATCTGAATCGCGGGCTGGATATCGGCGGCAATCCCATGGGTTCGCAGACGGCCATGGCGATCGGCGTGGGCGCCAACCCGGGCGCGCCCAACATGGAGGAGGAGATCCGGCGCTTCGAGTGGAAGGTGGGGGCTGGCGCCGAATACGTGGTCACGCAGCCGGTCTTCGACCTGAACCTGCTGGAAGCCTTTCTGCGCCGCATCGCGCACGTCAAAATCCCGGTCATCTGCGGCATCTGGCCGCTCACCAGTTTCCGCAACGCCGAGTTTATGGTAAACGAGCTTCGGGTGCCCGTTCCGGACGAGTACATGGACCGCATGCGAGGCGCGGAGAGCGCCGAAGAGGCCCGCGCGGAAGGCATCGCCATCGGGCGCGAGATGGCGGGGCGTGTACGGGGGATGGTAGAAGGCGTACAATTAAGTGCGCCGTTCGGGCGCTACCAAATGGCCCTGGACGTGGCCGAGGCTCTGGGCCCCCGCTAAAATCGCAAATAATAATGGCTACCGACCTGCTCGAGATAGATCCCGAGGCGCCGCAACCGGAGATGCTGGAGCGCGCCGCCGCCACCGTACGCGCCGGCAAGGTGGTGGCGATCCCCACCGACGCCCTGTATACGCTGGTTGCCGATCCGTACAATCTGCGGGCTGTCCGCCAGGTATTTCAGGCCAAGGGCCGCGAGCCGCACCGTTCGCTGCCCATCCTGGTGGGCGATATGCTGATGGCCGAAGAGCTGGCTGCCGAGTTGAGTAACCGCTTCTTCCTGCTGGCTCGGCGCTTCTGGCCGGGTCCGCTGACGGTCATCGTCCCGGCGTCCGCCAAGGTGCCGCTCAAGGTCACCGGCAATACTGGCCGGCTGGCGCTGCGTCAGTCGCCCGCCAAGATCCCCAGCCAACTCCTGGCGCTGCTGAACCAGCCGCTTATTTCGACCAGCGCCAACATTTCGGGCCATCCTACCTGCCGCAGCGGCATCGAGGTTTTCGGCATGATGGATGGCCGCGTGGACCTGGTGATCGATGGTGGCCCCTGCGCGGGCCCTGGAGCCACCACCGTGGATATCACCGAGCCTTATTGGCGGTTGATCAAGAGCGGCGCGATCGGCGAGAAGGAAATCGCCGATTGCCTGAAGCCGGCTTAGGCTTCGCGGCCTAAAAGCTCCAGGATTGCGAGGCGTACACCGGCACGGCTTCGGGTATCGGCGGCTGCGCCCAGGGGCTGGGTTGCGGCACCTCGTAGCGCTCCTGGGATGGCGGCGCGTACGCCGGCTCGGCTTCCGGCATCGCCGGTTGCGCCCAGACGCCGGGTTCCGGTATCTCGTGACGGCCCCGCGGCGAGACTTCCCGCCAGGCTTCCGCCAGCGTCGAAAGCAAGCTCTGCACCTCGGCCAAAGGAGCTTCGCTGGCGGCGAGGTTGGCTTCCATCAGGCGGCGCACCAGGTAATCGTAGAGCTCCGCCAAACGGCGGCTGAGATCGCCGCCGCGCTCTTTATCCAGGGAGCCGCCCAATTCCAGCACGCAACCGCAGGCCTTGGAGACGGCGCGCGAGCGCGCCGCGACCTGTCCGGTGGCCAGGTAGCGCCGGGCATCTTCGACGGCGTCGATAGCCCCCTGGTACACCATACACACCAGCTCGACCGGATCGGCCGAAAGAACTCTCTCCTCCAGGTACGTGTCATGCGCTGCGTTCCCCATTCGTTCCTCCCACACCCTCATCGGCAGAGGGCGGGCCGTTCTTAGCGGGTCTCGCGGCCTGCGGAGAGGTTTTCGCGGCTGCGCCGGGCTCAACCTCGCGGCGGCTTCAGCGCCGCGGCCAGACGCAACACGTATTCGGCGGGAACTTGCGAAACCACTTCCTTGGTTTTCCGGTTGATCACCCGGATCACCATCCGCCGCGTCCGCGGATCGCGCTGAAACGTCAGTTCGTTGTCTTCGCCCAACAGTTCCGCGCCATTCACGGCCTTGACGGCTTGAATGGCTTCCCGGTGCTCGGCCGATTTCTCAACCTGGACATCGGCCGGGGCCGGAACCACCGGCTGATTCCGATTCACTGCGGTGATGTCCATAGCGGCTCCTCGGGAAAAGCCAGCCGCCCTCAAGCCGTATTCCGCGGGACGGGAGAGCCTCTCCGCTCCTATCTCATCGGCCTCTCGCCGCCAAACTTCAATCCGCCCGTGCACTGAAGATTTCGCCGCATCGGCCGAAAAGCAATCTCAAAGGCACAATTCAGATGGATCGGCCTGTTACCGTCATCGGTATCGAGCCCGCGGAGCTCCGCTCGATCCGCACGCTGGTTTCCCTGCTGCGGCATCCGGACCCTAGTGTCCCCGAGCTCACCAGGCAGGCGCTTTGCTACCTGGCCGACATGGCCGGGAAGCGCGCCGATCCGGACCCCGGTCCTGATCCCTGACTAGGCCCCCCCCGGGCGACCCCCCTCAGATAACTCCGGCTTCGTGAAATTCAACACGCTTGCAGGATAACCGTGGTAATATAGAACACATGTTGGCGCGGGTGGCCAGCTTGCGTTCTGGCATATTCTTACTCTCTGTTGTTTTCCTCAGTTGTCTGGCGGGAACCGCCCGATCCGAGCAGGTTCCTGAAGTGTCCCCGCACGAGCGCACGGTCGCCGCCGAAAGCTTTGCAACTGAACGGCTTTGGGCCTGGCAAAAGCGCCTCAATTTGCAGGATTGGAAGATCGCCCTGGTGATGGCCCGCTCAACCGAGCTGCGTCCCAAGACGCTCGGCAACATTCACTGGGATCTCGAAAAGAAGACCGCCGTTCTCCACGTTCTCGATCCCCTCGATTATCGCCTGCCGTGGCGCGAGATGCTCGACGACATCGAGTTCACCGTGGTGCATGAGCTCATCCACCTGGAATTCGCCCCCGTGGTATCCGATTTACAGCGCAGCGAGGCTAACCGCCGCGAAGAGGAGCATGCGGTCAACCAGATGGCGACCGCCCTTCTCAAGCTGGATCGCGGCAGATAACCTGTTCCGGGAGCTTGGAATCGGATTATGCTGATTCATGGCGGCCCCTCGGCGCCGCTCTGGAGGCGCTCATGCCATCGCTTTCCAAGATTCTGCTGCCGGTCGATTTTTCCGAGCGATCGGCCGGGGCCGCGCGATACGCCCGCCTACTGGCCGGCCGTTTCGGCTCCGAGCTGGTCGTTCTGCACGTGCTCACGCCGCCCCAGTACGAATTCGGCGCGCTGGATATCGGCGGCTCCATGCTCAACGAGCTGTACCGTAACCAAGCCGCCATTGCGCGGCGGGAAATCGAGGCTTTCCTGGCGGAGGAGTTGTCTGGGCTGAACGTCCGCCGGCTGGTACTCGAAGGCGACCCGGCGCGCCAGATTGTGGATTTCGCGCACCGCGAGCGGGCCGATATCATCGTCATGCCGACCCATGGGTACGGCCCCTTCCGCCGCTTCATCCTGGGGTCGAATACCGCCAAGGTGCTGC
>CAYRWE010000303.1:0-5947 GCA_964427655.1 uncultured Solibacteraceae bacterium | reverse complement strand
TGCCGATGGGATACGCGGTATGAATCTCGGCCCCCTGCGGCCCGTCGTAATCCCAGACGATCTTCTTATCCGGAGTAATCTCGCTGGCTCCAAACTGGCGCGAGAAAACGATATTCCCGTTGGAGAGCATGGTGCAATCTCCCAACTCTCCCCTGCGGGTATTCATGTACGACCATGCGACCCGGCCGTCGCGAACGATGTACATGACCTGGCGGTCCAGGCTGCGCCCCTGCCATTCACCGCAATATAGAAATGGATGCTGGGCGAGACCGCGGCCCGGCAGAGACAAGCCGGCCGGTTGTGCCGGGGCAATCGCGGGCGCCACGCAACCGGCCAGCGCCAGGAACAGGATTCGAGCGTTTCGAAGCTGCACGGGTACCTTCTTTCAATCGGCGGACTTTCGATTGTACTCCAATGCTTCGAATTCTCACGCCTCCGCTCCCTCACGGTCGCGGCTCAGACCGAGCCGCGCGCGTTAGCAAGCGGTTTTGCGCAAACAACTATGTGGTCACGTTTCGACAGCCGCGAGAACCGCCTAGCCGCGAGATCCGCCCAACCGGTTGACGTCGATCCCGGAATCCCAGTGCTCGTCGGATCTCAGGAGTTCGCTCCAGGTGACTTCGCGGCCGGTGTACGCGGCCTGCCGGCCGAGCATCGCCGTGAGCGCCGTTTCCACGCCTTGAGCAGCCTGGTTGTGATACTTGCCGCTAGCGATGGCAGCGATGAATCCCTTCTGCTTTTCGGGATCCGCATCCGCCAGGTTGTCCGAGAAAGAGCCGCCGGCTGAAAATGCGCCGCCCTGCTGCTTGTCGCTGCCGGGCCATATCCACGGCTCGTCGCCATCGATTCCCAGCGGCCCCGAATAGGGAGACATCGATTGACCGCGCGTGCCGAAGAACCGCTCGTTGACTTCGAATTTACCTTTGCCGAACTGGACCGAGCTGAAGCTCACGTGCACATCGTTGGGATATTCGAAGATCGCGTCGAAGTGCGAGTAGCAATCGCCGCCCGCCTCGCCGCGCCCTTTGCGGCCGCCGCGGCCGGTGGCTTTCACCGGAGGCGCCGCCAGAATCCAGTTGCAGATATCGAGCACGTGGATGTTCTGTTCCACGATGATATCGCCCGAAAGCACGCGGTCGCGCAGCCAGTTCCGCAGCCTCGCCTCCTGGGCGCCGGCGTTTGGATATTCCGGGTAATCCGGCAGCGCGGCGTTGTAATGCACCTCCGCGGCCGCGATCTCACCGAGCGCTCCGCCTTGAATCCGCCGCACCAGCTCGATAAAGGGCGGCGCCGAGCGGATCTGAAAACCAACCTCGAGGTTCAGCTTGCCGCCTACCTGCCGGCCGATCTCCTGCACCCGTTTTGCGCCCGCCACATCCACCGCGACGGGCTTCTCGAGATAGATGTGCTTCCCGCCCGACACCGCGCCCGCCAGGTGCTCGGGATGGAAATACGCCGGTGTAGCGATCACCACGGCGTCCACCTCTTTCGATTCGAAGAGCTGCCGGGACGACTGCGGCCCCACGAAGACCTGCGCGACTCCCGCGTATCCCTTCGACTGCGCAACCGCGTCCACGCGCTGCCTGGCGCGATCCAACTGGTCCTGGAAAAGGTCGGCCAGCGCCACGATGCGCGCATCGGTGTGCTGCGCGATGGTGCCAGCGTGGACCGAGCCGCGATGGCCGCAGCCCAGCAGGCCGACCCGCACCGCCGAATTGGCGGCGCTGCCGCGCACAATATGGGGCTTGAGAATCGTGAATGCGCCCACCGCTCCCGCCGTCCGCAGGAAGGCGCGCCGATCCGAATTTCCATCCTTCATAACAATTTCTCCAGATATGTTTTGGACGCCAAAATATCGGCGGTTTGCTTTTCGCCCTGAATCTCGCGCTCGATGGTCAGCGGATTGCGGTAGCCGATCTTCTTCAGTTTCCCGATCACCGCCCGAAAATCGACTTTGCCCTGGCCGATGGGGACCTCCTGGCCGAGGTTCTTCGGGTCGGTCGGATACAAGCCGTCTTTCGCGTGCACGCCCTGGACGTACGGGCCGAGCACGTCCACGGCTGCCACCGGATCGGCTTTGCCGTACATGATGAGATTGGCCAGGTCGAGATTCACGCCGAGGTTATCCACCCCTACGTCCAGGATCGCCCGCAGCAGCGTGATGGGCGTCTCCTGCCCGGTCTCGCAGCGGAAGCTCTGACCGTTGCTCCTGCAATATTGCGCGACCGCCCGGATGGCTTCCACGGCTTCCTTGTAAACCGGATTGTTGGGGTCTTCCGGGATGAAGCCGCAGTGAGTTTGCACGCCGGGTATTCCCGCCCGCTTGGCGAAATCGGAGACCTCTTTGATACGCACGATGCGCGCCTGCCGGTGCTGCCGGGGCACGAGGCCGATGGTCACCGGGCCGCGATAGAAGTCATAGATTTCCGGACCTGGCCCGCCGGCCACAGCGGAAGTCGCCTCCACGCCATATTGGTCGAGCGCCTTGCGGAGCTTTGCCGCCGCGGCCACGTCGGTTTCGCGCGGCGACACCTGGCATGTCGGAAAGCCGAGTTCGTGCACGCGCCGGATGGCGGCTTCGGGATCGGGCGAGATCCCCACGATGATACCCAACCTCATGCGCGCGCCGCCGCTCTGTGCCAGGGCACGCCAACCCGCCGATACCACGGCCGCCTGAACCAATCGCCGCCGGCTGCACCGCTCCATAGGCGATTGATTCTACCAGGAAATTTCGGCCGGTATCGGTTAGACTACAATTCTAAATCGATGCCGGTGCTCATCGCTCTTCTCCTCGCAGCCATTACGGCCCTGGCGCAACCGCCGGGCCGCGTCTCGATCGACGTGAATGTCGGGCAGAGCCTGGGCCGTTTCAAGCCAATCTATCGATACTTCGGTTACGACGAGCCGAACTACACCTACGCCGCGAATGGCCGCAAGCTCCTCGGAGAGCTCGCGTCCGCGGCCGCCGATCCGGTCTATATCCGCACCCATTTTCTGCTCGCCAGCGGCGATGGCGCGGCCGATTTCAAGTGGGGATCGACCAACGTATACACCGAAGATTCCGCGGGTCGGCCGGTCTATGACTGGACCATCGTGGATCGCATCTTCGACGCCTACCTGAGGGCGGGCGTGAAGCCGTTCGTCGAGATCGGTTTTATGCCGCGCGCGCTCTCGGTCCAGCCCGATCCCTATCGTGGAGCATGGTCGCCGGGCGCCGCGTTCGATCGCTATTACGCCGGCTGGTCCTATCCCTCGCGCGACTATGCCAAGTGGGCCGAGCTGGTGAACCAATGGGTGCGGCACGAAGTGAGTCAGCACGGCGCGGAAGAGGTGGAATCCTGGTATTGGGAAGTGTGGAACGAGCCGGACGGCGGCTACTGGCACGGCACGGTGGAGGATTACAACAAGCTGTACGATTACACGGCCGGCGCCGTGAAACGGGCTTTGCCGCGGGCCAGAGTGGGAGGCCCCGCGACCACCGGGCCCTCGAATGCGAAGGCTGCTGCATTCCTGCGCGGCTTTCTGGAGCACTGCGATCGCGGCAGTAACTATGCCACCGGCGGGAGCGGAGCGCCTCTCGATTTCATCAGCTATCACGCCAAGGGCCGGCCGGCGGTGGTCGAGGGCCGCGTGCGGATGGGCATCGCCAAGCAGGTCGAAGACGTCGAGACGGGATACCGGATTGTCGCATCGTTTCCTAAATTCAGCGGGTTGCCGATTGTTCTGAGTGAATCCGACCCCGAGGGCTGCGCGGCCTGTTCGGCTCGCGTCTACCCGCAGAACGCTTACCGCAACGGCCCCCTGTATGCTTCCTATACCGCCGCAATGCTGAAGAGCATCCTTGACCTGGCCGCCCGCGACGGCGTCAACATCGAGGGCATGCTGACGTGGGCTTTTGAGTTCGAGAGCCAGCCCTACTTCGACGGCCTCCGCACGCTCGCCACAAACGGCATCGACAAGCCGGTGCTCAACCTCTTCCGGATGGCCGGTCTGATGCACGGCGACCGTGTGTCGGCCGCCAGCACCTCCGCCGTACCGCTCGATACGATGCGCAGCGCCGGAGTGCGCGCCGAGCCGGATGTGGACGCGCTGGCTGTGCGCTCCGAGCGGGAAGTTTCGATCCTGGTATGGAATTATCACGATGACGACGCGCCAGCGCCGGATGCCGAAACGCAGCTTAGTGTCACCGGACTGCCCGAGACCTGCAGGCGAGTGCTGGTTCGCCACTACCGCATCGATGGAAGCCACAGCAATGCCTACGCGGTGTGGAAGCGATTGGGATCTCCCGCGAGCCCGGCTCCCGAGCAATACTCGGAGATGGAAGCCGCCGGGCAGCTTCAGCAGCTCGAGTCGCCGCATTGGATGAGCGCCGCACGAGGCCGTGTGCAACTGAGTTTTTCGCTGCCGCGCCAGGCCGTATCGCTGATACAGTTGAGTTGGCGGTAGATTGGGCAGGCTAAAGCATGCTCGGTGGGGCATGCTTTAGCTTGCCCGGAAAGCCGGTTAGCAACAGGGAGTCGCCGATGTTCCGTCTTATAACCATAGCGTTCTTATTCAGCCTCCTGATCGGCTCAGATTCGGCACGGGCCCAATCCACGGTTCCGCCCGCTCGCCCCGCGCGCCCGATTCCTCCCACGCGCGACCCCCACACGCCCGGATATGTTACAGCTACGGAGTTACCCGATGGCGCCAGTGCTCCGGCCAATGCCGACGGTAACTTCATACTCGGTCCCACACACAATCCCGCGCCGGAGATGACCGTGCAGGAAGGCGTGCCGAAGGGCAGTATCTTTGCTTTTACGATGGAATCGGCCGCCAGCAAGATCTACCCTGGCATCGCGCGTGAGGCCGATACATTCGGCACAGCCGATCCCGCCGATCCCGCCAAAATGGTGGTGACCACAAGCCATCCCGCCCCCTACACCCGCCGGGTGACCGTGTATGTTCCCAAGCAATATGTTCCCGGAACCGCCGCGCCGTTCATCGTGGGTGCCGATGGTCCCGATCCGGCGTTATTTGCGGTCCTTGACACTCTGATCGCCCAGCACCGCGTGCCGGCGATGATTGCCATCTCCATTGGCAACGGCAGCGGCGACGCGCAGGGCAGTGAGCGCGGTCTGGAGTACGACACCATGTCGGGCCGGTACTCGGAGTTCGTCGAAACGGAAGTGCTGCCTCTGGTGGAGAAGCAATACGAGGTGAAGCTGACCAAAGATCCGGACGGTCGGGCCACCATGGGCGGCAGCTCCGGCGGCTCATGCGCGCTGATTATGGCCTGGTATCACCCCGAGCTTTACCACCGCGTTCTCACTTACTCGAGCACTTACGTCAACCAGCAGTGGCCCCCTGACTCTCAGACTCCCCATGGCGCTTGGGAATTCCACGAGCATCTTATTCCCAACACGCCGGCCAAGCCGCTGCGCATCTGGATGGAAGTTGGCGACCGCGACCTTCTCAATCCGAATGTGCTGCGCGACAACATGCACGACTGGGTGGTCGCTAATGAGAACATGGCCAAGGTGCTGGCCGCGAAAGGCTATCATTACCAGTTTGTATTCGCGCGCAATGCCGGGCACACCGACCGTGCCGCCAAACAGCAGACCCTCCCCGAGGCCCTGGAATACTTATGGCAGGGTTACTCCATGAACCGGGCGGAGAAGTAAGTGGCGAGTTAGACAGTTCGTCGATCCATTGCCACATCCGGCGGCAGTGCGGGCCGTACCAGTAGACTCGGCGGCAACCGGCGCACTCGCGAAATTCGTCGCACCATTCGAGGACTCCCGTGGGTACACGGCTGCCGACCTCGGCCTTGGGCCAGCGAGCGGGCTAGGTCGAAGCGTTTCACAACCTCCTCGGTCTGGCGGCGGCGCAGTGAGCCGATTCGGCCCGTCGCGAGTCAGGCGCAGCGGGGCCCGGCCATCGGCCGCCGGCCGGCCGTGCGCGACCT
>CAYRWE010000302.1:0-5979 GCA_964427655.1 uncultured Solibacteraceae bacterium | reverse complement strand
TTTCCGCGCGCCACGTTCACCCAGAAATGGCGCATGCGCCAGGTGTTGCTGTTGCTGGTCACGTAGAGACTGGTGGGCTGGTTGCCGTAGAAATCGCCCTCCAGATAGCCGGTGACCGCCAGGTTCTTGGTCGGGTTCTCCGTGACCGTCAGAGTGACGCGCGAGTTCGCGGCGCTGGAGCGGAACTCTTGAATCCTGCCCGCTGCGGTGTTGCTGAAGGGCACAGAAGCGAAAGACGTGGCGACGCCGCTCCCGATGTTTGTGGAGCGCCAAACGGTCGAGAAATCCATGAAGCCGCCCGGAGCGAAATCCGCGCCGCCGATGCGGAAGGCCAGCGGCGAAATGGGCTTACCCATGGGGTCCACGTCGGCTACCGTGGGGGCCGACGGCGCTGCGGCGGGCTGCTGCGGCAGGGCGGCCGGCGCGGGCTGTGCGGCTGCCAGCCGCTCCAGCAGCTTCTGTTGCGAATCGATGGACGCCTGCGCGGATGCCAGCGCCTTCTGCGCGGCTTCGAGCCCCTGCCGTTGCTGGTCGAGCTGCTTCTGCTGGGCGGCAATTTCCTCGCGAAGCTTATTTATATCGTCGGGCTGGGCCGACCCCTGCGCCAGACACGCGGCGGGGAGCAATAGAGCGCAAGCCAACAGCGGGCTGAACATCCGGATAAGTTTCATGAATTCCCCCAAAATAGGATCAAGAGGTCTAAATATCGAATTGCGTACGATAGCACACTTGCGGGCCCAAAAACACAAAGGTTCTGTGGGCAGGTAACTGTTGTTTTAAAAGGAGCTTATAAAAGCTTTACCACCTATATGTGGTGTAGCTCTAACGGAGTCACCGCGCGAGTTCGAAAGTGGCCATGGGACCGGATGCCGAATCGGGCGCGATCCACACCTCAAACTCGCCCGGTTCGGCCGCCAATTGACCGCTACTGTTGTAGAAGGCCAGATCGTCCGATGTCAGCGCGAATTCTATGGTCTGCTTTTCTCCCGCTTTCAGGTGCACGCGCCGGAAAGCCCGCAGCTCGCGCACGGGCCGCGTCAGGCTGGCCGCCAATTGACGGGTGTAGAGCTGCACGATTTCATCGCCGTCGCGCGCGCCGGTGTTGGCGATGTCAGCCGAGACCGCGATTCGCCCGCCCATCGCCATTCGCGCGGCCGAGAGCTTGAGCCCGGAGTACGCGAAATGCGTGTAGGAGAGCCCGTAGCCAAACGGGTATTCCGGCGTGAAGCTCACGTCCACGTATTTGGAGCTGTATTTGTTGTCCGTCTGAGGCCCGGTTTCGGCGGGCGGCCTTCCGGTACTCATATGGTTGTAGTAGATGGGCACCTGCCCCACCGTGCGCGGGAACGTCACGCTCAAGCGACCACCGGGCGCGATGTCTCCGAACAGGGCTGCGGCGATGGCCGGTCCGCCCATGGCGCCCGGATGCCAGGCGTAGAGCACCGCGGCGGCCTTCGCGGCCACGTCGGGGAACGTCAGCGGACGGCCAGCCATGATCACCGCGATCACGGGCTTGCCGGATCGGGCCACCTCCGCCGCCAGTTCTTCCTGCGCCCCCGGCAGGTTCAGGAAGGCGCGCGAGCTGGCTTCGCCAGAAAGGCCGGCGTCCTCGCCCAGGAAGAGCAGCACGGCATCGGCGCCGCCCGCCGCCTCCAACGCCGCCGCGAAACCGCTGTGGCTGGTGTCGCGGGCATCCTTCAGGCCGGGCGCCCAAGCCACGCGTGCCGCGCCCAGCATCTGCCGCAGCGCATTCAGGGGCGTGCGAACGGCGCTCGCATCGCCATTCATCGCCCAGGTGCCCATCTGGTCCACGGGGCTGTCCGCCAGCGGCCCGATCACCGCGATCCTGCCGATCGATTTGTCGAGCGGCAGAGCGCCGTTCTGGTTCTTGAGCAGCACCAGGCTCTCGGCCGCCAGCCTCCGCGAGATCTCGAGCGCCTCCGGGGCCGGCACGGCTGAGGGCGCCGACGCAGGCTGTGTGCGGCCATCAAAAAGCCCCAGCCGGTACTTGATCCGCAAAATGTTGCGCACCGAGGCATCGATGAGTTTGGGATCCAGCCTCCCGGCGGCGATCAGCGCCTTGGCGTGATCGTAATAATCGGTGCTGACCATTTCCATATCGACGCCCGCGCGAATGCCCTTGTATGCAGCATCGGCGGCATCGGCCGCGTATCCGTGCGCGATCAGCTCGTGTATGGCGGTGTAATCGCTCACCACGAAGCCATCGAATTTCCATTCGTCGCGCAGCACCTGGCGCAGCGTAAACTCGTTGCCGCTGGCGGGCACGGCGTTCAGATCGTTGAAGGCGGTCATGTAGCTGGCCACGCCGGCTTCGCGCGCCGCGTGAAAGGGCCGCAGGTAGACGTTGCGCAGCAGCACTTCGGGAATCCAGGTGGTGTTGTAATCGCGGCCCGCCTCGGCGGCGCCGTAGCCCACGTAGTGTTTGGCGCAGGCCGCCACGGAATCGGCGGCCTCCAACGAGTCGCCCTGAAAGCCGCGCACCATGGCGGCCGCCAGCAGGCCCGCCAGATACGGATCTTCGCCCAGGGATTCGGCGATGCGGCCCCAACGCGGGTCGCGGGCGATATCCATCATGGGCGCGAACGTCCATTGAATGCCATCCGCGGCGGCTTCGCGGGCGGCGATGCGCGCGGCCTGGCGGACCAACTCGGGGTCCCAACTCGCCGACTGGCCCAGGGGAATCGGGAACACCGTGCGGTAGCCGTGGATTACGTCCTGCCCGAAAACTATGGGGATCTTCGCGCGGCTTTCCCGGGTTGCGATGCGCTGCGCCTCGGCCTTCTCCTCGAGCGTGCCGCCGTTGAGGAACGATCCCCAGCGGCCCTGGCGAATTTCCGTTCTGAGCTGGTCCGTCAGGTGCTCCGGAAAAGCGGCCTGCGACATCTGCCCGAGCTTCTCTTCGAGCGTCATGCCGGCCACCAGCGCGTCGATCTTGCGCTCGATTTCGGCGGGCGTCGCGGCGCGCAAGCCGATCGCCGCGGCGGCCAGCAGCACGCAAACAGGAACCATCCTTGAACTCCGCATAAGATTCCTCAGTGCCGGTACACCACTCCGCCCTTCATGACGAACGTGACTTTCTCGAGCGCCCCGATATCCTGGAGCGGGTCGCCCTCCACCGCGATCGCATCCGCCAGGTATCCGGCTTTCAGCGCGCCGAGCTGCCCCTCCCAGCCGAGCAGTTTGGCGCCGTTCACCGTGCCGGCCCGCAGAGCCTCGAGCGGTGTCATCCCGTATTTCACCATCAGGATGAACTCGCGCGCCTGCGTGCCGTGCGGAAACGGGCCCACGTCCGACCCGGCCGCTACCGGCACGCCCGCCGCAAGCTGCTTGCGAAACTCGCGCGCATGATACTCAAGGAGGCGCCGCTCGCGATCGCCCTCGGCCGGGGACGCGGCATGTTCGGCGAAGTACTCGGAAATGGCAAATGTCGGCACGGCGAAGATTCCCTTCTGGAGCATCAGCCGCATGGTCTCGTCGCTGAGCTGATAGCCGTGATCGATCGAGACCACCCCGGCGCGCGCGGCGTACAGCGTTCCGGGTTCGCCGGTAGCGTGCACGGCCACGCGCTTGCCTACGCGCGCGGCTTCCGCCACGGCCGCCGCTAACTCGGCCTCGGTGTACTGATACGGAGCGGCGAAGCGATCGCCGGTCAGCGAATCGCGGCCAGTCTCGTAAATCTTGATGAAATCCGCGCCCTCCTGAAACTGCCGCCGGATCACCTCGATCAGCTCCAGGACGTTGTTGGCGCGCGTAGCGTTGGAAGGCACGTGCGCGGCCGGATTGAAACGGTTGGCGTCCTCGTGGCCTCCCAGGATATCGACGGCGTTTCCGCTGATCCGCAAGCGCGGGCCGGGATACAGGCCGCGGTCGATGGCGTTGCGCACGGCCGTATCGGCAGAACCGGCGCCCTCGGTGCCCATGTCGCGCTCGGCGGTGAAGCCGGCCATCAGATCGTCGCGCGCGGCCACGAGCGCCAGAATGGTGCGCTGGGGAACGGATTCTTCCACTGTCTGCATATCCTCGGCGCCAGGATGTAAGAAGAGGTGCACGTGAGAATCGATCAAGCCGGGTAGCAGCGTGCGATTCCCCAGGTCGATCGTCTCTGCGCCCTGCGGGTGCCTCACCGCAGCTCCTACCTCGACGATGCGCTCACCTTCCACCAGGACTTCTCCGGGAGCCAGCGTCTTACCGCTCTCCACGTCCACCAGACGGGCCGCATGTAATACCAAGGAGCGTGGCTGAGCGGAGGCGGCCGCCAGGCCGAAGCATAACATTAGAAACACGACATAACGATTGCACATCGGTTAGGAGGGATCATAGCACAGCGGTGTAACTGTACGCGCGCCTTATGTTTCAGTGTCCTCCGGGTCACACCTACCGAACCTTGGCGGAGATAGACGGCTCCTGCAGCGCGTGCGGCGCCTCGGTGGGCGCTTGGCGGCCTGAGTGAGCTCGCATCTAAGTAACTACAGCTATTAGCTCGCATTTGTCCTTCCGTCCCATTGGGCCCTGGAGGCTTCCTACTGGAGGTGCTGACGGGAATAGGTCGACGACCAGACAAAAGAACCTCGACAAACGCGCGGAGAAGACGTGTGATCGCTTTCATTCTGATCCACGCAGAGGTTCAAAAGACACTCGCGGGGTGAAATGTGGGCGCTTTCTAACAGACACGCCGAACACCTACGTGTTATCGTCCCACTGTCCCTGACCAGTTCATTCCACTGCGCGAGCTTTGGGTGCGCGCGTTCTTCTCCTCACAGTCAGGGTTCAGCGCGCTATCGAAGGCGGCAAGAAATTCGTGACGGTGATGGTGAAAGATGCGAAGAAGTATGCGTCGACTGGTGGATGGGGATTCCAAGTGTGGGCGGGAGGCAATCCCTCCAAACCACAGGTCCCCGACACAGCTCACGCCAAGACGGCTTGCTTTGCTTGCCATACGCCGCACAAGGCTCAGGACTGGACGCTCTCCACATACATTCCGTGAGATCTCAACCAGAAAAGATTCTCAAGCGAGTGTCCATGCAATCCGCCCTCGCCGTGGATCGGTCGCATTTCGCGTTCAATCATCACGTCAGCAAAAGGAGAGACGATGTGTGTTGATTCGGCGCTGCTCTCGGGCAAGGTCGCATTGGTTACTGGGGGATCGCGCGGCATTGGCGCGGGCATTGTGAGGAGACTCGCCAAAGAAGGAGCGGCTGTCGCATTCACGTATTCGACATCGCGCGAGAAGGCGGAGCAGTTAGTTCGCTTCGTTGAGGCCGCCGGCGGTAAAGCGAGGGCGATCCGCGCGGACAGCGCCGATGCCGTGGCGGTGCAGGGCGCCGTCGACGAGACCGTGAAGATCCTGGGGCGGCTCGACATCTTCGTAAACAGCGCGGGTATCCTGAAAATGGGTACCGTCGATCAGGTCTCATTGGAGGAACTGGACCAGATGCTGGCGGTTAACGTTCGCGCTGTATTTGTCGGGATTCAAGCTGCCGCACGTCACATGTCCCAGGGCGGGCGCATCGTCACGATCGGCAGCGTGGTGGCGCAGCGGACATCGTTCCCAGGGTCAAGTGTATACTCGATGACCAAATCGGCGGTCGCTGGGTTGGTTCGTGGTTTGGCTTTGGATTTGGCGGCACGCGGCATAACTGTCAATAATGTTCAGCCTGGGCCAACCGCAACAGATATGAACCCTGCGGACGGCCCGCATTCTGAGGCTGTCAGGAATATGATGCCTATAAGGAGATTTGGCACGGATGATGAAGTTGCCGGTCTTGTGGCTTATCTAACCAGTCAGGAAGCGGCTCTGGTGACGGGAACGAGCCTGAACATAGACGGCGGGTATCTCGCGTAAGTTCAGATTATCAACTGGGGTCCGCCGCGATCAATTACCGCGACAACGACCCGCCCAACACAGCTAGTGTAGTGCGGCGGAAGTAGTAACCGATAACCACAACGCAGCGTCTCTAT
>CAYRWE010000301.1:0-6005 GCA_964427655.1 uncultured Solibacteraceae bacterium | reverse complement strand
CCGTAAGCCACCGGCAGCCCTCCCGTCATCGGCGTGACGATGGAAAGCTCGGGAACGATGGCCCGAATCTCCGAGTTGGCCCTCAGCAGCCGGCTCACCCCCACCGACAGCATGCGCTGGTATTGGTAATAGCGCAGGGCCAGTGGAACCTGCAGGAATTCGTTCGAGTGCAGGCCCGAGGAGTATTCGAAATGGCCGCAGCGCAGCGCGCCGGTCTCGCGCAGAACCTCCAGAACCTCGTCTTGCGTAGGAATCAGGTGCATGTAACCCGCTTTCAGTTGGCCCCGCGTCCCGTCAGCACGCGGGGAATGGTCCGCAACAGAATCTTCCAGTCGAGCGCCAGAGACCAGTTGTCGATATATTTCATATCCATTTTCATCCAGGTCTCGAAATCCACGTTGTCGCGCCCCGAAATGGCCCACAGGCATGTCAAACCCGGCCGCATACGCAGCCGTCGCCGCTGCCAGCGCTTGTATTGATCCACTTCGTCCGGCACGGCCGGCCGCGGCCCCACCAGCGACATGTCGCCGCGCAGCACGTTCCACAACTGCGGCCACTCGTCGATCGAGAACTTGCGCAGATAGCGGCCGATCGCCGTCAGCCGCGGGTCGTCGCGGATCTTGAAGGCCGTCTCGCGCTCGTTCAGGTGTGCCACCGCGGCCTTCATCTCCTCGGCGTCCCGGCACATCGAACGAAATTTGTAGAACAGGAATCGCCGCCCGTTAAGCCCGCAGCGCACCTGCCGGAAAATGGCCGGCCCGGGCGAAGTCAGCCGGATCAGCGCCGCAATCGCCGCCATGAACGGTGCCAGCACCACCAGCCCCGCCGCCGCCGCCAGGATGTCCGCCAGGCGCTTCACCAGCAGGCGCAGTTCGTCGTACGGAGCCGCGGAAAAAGTCAGCAGCGGAGTGCCTCCGAAGCGGTCGAGCGATACCGTGCTATTGACGTGCGGAAAGAAATCCACCGCCACGCGCGTGCGCACGCCCTCTTCGTCGCACATCAGGAAGACCTCTTCGAGCTCCGCCAGGCTTTCGCTTCCCACCGCGAAAACCACCTCGTCCACCACGTTGCGCCGCAGGATCGCCGGCAGCTCGCCCACCGGCCATACATGGTAGATGGCCTCCAGTGCGATCTCCGCTGGCGCCCCGCCCGTCTCGCTCAGAAAGCCGCGCAGCCGCACCCCGTACTCCGCCGATTGCTCCAGCTCGCGCGCCAGCCGCACCGCCCGCTCGCCGGTCCCCACGACCATCACGTAATGCGGCACCGAGAACTCGCGCCGGATCGCTCCCACCATGCGCCCCGCCGTCAGCCGGAAGAGCAGCAGCAGCACCCAGGCATACGCCGAAAACAACAGCAGAAAGGGCCGGCTCAGGTCCAGGCGCAGCGCGTATTCCATCACCACCAGCCCCAGCACGCCGTAGCCGCACTGCCGCATGGTATCGCGCAGGATGACCGTGGGATGGCCCGAATCCAGCTTGTCGTAGACCTCCACCCAGAGGGCGATGACGATCCACGCCACCAGCGCCATGCCAAGCACCAGGGCCTTGCGCTCCGCGCTCATATAGAAGGCCCGCTCGAGGTGCAGGAGGGTGCGGGTGCGGTAAGCCGCCTCAAACGCCAGGCTGGTTAGCAGGATGTCAGATAGCCCGTAGAAAACACGGACCTTGCGCTGTCGGCCGTACATCCGGAACTCAGCATAGCACGGGTACAAGCAAGGTAACTATGGGGTTACGCGCCCTCGCGCGACAGCGGGCCCGGCGGAGCGCCAATCGAGGCCTCAGAGCGCGTCCGAAATGGCCACCTGCACGCGCAGGTAGAGGTTGCCGATCCCGAACCTTTCGAGCGCCATCTCCATCACCGTCCCGGGCGTCACCCGCGGCGCCACGCTAACCCACAAAGCGCGCTCAGTCTCCACTCGCCCCGCGCCGCCACATTCCGTACAGCGGAACGGGAAGACCCGCCCACTGCCGCCGCATTCCCGGCAGACTCTGAAGACCGGCACGCCCACCGGCACCCTGCAGCCGCAAAACGCCTCCGCGGGTGAAAGCGCTACACCCAGCGTCAGGCTTTCCGCGCGCTCCCCCTTGGGGACATGCCAACCGGTGAAATTGCGGAAGTAGCGCTCGCGGAAGGCGTCGAACGCGGGCCGGGTCTGCTCAGGCTGGCCGAACAGCGAGATCGGCTCAGGCGCCATCTCCCAGCCGGGCGCGCCGCCACGGACCGGCACCTCCTCCCCGCGCTCCGGCCCGGCGAACTCGCGGTCGTGCGCGCGCCTCCTTGCGGGGTCCGACAGAACCTCGTAGGCTTCGCTGATTTCCTGGTATCGCTTGGCGCCCGACGGCCCGGCTACATCCGGATGTATGCGTCTGGCCAGCTCGTGGTAGGCAGTGCGGATCCCCGCGGCTGTTTCGCCCTGGGGAACGCCGAGAACGAAATACAAATTCTTCGGCATGGGACGAGCCTCTGATCGGATTATACGGCTGCCTCGAAAATCACAATCTATTTAAGGCCGCAAAATGTGTCAATAGCCGCAGAACGCAAATCTGCTGCCCGCCGCACGAATGGCCAGAAGGTGCGCCCGTCCCGCCCCCGCCGCCCTCAGTTCCTCGCCTGCACGGCCCGCAGCGCCCGCAGCCCTTCCTGCGCCACTTCGTTATCCGGATCGTCGCTGATCTTCTGCAGCGCCGGGATGCTCTCTTTATCCCCGCTCCTGGCCAGCACGCGGGCCAGGCCGATCTTCTCGTCCTTGGTGCCCGATTGCATGGGTGCATAGAGCGAGCGCCGCACGCCGTCCTCCCGTGCCAGCTCCACCAGGAAGGGGAACGCCTCGCCCTTGTACGACACCGAATTCAGATTGTTGATCAGGAATTGCAGCGGGCTCATCTCGCTCACTTCGGTCTTGCCCAGCATTACCTGTGCGAAAGCCAGCGAAAGCCGGGGCTGCGGCTTGGTCTCGTCCTGCCAGCATTTCTCCAGCATCGGCAGGTCGCTCGGATTGCGCAGACGCGCGTAACCTTCCGCCGCCGCCGCGCGCAGCCGGTCGTCCTTGTCGTTGATGTACTGCGCGTAGATCGGCCGGCTGGTCTCCGCCGGCAGCATGGCAATGGCCACCAGCGCCGCGCGCTTGACCTTGGCTTCCCGCGAGCGGTTCAGCACTTCGATCAAATCCGGCAGCGACTCCTTGTTTTGCAACAGTCCGGTCGTCTCCACGGCCGCGACCTGCACCTTGACGTCGAAATCGTGCAGCAGGAAGCTGATGCGCGGGGCGGCCGATTGATCGCGGATCTTCTGCAGCGCTATCAGCGCCTCGTAAATCACCTCGGCGTTCTTGGAGCGTGCCGCCTCCACCAGGTCCGCAACCGCCGCCTTGCCGCGCAGGATGCCGAGGGCTCGCGCCGCGTTAGCCCGCGTATCCATGTTCCCGCCGCCGCGCGCCAGCTTGCCCAGCGCCTCGATCACTTCCGGCCGCACCTGAACGTAGGGGTCGATCACTTGATCGTTGGTATCCGTAAAGCGCCCCTTGATGCTGCCGCCCACCTTGCGCAGGGACGCCCCTATGCCGGTCTTCACGTATCCCGGAAGGTAGAAATTCACCAGCCCGTCGGTGGCCATGATCTGAACTTCCGAGTCGTTATCCTGGGTCGCCAGGATCAGCGGATCGAGGCTGCGCACCGTTCCGATCTCGGTGATCTGCTTGACCGCTTCCAGACGCACCGTGCGATCCGGATTCTTCAGCAGCTCCTGCAACTTCGGTATGGCGGCCGAACCGCCCTTGGCGGTCTCCCGAACGTCGCGCGGCCGCACGTCCTGCCCCGCTAAAGGCGCAATCGCCGCCGCGAACAAAAGGAGTCCCGCTACACATAGGCGCATGCTTTTACTCTAGCGAAGAAAATCGTGGCGTGCGATTGGTTACAGGTGGCGAGTATTAAACTTACGATGATGATGCCTCTGCCCCTCTTCGCGCGCCGCCTTGCCGTAATCGCGTGCCTCGCCGGATGGCTGGCCTCTCCGGGCCTCGCTCAGACGAGCCCGGCGGCCGGCCCCGCTCGGGCGCCCGTTATATCCGCGGCCGGCCAAGCCGTCCTATCCCACCAATTGCGCGATGCCGTCGGCCGCGGAGACACACCCGGCGTCGTCGCGCTGGTTGTAGACCGCCAGGGCGTGCTGTACCAGGGCGCGGCCGGCAAACTCGATGGGGCGCACAACATCGCCATGCCCGTGGATGCCATCTTCCCGATCGCTTCCATGACCAAGCCGGTAACGTCGGTGGCGATCATGATCCTGTTCGAGGAGGGCAAGCTCCAGCTCAACGATCCGGTGTCGACTTACCTGTCCGGCTTCGATAATCCGCGCGTCATCACCAAATTCAACGAGGCTGACGCCACCTACGAAACGCGGCCCGCCAAGCGCCCCATGACCATCCGCCATCTGCTGACCCACACCTCCGGCATCGGCTACGCTTTTTCGAACTCCATCGAAAAGCGCCTCACCGAGGCCACCAAGAAGGCCGAATGGCAACTGCCGCTGCTCAGCGATCCCGGCGAGGAATGGCACTACGGCGCCTCGACGCGCGTGCTCGGCATGATCGTCGAAAAGATCGCCGGCGTGTCGCTCGAAACGTATTTCCAGCAGCGCATTTTCCAGCCGCTGGGGATGCCTGATACCTCGTTCGCCGTTCCGCAAGTCAAACAGGCACGGGTGCCCACGCGCCACCAGCGCGTGGATGGCGTGCTGCAAGAGCAGCCGCGGGTCGCGGCCCCCTCGAAACCGGTGCCTCCGTTCCAGGGCGATGGCGGCCTCTACTCCACGGTCCAGGATTACGGAAAGTTCGTGCGGATGCTGCTCAATAACGGCCGCCTGGGCTCCGTGAGAATCCTCCGCGAGAGCTCCGTGAAATTGATGGGCGAGAACAACATCGGCTCCATTTTCGTGGAGCTGCAGCCGGCCGCCGACAAATCGCTGACCAACCCGTTTCCCCTCGGCGCTGGGCTCGATAAGTTCGGCCTCGGCTTCGAGATTGCCGCGAACGATCCGCGCAATGCCAACTTCCGCAGCGCGGGAAGCCTGAGCTGGGCCGGCATCTATAACACCGAGTTCTGGATCGATCCGGTGAAGCACATCGGCGGCATCCAGATGATGCAGCTTCTGCCGTTTTACGACGACGGCGCCATCCGCACACTGCGCGGCTTCGAAGAGTTGGTGTACCGCAACCTGCGGTAGGGGGTTACTGGCGCGTGGTAGCCGGCAGGGGCACCAGCATGTCTTCTTTGCGCTTCACCAGCGTCGTGGTGTTGTAGCTGGCCACCTCGAACCCATGCCCGTGCGTGATGGCATCGGTGGGGCAGGCTTCCACGCAATAGCCGCAGAAAATGCAGCGGTTGTAATCGATGTTGTAAACCTTGGCGTAGCGTTCCCCGCCCGAGATTCGGACCGTCTCGGTGTTCTCGGCCGCCTCGATATAGATGCAATTGGCCGGGCAGGCCGCCGCGCACAGAAAACAGGCCACGCACTTCTCCATGCCGTTTTCATCGCGCTGCAAGACATGTGCGCCGCGGTACCGCTCTTCGAATTTGGGCGGCTCGTCGGGATAATTCTCGGTCACCGTGGGCGACATCATCTCTTTGAAGGTGACGCCCATCCCCTTGGCGAACGCGGAAGCCGCACCGAAGATTTCATCGAGTCTGTCTAGCATGGCTCTGTTTCTATCTTAACTTGAACTCGTTTAGTTCTTGGTCCGGCTATACTCATTCTGGGAATCTTAGGGATATGTCCTCGGATACCGCACGGCGGCGCGGGCGAATTCGGTTGCGCGGCATCGTCCAGGGTGTGGGATTCCGTCCGTTCGTGCACAATCTGGCGCAGCGCCTAGACCTGGGCGGCTGGGTGTTGAATTCTTCAGCAGGCCTGGTGGCCGAAGTGGAAGGCGCGCCGGCGGCCGTCGAAGACTTTCTCCGGCTGGTCGTCGAGCAAGCACCGCCGCTCGCCTGGATCCAGGAGAGCGAGAT
>CAYRWE010000300.1:0-6032 GCA_964427655.1 uncultured Solibacteraceae bacterium | reverse complement strand
TGCGACTTGGGGCCTTCCTCGCGGATGTACTGCCCGATCTGGAACTGGCGGAGCTTGTTGATGAGCCAGGGGCCGAGCGCGATGCACAGGAACAGCGCCGTGAGACTCGCGAAGGCCGTGCGGAAGGTGGTGTAGCGGAATACGCGAAAGGGGCTCACGTACCGGTAGAGCTGTTCGTAAAGTAAAAAGTAAAGCATTAGCCGCCGCTCCGCTCGCTCACATCCGGGCAAGCTAAAGCATGCCCCACCGGGCAAGCATGCCTAGGTGGGGCATGCTTTAGCTTGCCCGGTTCCGGACCGAAGGTCCGGCAATTAAGACGCTCTTCCCCCAATCTCTTACTCCAGAAACTTCTCCAAGGCGCGCTCCATCCTTACGCCGCGCGATCCCTTGAACAGAATGGCATCGCCGGGGCGCGCCCACTGGTGCGCAAACTCGCCGGCCAACACCGGATCTTCGAAAAACATGCCCACACGCCCAGCCGCTTCCGCCAGGACCTGGCCGTGGCCGCGGACGCCGATCACCAGGTCGATACCGCGCGCGGCCGCATAGCTTCCCACCTGCCGATGCAAATCGTCGGCGGCGTGGCCCAGTTCCAGCATCTCGCCCAGCACGGCGATGCGGCGCGTGGCGGGGGTGCCCTGCAAGACGTCGATCATCGATTTCATGGCTTCGGGATTGGCGTTGTAGCAATCGTTCCACACCGCGATGCCGCCGTGCTCCAGACGCTCGCCGCGCATGCGCCCGGGCGCAAAGCGGCGCACCGTCTCGCGCAGCCGCCCGGGTGCGATGCCGAATTCGCCCGCCACGGCGATGGCCGCCAGCAAATTCAAGATCCCGTGGCGGCCCGTCAATCCCGTCTCGAAATCCACTTCCAGCGCCCGGAAGCGGGAGCCCGTGGCGCACATCTCGACCGCTTCGGCGCGCACGTCGGCGCCTTCCGAAAAACCGAACGTAACCGCGCGGCCAGGGTGGACACCGCGAAAGGCCGCCACCCGCGGATCATCGGCATTCAACACGGCCACGCCACCTGCCGGCAGGGCCTCGATCAACTCGCGCTTGGCCGCGGCCACACCCTCGATCGAATCGAAAAACTCGACGTGCGCGTATCCCACGTTGGTCACCACGCCGATGTCGGGCCGCGCGATCCTGGCCAGATCGCGGATCTCGCCGGCGTGATTCATGCCCATTTCGAGCACCGCCGCGCGCGAGCCATCCGGCAGCCGCAGGACCGAGAGCGGCACGCCCACGTGATTATTCAGATTCCCCACCGTGCGGCCCACCGGCAGATCCGTCTCCAGAAGATCCGCGATGGCATCCTTGGTGGTGGTCTTGCCGGCGCTCCCCGTCACCCCCACCACGCGGCCGCCCCAGCGGTGCCTGGCCCACAGCGCCAAATCCTGCAAAGCGCTCAGCGAATCGCCCACCACCAACTCGCCGGCCGTCCCGGAGCCTCGTTCCACCACCGCGGCGGAGGCGCCCCCGGCAAAGGCCTGCGCTACGAAATCGTGACCGTCATGCTGGAGGCCGCGCAGCGCGAAATAGACATCGCCCGCCTCCAGACTCCGCGTATCCACGCTCCAGCCGGTCGCTTTTACACAGCCGGCGGTGCCGCGGGCGCCCATGGCTCGGGCAACGTCTTGTAGATCCAAGGTCATGACGAAAGGGTGCGATTATACCCATAGCCTCGCAGCACTTCGCGCGCCACCGCGCGGTCGTCGAACGCGATGGTCTTATCCTTAAGGATCTGGTAGGTCTCGTGGCCCTTTCCGGCCAGGATGACGATATCGCCCTCGCGTGCTTCCTTGAGAGCCCGCGCGATGGCGGCTGCGCGGTCCGGCTCCACGACGTGCGCCACATCCTTGCGGCGTATGCCCACCAGGGCGTCGTTCATGATGGCCAGGGGATCTTCCGAGCGCGGGTTATCGCTGGTCAGCACCACAAAATCGCTGGCCTCGGCGGCCACCTGGCCCATGAGCGGGCGCTTGGAGCGGTCGCGGTCGCCGCCGCACCCGAACAAAGTAATGACGCGCTTGGGATTCAGGCCGCGGGCCACCGCGATCACGTTGCGCAGGGCATCGTCCGTGTGAGCATAATCCACCACCACGACGAAGGGCTGGCCTTCATCGACGCGTTCGAAGCGCCCGGGAACGGCCTTCAACCGGGCGATTCCCTGAGCGATGGTTTCCGGGGCGATGCCATATGAAAGGCTCGCGCCGCAGGCCGCCAGAATGTTATAGACGTTGATCTTGCCGATGAGCGGCGATTCCAGCAGCAGGCGCAGCTTGCCGAAATGGACCTCGAAGCGCAGCCCCTGCAGGCCCGAGGAGATATGGCGCGCGCGCAATTCCGCATCCGGCCCTAGGCCGTACCAGAAGACTTTGGTCGAGGGGTGCAGCTTCAGCCGCCGCGCGTATTCGTCGTCGCGGTTGAGCACGGCAAAGGGCGGCGGAGGGCCGCCGGCACCCTCGAAGAGCGTCTGCTTGGCGGCGAAGTAATTCTCCATGGTGCCGTGGTAATCCAGGTGGTCGCGCGTCAGGTTGGAGAATACGGCCGTGTGGAAGCGCAGGCCATAGACGCGGCCCAGGGCCAGCGCGTGGGAGGAGACCTCCATGATCACCTGGCTGCCGCCGAGGGTTTCGAGTTCCGCGAAGAGGCGCACCAGATCGAGCGATTCGGGGGTCGTGTTGGCGGCCTTGAGGATGCGCCCGGCCAGGCGATATTCGATGGTCCCGATCACGGCCGTGGCCTGGCCCGCGGTGCGCAGCACGGAATCGATGAGGTAGCTGGTGGTGGTTTTTCCGTTGGTGCCGGTGATACCGGTCAGGCCCAGGCGATCATCCGGCTTGCCGTAGAAATTGCGGGCGGCCAGCGCCATGGCCCGGCGCCCGTGCTCGACGCGAATCCAGCAGCCGGTCCAATCCTCGGGCGGCGCGCAATCGGCTACTACCGCGCGAGCGCCGCGTTCGACGGCATCGCGCGCGAACTGGCGGCCATCCGCGCGGCTGCCCGGAAACGCGAAGAACAGGTAGCCGGGAGCCACGCGCCGCGAATCGTACTCCAGGCCCTCGATGGCGGCCGAGGCGAGCTCCGGCTCGAGCGGCTCAGCCAGCCCCACACCGGTGAGGATCTCGCCTAGTTTCATCTGGCAAACCGTACCCGAATGCGTTCTCCCTCATGCAAAACCGAGCCCGGCGGCGGAATCTGCATCCGCGCCGTGCCGCTTCCATCGGCCATCACGATCAGCCCCTGGCGGGCCGCTTCGGCCAGCACCGCACGCATGCTCATGCCGCGAAAATTGGGCACCTTGGGGCCGGCCGCGGCGTTTACGGGCTGCTCTTCGTCGTCGCCTTCTTCCAGGATATTGGGCTGGTCCGACCCCAGGTCCGCGATGGCCAGATCGTTGACATCGTCGGAGCTGCGCGCCGTTTTCGCGGTGGGTGGCGGATCTTCTTCGGGTATATCGCGCGGCACATCGAGAATGCGCAAAGCCTCCGTCGCGACGGTGTGGAAAACCGGTGCGGCGGCCGCCCCCCCGAACCCTGCAGTACCATGGGTTCCGTTCAATGTCACTACTACCACAATAGCTGGATTCGTGAGGGGCGCCAAACCCACGAACGAGCCGTTATAGCTGTGGGTGTAGTGGCGGCTGAAGAAGTCGTAAATCTGTGCCGAGCCGGTTTTCCCGCCCACCGAGTAGCCTTCCAGGCGCGCCCGCGTGCCCGTGCCGCCCGGCATGACCACGCCTTCCATCATCTGGCGCATGGTGATGGCGGTTTCGGGCTTGATCACGCGCACGGCCGGCGCCGCGGGAACTGGCTGGTCGCCGCGCTTCAGGAGCAGGCGCGGCTTCACCAGCAGCCCTCCGTTGGCGATCACGGACCCGGCCTGCGCCAGTTGCAGGGTGGTGACGCTGACCTCCTGGCCCATCGAAACGGAAGCCAGGGACGTCTTGCCCCAATGCGCCAGCTTGCGCAGCTTGCCGGAGGATTCGGCGGGCAACTGAATTCCCGTGCGAGCCCCGAATCCGAAGCGGCGCATATAGTCGTACATGTTGTTCTGCCCCACGCGCATGCCCACTTGGATGGCTCCGATGTTGCTCGATTTGGCGAGCACGATGGCCATGGGGACCACCCCCATCCCGGCGTGCGAATCGTGAATCACGCGGCCCGGCAGGCGCAACACGCCGCCGTGGCAATCGATGGGGCTCTCGGGGCGGAGGTTGGTGGTTTCGAGCGCCGCCGTGAGGGTGATGACTTTGAAAACCGATCCCGGCTCGAAGGGCACCGAGAGGGCGTGGTTCTGGCGGGCCGCGATATCGTCGCCGGGCTGTGGCGGCACGTTGGGGTCGTAGGTGGGATAGCTCGCCATCGCGTAGATCTGGCCATCGTAAGGATTCATCACCACGATGCTGCCGCTGGCGGCCTGGTTCTTGGCCACCGCGGCGGCGATCTCGCGCTCGGCCACGAACTGCAGCCGCTCTTCGATGGTGAGGGTGACGGGTGTGCCGGCGCGCGCCTCGCTCGAGAGCTGCTGATCGATGCCGCGGCGCTTCACGTCGGTCAGCAGGCGCGCACGCCCGGGCTGGCCGCGCAGCACGTCGTCGAGCGCCTTTTCGATTCCGCCGTTGCCCCGCTCTTCGAAATCCACGCCGCCGAGCACATGCGCCGCCAGCGTGCCGCCGGGATAGTGGCGCTGGCTTTCGGTTTGAATGGCGATCCACTCGAGATGCAGATTGCGGAGGCTCTGCGTCTCTTCGGGCGAGATCCGGCGCTTGATCCACAGGAAGCCGCGATGGGTTTCGGCCGCCAGCTTCATTTTGCCGTAGAGCTCCATGCGGTCGAGCTTCAGTACCAGGGAGAGAATCTCGGAGGCCACGCCGAGGTCCGGAACCCGCAGCGGGTTCAGGTACACCGATTCGGTGGGCACGCTCATGGCCAGTGGCGCGCCCGAACGGTCGAAGATGGTGCCGCGCGGCGCGGGGATATCGATGACCAGTTCCTGATGCGCCCGCGCCATGCGCGAGAACTCGGCGTGATGCACAAACTGAAGAGAGACGATTTTATAGAAGGCCGCCGCGCCCCAGAGAAGGACGACAGCGGCTAACCACTTCAGGCGACGCTCCACCATGCTGCTGTGCGTGATCGCTCACGCCCCCCGTTTCCCCTAATGGACCATGGCCACGGCGCCATCCGGCCGGCTATCCAGGTGGATCACCTGGCGTGAGGAAGGCGTCACGAGATTCTGCTCCTGAGCGAGTTTCTCCAGCCGTTCGGGGCTGAGCAGGGTAGCTTCCTGAAGCTCGAGGGCGCGGCGTTCGTCCAGATAACGGCGTTCCTCGGTGCGCAGGTTTTCGAGCCGGTAGCCCTCCAGCGTGGTCAGCACGTTGGGAATCTGCGCCAGGGCCAGGACCGCCAGCAGCGAGAGGCACGCCCCGGCCACGGACCACGTGGCGCCGCGGGTGTGCGGATCGGTCTCGCGCACCAGGCGTGAGTTATCGATCTTCTTGCAGTGGAAGTAAACGCCTTCCTGAGGAAGGGGCCGCAAAAGGAACGGATTGCGTTGCGCGCGCAGCGGGTCGGGCGGCCCGGTTGGAGGCTGCTGACCCGAGGCGTGCGCGGGAGTCCTTTTCCAGAATGCCGGCATGGTGGCCATGGTATTTCCTTTGTCCTTCTAGCTCTTCTCAATCCCTCGCAGCTTGGCGCTGCGTGACGCGGCGTTCCGCGCAACCTCTTCATCGCTTGGCTGGAGCGGATGCTTGGTCAGAATCCGAACACGCCCCTCGCGGCCCAGCTCCCTGAATCGCTCTTTAACCTTCCGGTCGTCGATGGACATAAAGCTGATCACGACCATGCGCCCGCCACTTCGCAGCAGTTCGGGAGCAGTCGCCAGCAGCGAGTCCAGCTCGCCCGGCTCGTCGTTGACCGCCATTCGCAGCGCCATGAAAGTCCTGGTGGCGGGGTGCAAACGGCCCGTCCTAGGCACGGCCCGCTCCACCACATCGGCCAGATGTAGTGTGCTCCGTATGGGCCGTG
>CAYRWE010000299.1:0-6066 GCA_964427655.1 uncultured Solibacteraceae bacterium | reverse complement strand
GGATGAACGTGGCGGGGGTCGAGCTGCGGGGCAACAAGCTGCGGCTGAATCCCTCCATCGACGTCAACGAGACCACGGCCTTCGTCCTGGCGGCCAAACGCTCCGGCGGCAAGAGCGGGGTGGTGCTGTGGGGCGGAGGCAGTCCCAAAAATTTCATGCTGCAGACCGAGCCGCAGATTCAGGAAGTGCTGCGCATCAAGGAGTACGGGCAGGATTATTTCCTGCAAGTGACGGATGCCCGGCCCGATACCGGCGGCTTGAGCGGCGCCACGCCCAGCGAAGCGGTGAGCTGGGGCAAAATAGATCCGGACCGGCTGCCGGACGCGGTCGTGTGCTACACCGATACCACCATCGGCATGCCGCTCCTGACCCACTACGCTCTGTCGCGTCACAAGCCGCGCACCCTGCGCCGGCTCTACGACCAGCGCGACACCATGATGCAAGCGCTGCGCCAGGAATACTTCACCCACAATAAGGTGAAGATGCTGGATGGCTCCAAGCCGAAGCTCGCCTGACCTGACTTACGCCATGACCAAGAAAGAGCTGCGCGCCCTGGCCGAGGAACACGGCACGCCCCTGGTGGCCGTCGATCACGCCGTCATCCGGCGCAATTACGCCACCTTCAAGCGGCGCCTGCCCAAGGTGCAGGCCTACTACGCGGTGAAGGCCAACCCGGCGCCCGAGATCGTGCGCACGCTGTACAAAGCGGGGGCCAGCTTCGACGTGGCTTCCTTCCCGGAGTTCCTGCTGGTGCACGAAAACATCAAACACCTGCCCGCCAAGGAGCGCCAGGATTTCATCTGGGACAAGATCATCTACGCCAACCCCATCAAGCCCCAGGCAACCCTCGAAGCGCTCGACGAATTCAAGCCGCTGCTGACCTACGACAACCCCGACGAGCTGCGCAAGATCAAGCGCTTCGCGCCGCACGCGGGGCTGGTGCTGCGCCTGCGGGTCCCCAATACCGGCTCGATGGTGGAGCTTTCCTCGAAGTTCGGCTGCGATTCCGGCGAGGCCGTGGACCTGGTGCTGGAGGCCTTTCGCATCGGGCTGGTTGTCGAGGGGCTCAGTTTCCACGTGGGCAGCCAGTGCACCAATTTCGAGAACTTCGTGCAGGCCCTCAATATCGCCGCGGCGGTGATGGAGGAGGCGCGCTCGCGCGGCCACGAGATCAAAATCCTCGATATCGGCGGCGGCTTTCCGGTTCCGTATGACGCGCACGTCCGGCCGTTCGAGGAGCTGGCGCGGAAGATCTCGGCCGAGATTGGCCGGCTGTTCGACCCCAACATCGAGATCCTGGCCGAGCCGGGCCGCTTCCTGGTGGCCACCGCGGCCACCGCTGTCTCGCGCGTCATCGGCAAGGCCGTGCGCGATGGCAAGCGCTGCTACTACGTCGATGACTCCGTCTACCACACGTATTCGGGAATCGTCTTCGACCACTGCCAGTATCGCGTGAAGCCGTTCAAGACAGGGCCCACGGAGATCTCGACCGTCTTCGGCCAGACCTGCGACGGCATGGACGCCATCGCCCAGGCCGAGGAACTGCCGCACCTCGAAATCGGCGACCTGGTGTATTCCGAATCGATCGGCGCCTACAGCAACGCCTCGGCCACCTGGTTTAACGGCTTCGCGCCGGCCAAGGTGGTGCACCTCAACGAGTAGGCTGCTCTATACCGCCGCTGCGCCCGCGCTGCCATCGGCCCACCGGATCAACCCGGGCAGGAACGTCTCCGGGCCATCGGGATGGAAAGGCAGCACGCGGACGGTGTAGCCGTGCAGGCCGCTGTCGCGGCACGGCACCTCGGAAGCCACAAAGGTGGCGGAGCCGCCGGACACCTCCCCCTCCAATTCCATGGGGATGGCCACCGGGTCCGTGATCTCCTGATGCGCATCCAGCTTGCCGAGATACAGCTCCACGGCGACCTCGTCCGCGCGCAGCGGCCCCAGCGCCACACGCGCGCGTACGTCCACGCGGCTCCCGGCGGTCAGCACCTTGCTGGGCAGCGTGTCCACGCTCTCCACGCGCACCTGCCGCCAGGCGGCGCGGATGTGCGAGTGCCAGGCCGCCAACGCCTTCGCGCGCGAGCCGCCATCCCGGATGAGCTGCTGGTAGCGTGCGTGCGCCAACAGGTAGAAATCGGTGGTGTACTCGTAGACCACGCGCTGCATGTTGAACACCGGGCAGAGCGAGGCAATGGAGGTCTTCATCTGCGTGATCCAGCGGCGCGGCAGGCCGTCCACGCTGCGGTCGTAAAAAGTCGGAACTACGTCGCGCTCGAGCAGGTCGTAGAGCGCCGAGGCCTCCACTTGGTCCCAATAATCCGGTTCCTCGTAGCTCTCGCCATGGCCGATCGCCCATCCGATCGAGAAGGCCCCGGCACCCCAGTTCTGCCAGGCTTCGTCCCACCAGCCGTCCAGCGTGCTGAGGTTGAGCAGGCCGTTGGCGAGCGCCTTCATTCCGCTGGTGCCGCTAGCCTCCAGGGGACGCCGCGGGGTGTTCAGCCATACGTCGCAGCCCTGCACCAGGTAGCGCGCCACGGCCATGTCGTAATCTTCGAGAAAGACCACACGGCGGCGGAACTCGGGACGCTGGGCGAGCCTGACGATCTGCTGGATGAGGGCCTTGCCGGCGTCGTCGCGGGGATGCGCCAGGCCGGCAAAGAGGATCTGCACGGGCCGCTGAGCGTCGTTCAGAATGCGGCCCAAACGGTCGATATCGCGCAGCAGCAGGGTGGCCCGCTTGTAGGTCGCGAAGCGGCGCGCAAAACCGATGGTGAGCGCGTCCGGATCGAGGGCCTCCCCGGCGGCGTTGATTTCGCCCTGCGAAGCGCCGCGCCGCTGGATCTGGTCCTTGAGGCGCGCCCGCGCGAAGGCCACCAGACGCTCCCTGCGGCGCTCGTGGGTGCGCCATAACTCTTCGGCGGGGATGGCTTCCACGCGGCTCCACAAGCGCGCGTCGGAGTGCTCCTCGCGCCACTTGGGGCCCAGGTAGCGGTCGTAGAGCTGGTTCATCTCGTACGAGATCCAGGAGCGGAAGTGCACCCCGTTGGTCACCGAGCCGATGGGAATCTCGTCTTCCGGAACGTCCGGCCAGAGGACCTTCCACATGCCGCGCGAAACCTTCCCGTGCAGCTTGCTGACGCCGTTGCTCGCGGCCGCCATGCGCAAGGCCAGAACCGTCATACAGAAGTCCTCGGAATCGTCATTCGGGTTCTGGCGGCCCAGCCCGAGGAATTCGTCGCGCGAGATGCCCAGGCTGCGGACGTAGTCGGTCAGGTAACGGTCCAGCAGCGACGCGGGAAAGTAGTCGTGGCCGGCCGGTACAGGGGTGTGCGTGGTGAAAATCAGGCCCGCCGAGGCGGCTTCGCGGGCTTCGTAGAAATTGAGGCCCCGGCCGATCAGACGGCGAACGCGCTCCAGCGAGAGGAACGCCGAGTGGCCCTCGTTCATGTGGTAGACCGTGGGTTCCAGGCCCAGCGCTTCCAGCGCCCGGAAACCGCCGATGCCGAGCAGGATCTCCTGCTTGAGCCGCATCTCGATGCCGCCGCCGTAGAGCTGGTTGGTGACCTCGCGATCCTCCGCGCGGTTTCCGTCGATATTGGTATCGAGCAGGTACAGCGCCACGCGCCCCACCTGCACGCGCCAGATCTGCGCGGCCACCTTGCGGCCCTCGTACAGCACCTCGATGGTGAGCGGCTGCCCATCCACCCGCCGCTCCAGCACCAGTGGCAGGTTATGAAAATCGTTGTCGTCGTAGGATTCCTGCTGCCAGCCGGCGGGATTCAAATATTGGTTGAAGTAGCCCTGCTGGTAAAGCAGCCCCACGCCCACCAGCGGCACGCCCAGGTCGCTGGCGGATTTCAGATGGTCGCCCGCCAGCACTCCCAAACCGCCGGCGAAAACGGAAAGGCACTCGGTGATCCCGAACTCGGCCGAAAAGTAAGCCACCGACAGGCCCTCGCCTCCATAGCTCCGCCGGTACCAGGTGGACTCCGCGGAAACGTACGCGTTCAGCTCTGCGACGGTGCGCTCCAGGTGCGCCAAAAACGATTCGTCCTTGGCCACCAGCTCCAACTGAGCCTGGTCGATCCGGCCCAGCATCAGCACGGGATTATGACCGCTGGATTCCCAAAGGTCGCTATCCAGGCGGCGGAAGAGTTCGACGGTGTGGTGATCCCACGCCCAGCGGAGGTTGTAGGCGAGTAGCCGCAAACCTTCCAGGGGGGCCGGCAACGAAGGGACGACGTTGAAGCGGTGAACGGGACGCATGACTCAGTATAAGAGGCGCAAGTCCGGAAAGGAATGGGGATTCCGGTCCCGGTCCAGCAGTTTGAGATGCCGCGGAATACAATGAGCGTATAGCTTCTCGCTGCAGGTGACAGCTCGAAGGAGGTGCCATGAAAGAAATCGAAAAAGAAAGAGTTGAAACAGCCGCCGTGACAGGCGTTGGCGCGGGTGTGGGCGGCGCCAGCGGAGCCACGGTGGGGGTCCTGGAGCTGGCCGCGTCGCAAGTCGCCGTCACGGGACTTTCCGCGGGTTTGGTCATAGGGGCCGGCGCACTGGCCGGCGCCGCGGCGTTTTTCTTAGGTTACAAAGCGCTCCGCCACTTCCAGAAAACCAAAAGCTGACGCCGGCTACCCGGATGCGCCGGTGCTGGTAAACATCGGTTCCGCCGCCAGCTATCCTGCCCTAAGTTCGTGACCTCACGAGTTGCCGGTAATCCGAGCCGCGACCGTGGGAAGCCGTGGAAGCGGCCGATCGCCGGTCTTACCTTCGGAAACCCACTGTTATTGACATAGGATATCGTCGGCGTTTCGTTCCGCTGGGCCTTAAAATGGAATTCAACAATGCAGAGCTCCGCGCCGGATTCCCGAAGCCGCTCCTGGCAATGGGTCCGCGTCTCGTTGCGAACCCAGGGCGTGGCTGCATTGCTGGTGCCCCTGGCCGCCTTGTTCGCCGTTCTCGGATCCGTCTTCTGGATGAACGGCGACGTCCGGGAGGCCGACCAGGCGGTGGTCGCTTTCTACGATACCCGTACCGAACTGGCGCGCCTGCGCAGTTCCCTGGCGGATGCCGGAATCGCCGCTACGGGCTTCTCTGCTACCGGGCAGAGGCAATACCTGGCGTCTTTCGAGGCGGCCCGCAAAGCGGCTCGAGAAGCCTTGAACCGCTTGCCGTCGCTGGTCGGGAACGATCCCGCCGCGGTCGCGGAGATGAACGACATTCAGAGTCTGTCCGCCCAGGATCTCGCGTTTCTGGCCCGCGCCGCCAATGCCGGGCCGGGCGCGGGCGCGGCGTCGGTGGATCGCGCCAGGGGCATCGAAGCCGATGTGGCCGCCCGCATTGGCGCGCTGAGCGAAGAAAAGGAGCGCCAATTCCAGCAGGCGCGCGGCGATCGCGATCTCAAACGGCAGAAGCTCTTCCGCACGGTGCTGATCTGCGGATTCGTGGGCCCGCTGGGGGCCCTGCTGATGCAGTTGCTGGTGGCGGGCAGGCTGGTGCGGCGCATTCAGGCCGTTCAGGAAAACGCCCGCCGCATGGCGCACGGCTTGCCCCTCCAGAGCTTTCCGGCGGGAGCCGACGAAATCGCCGACCTCGCCCGCCAGATCGAAGACGCCGCCTACCTTCTCAATCATCGCGAGCGCGAACTGGCCGGCAGCGAGAGACGCTACCGCGACCTGTTCGACCAGGCGCCCGTCCCCTACGAGGAGACCGATATCAACGGCGTGGTGCGGCGCTTCAACCAGGCCGTCTGCACGCTGCTGAGATGCACGCCCGACCAGATCCTGGGCTGTAAGGCCTGGGATTTCGTGGCGCCCGATCAAAAGGACGAGATCCGCGATGCCATGCTGAAGCGCATCGCCACCGGTATGGAAACCGGCGCGTTCGAGTGCGAGTATCTGCTCGAGGAAGGCTCCAGCATCACCGTCGAAATCCGGGAAAATCTCATTCGCGACGAGACGGGCACGGTGACCGGCACCTGCCGCTCCCTGACCGACGTGACCGAGCGTAACCTGGCGGCCGTGGCGGCCCGTAAGGTGGAACAGTACGCCATGGAGCTGCGCA
>CAYRWE010000298.1:0-6084 GCA_964427655.1 uncultured Solibacteraceae bacterium | reverse complement strand
ATCCACTGGCTGGTGGCCATCTGGAAATCGCGCGCGCTCACGTCGTTGAAGATGGTGTAGCCGAAGACGTGCTCGCGCCAGGCGGCCTCGGGGATGTAGCGCCCTCCGCGGCCCACCACCACGGCCAGCTCCGCTTCATAATCCGGCTTGGTCGAGGCCTTGGGCAGCACGATGGGCCTCCGGTGCCCATTCGCGGCGGTCGGAAACTTGGCGAAAACCGTGGGGACTTCCGGAATCGGCATGCGCGATTCCTCGGCGTGATCGCGGTAATTCAGCCCGATGCAGACGATCTTGGGCGGCCGCGGAATAGGCGCCAGCAGGGTCGCGGTGGCGGCGTCGATCAACTCTCCGCCCGGTGGGTGCAGGAGCCACCGCTGCGCGCGGTCCAGGGCGTCGGCGCCTCCCGCGATGAGTGCGCGCAGATCCGTGAAACCGGCGCTGCGCAATCCAATCAGCCGGTCTTCGAACAGGATGGCCGGCTCGTCATAACTTTCGCGCTGAAATGTGACGAATCGCAATCGACGCTCCTTCAGAAAGCACCCGTAATTGTACCAGCGCGGCCGGCTCCCTGGCCGTCCTTCCACGTCCGGCAGCGCCAGCCCCCGGGATCTTCGCCTCTGGGATCTCAGGTTTTGAATTATTGCTTCTCCGTCTTCCTCCGCTCCTCTGTGTCTCCGCGGTGAAATAAGAGGCTGCCCACACCGCTACAATAAAGGTCAGTGCCCGGTGTGTATGTTTCGTATCCGTTCTGTGCCCAGAAGTGCGCCTTCTGCAACTTCGCCTCCGGCGTGTGGCCGCGAGCGCTCGAAGCGCGCTACCGCGAGGCCCTGACGGGCGAAATTCGCGCGCACCGCTGGGAATGGCGGCCCGAAACCGTGTATCTGGGCGGTGGCACGCCTTCCAACATGGATCTTGAGGCGCTCGGCGAACTGCTCGCGGAGATCCCCGGCCGGCCCTGGAGCGAAGCCACCATCGAGGCCGCTCCCGGCGGCATCGACGCCGAACGCGCGCGCGCCTGGGCCGCGGTGGGTATCAATCGCGTCAGCCTGGGAGTGCAGTCTTTCGTGGATCTCGAGATCCGCCGCACCGGCCGCAAGCATTCAGCGCGGACCGTCGCCGACGATCTCGCCACTCTGCGCGCCGCCGGAATCGTAAACTGCAACATCGATCTCATCGCCGGCCTCTCCGGCCAGAGCGAGGCGAGCTGGCGCGAATCTCTGGATTGGATCGAGCGCCTCGAGCCCGAGCACGTTTCCGTTTACATGCTCGAAGTGGACGAGGACAGCCGCCTGGGGTGCGAGATCCTGCGCGGCGGCACGCGTTACGGCGCGGCTGAGGCGCCCTCCGGCGACCGTACCGCGGATTTCTATGAAATCGCCGTCGAGCGCCTGGCCGCTATCGGCATCCCGCGCTACGAAATCTCCAATTTCGCGCGGCCCGGATTCGAATCGCGCCACAACCTCAAATACTGGCTTCTCGAACGCTACGTTGGTTTCGGCGCCGATGCGCACTCCTTCGATGGACGGACGCGCCGCGAAAATCCCGAGAGCGTGGAAGCCTATCTCGCCCGGGAACCCGGTCGGCCCACGTCCGCCTGCATCGAGGAAGAGCGCTTCTTCGTGGGGCTGCGCCTCGCCGCTGGCATACGTCCCCAGCCCGATGAATGGCAGCGCTTCGAGCGGCCCATACGCCGCTTCCTGGATGCCGGCCTGCTCGAAGCGGGCGGCGGCACCCTGCGCCTCACCGACCGCGGCGTGCTGCTCTCGAACGAAGTTTTTCAGGAGTTTCTGCTCTGAATTCTATGATCGATCTGCGAAGCGATACCGTAACCAAGCCGACCCCCGCCATGCGGCGCGCCATGATGGAGGCCGAAGTCGGCGACGATGTTTACGGGGAAGATCCCACCGTCAACCGCCTGGAACGCCGGGCGGCTGAAATCGCCGGCAAGGAAGCGGCGTTGTTCGTCCCCACCGGAACGATGGGGAACACCATCGGGGTCAAGCTGCACACCGAGCCGGGCCAGGAAGTCATCTGCGATTCGCGCGCCCACTTGCTCGATTACGAGCTGGCCATGACGGCCTGGTTCTCGGGCTGCCTGGTGCGCGCCGTGCCCACTGAAAACGGCATCCTCTCGTGGGACGATGTGCGCCGCCAGATCCGTCCGCTGGGGCCGCACTGCTCGCCCACCGGCCTCATCGAAATCGAAAACACGCACAACATGGCGGGCGGCACGGTCTACCCGCTGCGGGTCGTCCGCGAAATCTGCGAAGGCGCTCACGAGCGCGGCTTGAAAGTGCACATGGATGGCGCGCGCGTGTTCAACGCGGCGGCCGCCCTGGGTGTGCCCGTGGGTGACATTGTAGCCCCCGTGGATACGGTTATGTTCTGCCTCTCGAAGGGCTTGGGCGCGCCGGCCGGCTCCATGCTGGCCGGTTCGGAGGATCTCATGGCCAAGGCCCGGCTCTATCGCAAGCGCCTGGGAGGCGGCATGCGGCAGGTCGGAATTCTGGCGGCGGCCGGGCTGATCGCCCTCGAAGAGACCCCCAAGCGCCTCGGCGAGGACCATTGCAACGCCAAATTTCTCGCGGAAGGCCTTGCTCGCATTGGGGGGATCCGCGTCGATCCAGCATCGGTGGCCACCAATATCGTGGTCTTCGATGTGAGCGGCACAGGCCGCACGGGACCCGAGATTAGCGGCCGACTGAAGGCCGGCGGCGTCCTCATCAACCCCATCGACGACCGGCGCATACGCGCCGTCACGCACTACGATGTGGACCGCGATGGGTGCGCCCGCGCGCTCGAAGCAATGGCCCTTGCGGTGCTATCATAAGCGGCTTAACCCCTATTCTTTCGCGCGATTACAGAAACGGTCGCGCGCCTGGGAACGTCTTGATGGATTTAAACATGCTAAGAACGGTCTGCTTGCTGGCCGGCGCTTCCGTGGCGCTGGCCCAGCAATACACCATATCTACGGTCGCCGGTGGCGCACCCCCCTCTACGCCGGCCGCGGCCACCAGCACACCCATCGGCCGGCCCAACCGCGTCACCCTGGATTCATCCGGAAATCTCTATTTCAGCAGTTCCATCAATTGCGTCTTCAAACTCAGCACGAGCGGTGTGCTCACTCTGGTGGCGGGCAACTCCCGAGCCGGCTTCTCCGGCGATGGCGGCCCGGCTGTCGCCGCCCAATTGAACTCGCCTCAGGGCCTGGTCTTCGATTCGAGCGGCAACCTCTACATCGCCGATTCGGGCAATAACCGGGTTCGCATAGTGAATCCCCAAGGCATTATCTCCACCTTCGCGGGCAACGGCCAGTTCAGCGTGACTTCGAGCCCCGGCACGTTCAACGACGGCGGTCCGGCCGTCCAGGCGCTGCTGCACAATCCCATGGGCCTGGCGATCGATGGTTCCGGCAACATATACATCGCCGATACCGGTGATAATCTCATCCGCGAGGTCACCACCGACGGCAACATCACCTCCATAGCGGGCGATGGCTACCCCTCCTATTACGGCGACCCTACCACCACGGTCGCTCCCATTCCTCCCTCGCCCGCCAACGTGGCCGAGGTGAACCATCCCGAAGACGTGGCGCTCGATTCCAGCGGCAACATCTACATCGCCGATACCGCCAATGGCCGCGTGCGCGAAATCGTCTCCGGCAACATCAGCACCATCGCCGGCAGCACCACCATCGGATATGCGGGCGACGGAGCCGCCGCCACCAGCGCCGACCTGTTCGCCCCTTACGCGCTGGCGCTCGATTCCAAGGCTAACGTCTACATTGTGGAGGAAGGCGATTCGCGCATCCGCGAGTTGACCCTCAGCAACGGCTTCATCAACACCATCGTCGGAAACGGAATTAACGGCTTTTTTGGCGACGGCTCGGCAGCCACCAACGCGGAACTTAATTCACCCACCGGACTGGCTGTCGATTCCGCGGGGAACCTGTACATCGCGGATTCCCAGAATCTGGTGATCCGCAAAGTTACCGGCACCACGATTTCGAGTATCGCGGGTAACCACATTTACGCTTACTCCGGCGATAGCGGCCCGGCCCTCGCCGCGCAGCTCAATGCGCCCCTGGGAGTGGCGGTGGATGCCTCCGGCAACGTGTATATTGCGGATAGCACTAACAACGTCGTGCGCATGGTGACCAAGGGCGGCACCATCTACAACGTTTTGGGGAACGGCGTGGCTGGCACCGCCGGGCTCAACGGCCCCGCCGGCGTGGTCGTGGATGCCTCCGGGAACGTTTATATCGCCGACAGCCAGAACGCCCGCGTGCAGAAGGTGACCCCCACCGGGGCGGTCAGCACGGTGGCCGGCAACGGCACGACCGGATATGGCGGCGATAATGGGCCGGCTGCCAGCGCGGAGCTGAACGTGCCCCTCGGCCTGGCTCTCGATAGCGCCGGCAACCTCTACATCTCCGATTTCAGCAACAACCGGGTGCGCAAGGTCTCGTCCTCCGGCACCATCACCACCGTCGCGGGCAACGGCACCAGCGGCTATTCGGGAGACGGCCTCGCGGCCACCAATGCCCAACTCGCCAATCCCGAGGGCTTGGCCGTAGATTTCGCCGGCAATCTCTATATCGCCGATTCCGGCAACAACGCCATCCGCAAAGTCTCCCCCAACGGATTGATTTCGACCATAGCGGGCAACGGCCTGCCGGGCTATTCCGGAGACGGCGGCCTCGCCACCCAGGCGCTGGTGGGAAACCCCTTCGGCGTCGCCGTGGATGCGATCGGCAACGTCTACATCACCGATTTCAATCTGCACGTGCGCAAGATCTACACCGATGGCAGCATTCAGACCATCGCCGGTACAGCCGCGCGAGGCTACTCCGGAGACGGTGGCGCGGCCCTCAGTGCCACTCTCAACCGGCCCGCGGGCCTGGCCGTGGACCCGACGGGAACGGTTTACCTGGCCGATTCCGCCAACAATGCCGTGCGCAGCCTGACGTCCTCCGGCCCCGGTGTCACTCTCGCGGCCGTGGTCAATGGCGCCAGCGGGGCCACCGGCGCCGTCGCTCCGGGCGAAGTGGTGGTGCTGTGGGGATCCGGCCTGGGACCCACCCAGCTTGCGCAGTTCAACCTCACAGGCGCCGGCCTGGTGCCCACCAGCGTCGCCGGTACCAGCGTCTACTTCAACGGCATACCTGCGCCCGTGCTCTACACTTCGGCTAACCAGGTGGGCGCCATCGTGCCGTTCGAGGTCGCCGGCTCGAGCGCCCAGGTGGTGGTGTTGAACCAGGGCCAGAATTCCCTTCCGGTGACCGTTCCCGTCGCTGCCACGGCGCCCGGGCTGTTCACGCTGAACGCTTCCGGCGCGGGGCCGGCGCTGGCCATCAACGTCTCGGACGGCTCCATCAACGGGCCGTCGCATCCCGCTTCCGCCGGGAGCTACGTGACCGTGTATGCCACCGGCGCCGGCCAGACAAATCCGCCGGGATCGGATGGGCTGCCGGGATCTGCGGGAGTGCCCGCCCCTCTGCCCAATGCCACCGTGACCGCTACCATCGGGGGTCAGACCGCCACGGTCAGCTATGCCGGAGGCGCTCTCAACCTGGTGGCCGGCATCATCCAGGTGAATATCCTGATTCCCAGCGGGCTGCCCGCGGGCGCGGTTCCGATTGTGCTAAAGATCGGCGGCGCGACCACACAATCCGGCTCGACCATTGTGGTTTCGGGCACGTAACGGCGAGCCCCGGCCACACCCCCTCTCCCTCCGGGCGGGATAATGTGGCCATGACACTCTCCGAGGCGAAACTGAAGCGCATGCGAGCGCTTGCCGATGCGCGCGGCATTATCGCGGCCGCCGCCATGGATCAGCGGGGAAGCCTCCAGAAATCGCTGGCCGCCGCGCGCGGCGTGGCGGTGGGGGAAATCGCGCCCGCCATGATGAGCGAATTCAAGGTGGCCGTCAGCAAGGCGCTGACGCCGCACGCCAGCGCTATTCTGCTCGATCCCGAATTCGGCTTGGAAGCCGCGCGCCAGCGCGACCCCAACGCGGGCCTGCTACTCGCTTACGAATCCAGCGGCTACGATAACACCCGTCCCGGCCGCCTGCCCGACGTGC
>CAYRWE010000297.1:0-6168 GCA_964427655.1 uncultured Solibacteraceae bacterium | reverse complement strand
CTCCGGATCACCACCCCCCAGGCGCCGCCCGAGAGATACTGCACCATCAGCCAGGCCATGCATCCCACGGCCAGCCCCACGTAGAAAACATACGACCAAAGCCACGACCGCACCGCCTGGTACGGCTCGAAGAAGGCCCCCGCGATCAGCACCGCGAGCGCCACCAGGCCCACGGCGGCGGCGCGTGTCCGCCAGGTGCGCAACTCCCCGCGAAGTTCCTCGGAGATCGTGAAATCGAGCGCCTGCGCCATCATCGGCCACCTCCCGGAGCCGCCTGCGGAGCCGGGCCAAGCTGGCCTCGGGCGTCCGGCGGCACGTCTCCCACAGGGGCATTCTGGCTCAGTTGCAGAGCGCGCACGTAAGAAACGATGGCCCACCGGTCGCGCGGTTCGATCTGCGCCGCGTAATCCGGCATGGCTCCAAATCCTTTGGTGATCACGTCGTAGATGTACCCGTTCGGCACCGTCCGCAGGCGGTCGATGTGATACGACGGCGGCTTCCGGTAGCCCCGCCGTACGATCATCCCCATCCCGTTGCCCAGCCGGTCGTGACACGGCGTGCAGTAGATATTGAAGCGCTCCTGCCCGCGCGCCAGCACCTCGCGGGTCACCGGGAATGGGAAGGTCTCGATGAATTTGCCGTCCGGCCCTTTGCCGGTATAGAAAGCCGCGTCGTCATCCAAATGGCCGCGCGCGACCGTGCCCTGCGTCAGCGGTCTTTCCGAGCGCCCGTCGGCGAAAAAGTCGCTGGGGCGCAGGGGGATGTACTTAGGCTGGTCCTGCATATCCTGCCGGCATCCCACCGCGGCGAAGGCCAGCAGCACGAGCCCGAGCACACCGATTCGGCCCGACCGCTCCGTCGCATACCAAGCCGGGTCCAAAGGGCGCCCCGTGAGAGAGCGTTTGCCCTCCTTGCCTACCTCAATCTCATTGCGCAACTTCGGATACCTCCCTGGGCTGCAGCGTCTCCAGGAAGCGCGCCGTCTTTTCCGCGTCGAACAGCGGATCGGCCGCTTCAATGCACAGGAAGAACCGGCTGCGGGAAGCCGTCGCGAAACGCGGCACGTTGAACACGGGATGGTACGGCATGGGCAGCCCGCATAGCCCCAGCAGTCCCAGAACCGCCGAGAGAGCGCCGAACAGAATCGTCAGCTCGAAAGTGATGATGATATAAGCCGGCCAGCTATGCAGCGGACGGCCGCCCACATTGATCGGGAAATCCCAGACCGTGATGTAATATTGCAGCAGGTAGCCGGTCAGCCCGCCCAATATGCCGCATGTCAGCACGATCAGCGGCAGCCGGTTCTTGTGCAGATCGAGGGCATCCGTCAGTTCCTCGATGGCGAACGGCGAGTAGGCGTCCAGCTTGCGGTAGCCCTGGGCGCGCGCCGCGCGGGCCGCCGCCACCAGCGCCGTGGGGTTATCGAATTCGGCCATCAGCCCGTAGGGCGCGGCAGAAGGCGCCTGCGTCATCCGCGCACCTCCTCTTTCTCCACCTTGGCCGACGGCAGCAGCGTGCGTACCTCGAAGATCGAAATCATGGGCAGCAGACGGATGAACAGGAAGAACAGGAACATGAACAGTCCGATAGTCCCCACGTAAGTGAACCAATCCCAGCGTGTGGCATGGAAGAGATTCCACGAGGAGGGCAGGAAATCCTGCGCCAGGCTGCTCACGATGATCATATAGCGCTCCAGCCACATACCGATCAGCACGACAATCGAAGCCATGAAGAGCAACACCGGACTCGTGCGGATGCGCTTGAACCATAGCGCCTGGGGCGCCAGAATGTTGCACGTCAGCAGGGACCAGTAGCAAATCGCATACGGTCCCGTCATGCGGTTCCAGAAGGCCGCTTGCTCGAAGGGATCGCCGCTATACCAGGCCATGAATGTCTCGAGCAGGTAGGCGTAGCCCACGATCAGCCCCGTAGCCAACATCAGCTTGGCGGAATTCTCCAGGTGCTTGTCGGTGATTAGGCCCTGTAGCCCGTAAACCGCGCGCAGCGGAATGGCCAGCGCCAGCACCATCGCAAAACCGGAATAAATGGCACCCGCCACGAAATACGGCGGGAAAAAGGTGCTGTGCCAGCCCGGAACGATGGCGATGGTGAAGTCGAAGCTCACCACCGTGTGTACCGAAAGCACCAGCGGCGTGGCCAGCCCGGCCAGCAGCAGCGAAGCCGTCTCGTACACGCTCCAGTGCCGCGCCGATCCGCGCCAGCCCATAGCCATCACTCCGTAGGCGATCTGCCCGAAGCGGTTGCGCGCGCGATCCCGCAGAGTGGCCAGGTCGGGCATCAACCCTACGTACCAGAACAGCAGCGAAACCGTGGCGTAAGTCGAAACCGCGAAGACGTCCCACACCAGCGGGCTGCGGAACTGCGGCTGCACGTTCATAGTGTTGGGATACGGAAACAGCCAGTAAAATAGCCAGGGGCGGCCCAGGTGCAGCAGCGGGAACATGCCCGCGCAAGCCACGGCGAACAGCGTCATGGCCTCCGCGAAGCGGTTGATGGAATTACGCCAGCGCTGGTTGAGCAGCAGCAGGATGGCCGAGATCAGCGTGCCCGCATGGCCGATTCCGATCCACCACACGAAATTCGTAATGGCAAATCCCCACATCACCGGCGAACGTATGCCCCATACGCCCACGCCCTTCACCAGCAGCACCGTCACCGCGAGCAGGAACAGCATCAGCAGCCCGGTCCCCACCGCGAAGCAGGCAAACCAGAAGAGCGGCGTCCTGCGGGTCAGCACCACCGCGGCGATTTGATCCGTCACCGTGCCGAAGGTATAGCCCGGCGCGATGATCTCTTGTCCCGGCCGTTCCGCTACCTCGTGTTGGTCCGCCATGCTAACCCTCGATCTCCGGATTGGGATTGCGCAGCGCGGCCAGATACGTGGTGCGCGGCCGCGTGTTCAGATCGGCCAGCAGCCCATAGTTGGTCTTCTGGTTCTTCATCTGGCGGACGCGGCTCGCGGGATCGTTGATATCTCCGAAAATGATGGCCTCCGTCGGGCAGGCGGCCTGGCAGGCCGTCTGGATCTCTCCGTCCCTCACCGGGCGATTCTGCTTTTCCGCATCGATCTTGGCGGCGTTGATGCGCTGCACGCAGTAGGTGCACTTCTCCATCACGCCCCGGCTGCGCACCGTCACATCCGGATTCCGCAGCAACTTCAGGCTGGGAGTCTCGAAATCCGAGAACAGGTAGAAATTGAAGTGCCGCACCTTGTAAGGGCAGTTGTTGGAACAGTAGCGCGTGCCCACGCAGCGGTTGTAGACCATGTCGTTGAGGCCTTCGGCGCTGTGGTTGGTGGCCTGCACCGGGCAGACCAGCTCGCAGGGCGCGTTCTCGCACTGCATGCACGGGAGCGGCTGGTTGAAAATCTCGGGATCGTTGGGGCTGCCGTGGAAATAGTTATCCACCCTCAGCCAGTACATGTGGCGGCCGCGCCGCACCTGGTCCTTACCCACCACCGCGATATTGTTTTCGGCCGTGCAGGCGGTGATGCAGGCTGCGCAACCCGTGCAGGCCGTCAGGTCGATAGCCATCCCCCAGGCGTGATTCTTGTACGGCCACTCCGGATACAGCGTTAGGCCCGGAGCGGGATTCTCGGCGCCCTCGTGCACGGATTCGGGGTTCTTGCGGTAATCGGCGATATCCCCCTTGTGGATGATGTGCCGCCGCTCGTCCAGCGCGCGCTCGTTCTGGGTGGTGGCGAAAAGGTAAGATCCCGGAATCTTGCGCGCTTCCAGGCCCGTGTCCTGCCACAGCGCCTGCGCGGTCCGCAGGCCGTACGGGTTGAAGCCCATGCCGTTTCCCGAGCGTCCCCCAGCGGTGCGCCCGTAGCCCAGGTGCAGCGTCACGGCGCCATCCACGTGGCCCGGCTGCACGAAAACCGGCGCGCGCAGCGCGTGGCCGCGGTAGGTCAGCTCCAGCATGGGAGCGCCATCCGCCGGAATGTTCAGAATATCCGCCGGCGTAACGCCCAGCCGGTGGGCCGTCGCCGGACTCAGGATCGCGGCGTTGTCCCAGGTGAGCTTGGTGATGGGCTTGGGCGTCTCCTGCAGCCAGCCGTTGTTGGCGAAGCGCCCGTCGTAGATCATCGGGTCGGGACGGAAAATGGCTTCCAGCTTGCCTCCCAGGTGCGGTCCTGCGCCGCGTGCCTGAATGGCCGCGCCGTTGATCGGCGGGGTCTTGGTGGGCAGGGCGGTCTCCGGCACGACCCCATCGTGCACCGCGCGCCGCCACCAGGCCTCGAAATCCGTGCCGCTGTGCTGGCCGGACCAGTAGCCCTTGACGATCTCGTACCCGTTGCGCATCGGCGATTCCGTCAACATCTCAAGCACTTCGAACGCCGAGCGCCCGTCGTACAGCGGCTGAATGAGCGGCTGCTGAATGGTCGCCGTGCCGTCGAAAGTGCGTGCATCGCCCCACGCTTCCAGATAATGGGCTTCCGCCAGGTTCCACTGGCAGAGTTCCGAGGTTTCGTTGCGATACAGGCTCAGGTGGGCACGCAGCCGCGCTTTCAGGATGCGCTGGCGCATTCCCAGCTCCACGGGCGCGTTGAAGACCGGGTTGCCGCCGATGATCAGCAGCAGATCCACCGCTCCGGCATCCAGATCCTTCACCAAATCCTGGAGCGAGGCGACCTGGTCCACCTGGTTGGCCTCGATGGAGTCGGTATAGAAGACCGTCTTCCCCACGTTGCCCAGCGTGTCGTTCATGGCGTGCGCCAGAGCGTGCACGGCGGGCGGCTGGAACTCGCCCGCAATCACCAGGCTGGCGCCCTTGTTCCGTAGCAGGTCGCGCGCGATCGGGCCGATCCACTTGTAAATGTCCCCGTTTTCGCCCGAGGTCGGCCCCTTCGCCGTTCCGAGGCTGGTAGCCAGGGCCCCGGCGAACACCTCGATATCGGAAGCTCGCAGCGACAGGCGATGGTCGGCCTTCGAGCCGGTCGGCGTGGGCATCGGCTCGACCACGTACAGCCGGTTCATATCCGTCTGCCCGTCCCGCACCCTGCGCCGCGCGGCGAACTGGCGGGCGTAGCGCAGGCTGCCGGCGCCCGAAGCCAGGAAATCGGCATCGAGCGATACAATCGCATTCGCCTTGGAAAGGTCGTAATAGGTGTGGACCGGCTGCCCGAAAGTCAGCGTGGCGCCCGCCCGTGCCATGTGCGGCCCGGCCGGCTCCCATTGGTGCCACTTCAGCGCCGGAAATTGCTTCTGAATGCGCCGGAACTGGTCCGCCATGGTGGGCGAAGTAACGGTCTCGGTGAGGATGCGGATTCCCGCGCCGCCCATGGCCTTCTGCTCGGCCAGCAACTCCGTCAGCCCCGCGAAGAAGCCGCCCCACGAGCGGATCTCGCCATCCTGCGTCACGGTCTGCAAACGGTCCGGATCGTAGAGCTGCAAGACCGAGGCCTGCGAGAACACATCGCAAGCTCCCAGCGTGGCCGGGTGCTCCGGATTGCCTTCCACCTTGGTGGGCCGCCCCTCGTGGCTCTCCACCAGGATGCCGTTGGCCACTCCGTTGACCGTGTGGGCCGTGGCATAGAACAGCGGCCGGCCGGGGATCAGCTCCTCCGGCTGCCGCACGTAGGGCATGATGTGCTCGGTAGGCTGGCGCGTACAGGCCGTCAGACCACCCAGCGCGAGCGATGCGCCCATCAGCTTCAGAAAATTGCGGCGCCCCGCCACGCTGTCTTCGTCGTCGCTCCAGCCCACCGCCTGGCGCGGAAACTCGCGCTCCAGCAGGTCCTCGAACTCCGGCGTCGAAGCCAGGTCTTCCAGGCTGCGCCAATAGCCGCCGTCGCGCGCGCCGCGCTCCAGCAGGGATTGAAAGGCCGCCAGATCGACCGGCTTGGCGGGTCCCTCCGGCTTTGGTCCTTCACTCGGCTTATGTTCTTGACTCGGCTTCTTTTCACTCATCGATGGCAAGTTGAGCAACTGGTCAGCGTGCGCGTATCCAGGATGTTGTATTCCTTCATGAGCCGGTGCCCCATGGCCTCCTGGCCGCCTTCGGGCTGGTATCCCATGGTGGTGATGAACTCGCGCGGCCGCAGATTCTGCGCAGGGTCGCGATGACAATCCAGGCACCACTCCATCTGCAGCGAATTCACCTGCCAGGTGAGCGGCATGCGGTCCACCCGGCCGTGGCAGCTCT
>CAYRWE010000296.1:0-6177 GCA_964427655.1 uncultured Solibacteraceae bacterium | reverse complement strand
ATTACGTGCTCGAAATGGCCAACCTCACCACGCGGCGCGACAGCCTGACGGGCACGCTTTCGGGTGGCTGGAAGCAGCGGCTGGCATTGGGCTGCGCCATTCTCCACGATCCCCCTGTGGTGTTCCTGGATGAGCCGACCTCCGGCGTGGATCCCATGGCCCGGCGGATCTTCTGGGACCTGATCGCGGAGCTTTCGCGCACCGGCCACACGGTTTTCGTGACCACCCACTACATGGACGAAGCGGAGTATTGTAACCGCCTGGCGCTGATGTACGCAGGCAAGGTGATCGCGCTGGGCGCGCCTGCCGAGCTGAAGCGCGGCATGAAAGCGCATAATCTGCTGCGCCTGGATACGGGCGCGCCGCTCGACACCATGCGGGCCATCGAACACGAGGAGGGCATCCTGGAAGTGGCGGTGTTCGGGGGCGGGCTGCACGTGGTGGTAGACGACGCGGAGGCCAGCATGCGGCGCATACGCGAACGCCTCGACGCGCAGGGAATCGCCGTGCGGCGCCTGGAGCCAATCGAGCCTTCGCTCGAAGACGTATTCGTGGCGCTGATCGAGGCCGAGGAAAGGAAGGCGGCATGAGCTTCCGGCGCACCAAGGCGGTTCTCGTCAAGGAGCTGCGGCACATCGTTCGCGACCGCCGCAGCCTGGGGCTGGCTCTGGCCATGCCGGCCATGATGCTGCTGCTCTACGGCTTCGCGCTCAGCCTGGACGTGGACCACATCCCCACGCTGGTTTTCGACCAGGATGGAACGTCCGCCAGCCGCAGCCTAGCACGCGATTTCCAGGGGTCGCGGTACTTCGACGTGAAGGGGATGGTGAGCGATTATCCCGCGGTGGAGAAGGGCATCGACAGCAACAAGATCCTGCTCGGCGTGGTGATCCCGCGCGATTTCGGAAAGGATCTGGCGGCCGGCCGCAGCGCCAACGTGCAACTGCTGGTGGACGGGAGCGACTCGAATACCGCTGCGATCGGCATCGGCTATGCCGAAAGCGTGGTGCAGGGCTACTCCTCGGCCGTGCGCGCGGACCTGCTGAACCGCAAGGGCGTCAAGATTCCCCCGCCGCCGGTGGTGGCCGAGACGCGGGTCTGGTACAACAGCTCGCTCCAATCGAAGAACTTCGTGGTGCCGGGATTGATTGCGGTGATCCTCATGATTCTCACCGGCCAGTTGACCACCCTGACCATCGCACGCGAATGGGAAATGGGAACCATGGAGCAGATTCTTTCCACCCCTCTGCGTCCCGCCGAGATGGTGCTGGGCAAGATGCTGGCGTATTTTCTGATCGGCCTGGTGGACGCGGTGCTGGCCTTCATCGCGGGGGTGACGGTTTTCGATGTGCCGTTTCGCGGCAGCCTGCTGGTGCTGGCGGTTTCCACCCTGGTATTCCTGTGCGGGGCCATGTTCTGGGGGATTTACATATCAGCCGGCTGCCGGACCCAGGTAGCGGCTTATCAGATGGGCATGCTGAGCACCTTCCTGCCGGGATTCCTGCTTTCGGGATTCGTGTTTTCGATCGATACCATGCCCAGGTGGATTCAGTTGATCAGCATCGTCGTGCCGTCGCGGTATTTCGTGACCATTCTGAAAGCCCTGTTTTTGAAAGGCGTGGGATGGGCGATCATCTGGCCGCAGATCTTGTACCTGGTCATTTTCACGACCATCGTGTACCTGCGGGCGGTGAAGAAACTGAATCAGAAAGTGGCATGAACCATGTGGGAACGAATCATCGTCATATTGCGCAAGGAATTCATCCAGGTGCTGCGCGAGCCGCGCATGCGCGGTCTGCTCTTTATTCCGCCGCTCTTGCAACTGATCATCTTCGGCTACGCGGTGACTCTGGACGTGGACAACGCGCGCATCGCCTGGATGGATAACGACCGCACGCCGGAAAGCCGGGCCCTGCTGGCGCGCTTCGAAGGATCGGGACGCTTCCAGGTCGTGGCCACTCCGCATAGCGAGCGCGAGGTGCAGGACGTGCTGGATCGCGGCGAGGCCCACGCGGTAGTGCGCGTGCTGCCGAACTTCGCCCGCGACCTGGCGCGCCAACACAAGAGCGCCGAGGTGCAGGTGCTGCTGGACGGCACCAATTCGAACACCGCGTCGCTGGTTTCGGCCTACGCGGCCCAGGTGATTGGCGAGTACTCCAACGACGTGATGCCGAACCAGGACAAGAACGCCCAGACGATCAAGCTGGAGGTGCGCAGCCCCGGCAGCATGCCGGTCGAGAAGACGGCGGAGGCGGTGCCGACCACGCGTGTCTGGTTCAACCCGGACCTGCGCAGCCGCAACTATTTCGTGCCGGGCGTGGCGGCCAATATCCTGTTCCTGGTAACGCTCTCGCTGACGGCGCAGGCGATCATCCGCGAAAAAGAGATCGGCACCATGGAGCAGTTGATGGTGACGCCCATGCGGCCGATCGAGCTGATGCTGGGCAAGACGCTGCCCTTCGCGCTGGTGGGGCTGGTGGACCTGGTGATGATCACGGCGGGCGCACTGCTGATCTTTCGCGTCCCGTTCCGCGGCAATTTCCTGATCCTGCTCTTCAGCGCGGCGGTGTTTCTGATGACCAGCCTGGGAGCGGGCCTGTTTCTTTCGACGATCTCACAGACGCAGCAGCAGGCCAACATGGCGTCGTTCTTTTTTTCCAGCCCGGCCTTCATGCTGAGCGGCTTCCAATTTCCGATCCACAATATGCCATTGCCGGTGCAATACCTGACGTATCTGGACCCACTGCGCTATTTCATGGAGATTGTGCGTGGTGTGTTCCTGAAAGGCGTGGGCTTGGCGGTGTTGTGGCCGAACATGCTGGCGCTGTTCGTATTTGGGGTGGTGGTGATCACGCTGAGCGCGAACCGGTTCCATAAGAGTTTGGATTAGGGAGGCCCGCGCCGACCGCACGGGTACTCATCCGGCTATACACGAAAGAAGGATCTATTGCCCCGAACGCGTCTTGAAACCACCGGTGCATCAGTTCTACAAGCGGCTAGGATGTAACTCTGTATGTCCTGGACGAAGGTCACCTTCGATATCGTGCGCAAGATTGGCCTAACAACGCGGGGCCTCCTTCGGCACGGCGTGGCCTTCGTCATAGCCGCGATTAGTACTCTCTCACGCCTAGGAGTTTACGCATCCACGTGACCGCTGCTTAGGTGCCGACAGCTCAGCCGACGCCGAGACGTCCTCCTCTCACGCAGTGGGTTCGCTGTAATGCCACGGCGCCGGCGCGAGGCCAGAGTTCAGACTGTCAGTCGCGGGGTTGCTGGAGCCAGGGGATAAATGCAATGCCGGTTCCGCTGGTCGTCGAGCAGCCTAGCCCGCTCGGGCCGAAGGCACATCCCCAATAGTTCTGAGTTGCGTTGATGCTGCCAGTGCAGGCGGCGGCGCTGTTCCCGTCGAAGGTGCAGACATTGGCGACGCCAACTTTACCATCGAGCAGATTGTTGAGATGGAGATCAACCACAGCGGGCGTGTTGATGGCAATGTCCACGTCCTCATCGCTGATTACGTTCTGCGCGATGACGGTGCCCAAAACCGGAGATCCACCTCCGCCGCTATTGATGTTAATCCCCACGCGGCCCGGCGTGGCCGTGTCGGCCGTGTCGGCCAGATTTCTGGAGATGACGTTGCCGATGATCATGTTGCCGCTCATATCGTCTTTCGGCAACCCAAAAGCCGGCCCCACATGCGTGTGTAGTGCTACCCCGCCAAGGCCGTTGCCGGTCAGCGTGTTGTTGATGATCACGTTATCGGAGGTACGGCCGGGGCCGTTACCATCGGAAAAGAGGCCCGCCCCAGATCCTCCAACCTGCACGCCGTTGTTGGCCACCGTGTTCTGGGCCACGGTATTGTGGTCAACCCCATAGTGGGCCGCGTAAGGAGGATGAGTGAAGCCGTAGGGGGGATGCGAGGCAAGGACGATGCCGCATTCCTTCGGGTTGTCTGTAACGGTGTTGTTGATGAGAAGATTACCGGTGCTCTCCCCGGTGTCGTCGCTGATCAGGATGCCATCGGCATTGCCCGTTATCAGGTTGCCGGAAACGATCGAGTCGACCGCGCCGGACAGGTGAATCGCCCCGCCGCAGTCACCGGTCTCATCGGTCTCAAAGGCGGGCTGACCGGGGCAGCCGGTCGTCGCACCCGTGAACACGGCCGGGTACTGGTCGTTGTTCAAGAGACTATTGTCGCGGATTGTGACGTTGGAGGCGTTCACAACCAGCACTCCTTCATATTGGGCGTTCTGCACCGTGAATCCGGCGACGGTCACGTTATGGAGGCCGGGGTTATCGAAGCCGTCCACAAAGACGCCGTTCGACAACTTAGTCGCGTCGATCACAGACTGACTGGCGCCAGCACCGATCAGTGACAGCGGAATACCAATGACCACGTCTTCCTTGTAGGTGCCGGGTCCTACGTTGATCACGTCGTTAGCAGAGGCGTGATTGACTGCTGTTTGGATTGTTGAGTAACAGCCGCTTGCCCCGGCGGGCCTGACGCAAAGGGTGGCGGCCACGGCGGTCTGAGAGAAGGCCGCCAGAAGAACGGTGCAACAAGCGCTTGACAGTGTATTAGATCGAGTGATTCGCACAGACAAATTAGCTCCAGAGTTTTAGATTTGATGGTCGGACCCCACAAAGGTCTTAACTTCGGTGAGGTGAGTATATCACAACGAATCTATCGTCTCTGCGAAATGAGGTTATCAGCACCTGTTCGAGAGATGATGTCCGTACGGTTGGGCACACGAGAGTTATCCGCTCGGATGCTCTGCAGTCGCGTTAGCGCGAGAAGATCTCGATGAGACGGGCGGCCTGCGCTCCCGGCACCGGGAGCGATACGCGCACGGTCGTGTTTTCCCGGCTGACTTCGGCCGCGCGCAGCAATGTGGCGAGATCGGGCTGGCGCGCCAGGGACACGGCGGCTAACGAAATCAGGCCGCGCACGGATTCCTCGATCTGACGGGCGCCTTCGGAAGTGGCGCAGGCGGCCGTGGCGCGGAGCTCGAGGCCCGCATCGATACGGGCGGTAAGCGCGGTCCATTCGGCGGCGCGCAGGATGCGGTTGAGATTGGCCAGGTTGCCGCTCAGCGGCAGCGCGATGCCACCGCGCTCCACAGCCCAGATCTGGTTGTCCGGGGCGATGGTGGCGGCATGCGCCAATAGATCGGGTGCGCCGGTGCGTCCGGTGCGGTGCTGCGCGGCGGCCGCACGGATCGAATCGGGACTGCCGGAAACCGCGAGTCCGGGTTCGAGGAGCGTGGCGCCGGCGGGCGCCTCGCGGAATGCGCCGCGCGCCACGATGAGCAGGTCCCGGCCGCTCCAGACCAGCAGCGCATTGTCCGCGCCGGCCAGCGGCTGGGCTCCGAGCAGCGCGGCAATGGGCAGCTTCGAATAGAGCGGGGCGGCGCGCAGGCGATCCAGATCAATGCCCGCCAGCAGCGCGGCACTGGGAGGCACACAGGAGGCCAGGGCCGGGTCGGCAGCCTCCGGCGCGGCGGCGGGCCGGCAGCCCAGGGTCGCGGCGAAGGCCAGGGCTAAGCAGGCGGCGGCCCGGAATTTGGCGGATTTTGGGCAAGCTAAAGCATGCCCCACCCTATCAGCGCACGTCAAAGTGGTAAGGCGCGATGCGCAGGAAACCGCCGCGCATCCACGAGCGGAACGGGAGCCGGCCCAGCACGTGGCTCAGCCGCTCTTCGAGCATGTCCTCCGAGGAGCGCTTCATCAGCACGTCGAGCAAACCGCGGCGCGGCGGATAGGTCACCACCGTCACCGTTTCGGCGGCGGGGATGCTGGCGCGCTTCTTGACCAGGTCGATGGCGGTATCGAGGCCGCCCAACTGGTCGACCAGCCCGCGCGACTGAGCCTGATCGCCCAGCCATACGCGGCCTTGAGCTAGGGGCTCGATCTGACCGTAAGGGCGATGGCGCGCGGCGGCGACCTTGCCGACGAAATCGCGATAGCTCTCGTCGATGCCCTGGCGCAGCACATCGCGCTCGTCGGGCGTCAGCGCGGTGTACACGGAATCGATGCCGGCGTGCTTGCCGCGCTCGATGGCGCCCTCGGTGACGCCAAGCTTGTCGAAGAGGCCATGCAGGTTGGGCTTGCCGTAGACCACTCCGATGGAGCCGGTCTCGGTGAGCGGGTAGGCCACGATGGGGTCGCCGGTCATGG
>CAYRWE010000295.1:0-6211 GCA_964427655.1 uncultured Solibacteraceae bacterium | reverse complement strand
ACCAAGCTGGTGGCCATCGCCGGCTTCATCCTGCTGGGATTCACCATCGGCACGGGAAGCTGGAGCCACTTCTCCGAGCCGGCCGTGCGCACCGTGACCACCTCCCTGCCGACGCAGTTCGTGGTGAGCCTGCTGTGGGTGATGTTCGGCTACAGCGGATGGAACGCGGCGACCTATGTAGCCGAGGAGATTCGCCACCCGGAGCGCACTCTCCCGGCGGCTCTGGCGGCCGGCACCGCCATCGTGGCGCTGCTCTACCTGGGCCTGAATCTGATATTCATTTACGCCACACCGCTCGAAAAGATGAAGGGAGAGCTGGCCATCGGCTCCATATCGGCGCAGAACCTGTTCGGGCCGCACGTGGCCGGGGCGTTCTCGGCCCTGATGGCCCTGGCCATCGTGTCCACCGTGAGCGCCATGGTGACCATCGGCCCACGCGTCTACTATGCCATGGCCAAGAACCGGGCCTTCTTTAGCGCCGCGGCGTCCGTCCATCCGCGCTGGCACACTCCCGTGGTGGCCATCCTCAGCCAGGGGCTATGCGCCATGCTCATGGCCCTGACGCCTTTCCCGGACCTGGTAAGTTACATCGGCTTCAGCCTGACCCTATTTACGGTCCTGTCTGTGGCGTCGCTGTTCATCTTCCGGCGGCGGAATCCGGGATGGCAGCGCTTGCGCGCGGTCGAGTTCGCTTTTCCGCTGGTGCCCGCGGCTTACATTATGGTGGGCGCCTGTATGATGGTGTACGGCGTAATCTGGCAGCCGCGGGCGTCGCTTACCGCGCTGGCCACCGTGGGCGCCGGAGCGCTGGTCTACCGCTTCGGCATTCGCGGGCGAACGGAGCAATCCTAGACTCAGTCGGGAACCAACATTCCAAATGTCCTCACCTACCCTTCATCCCCCCCAAATCGAGCGCCCCTCGCGGGTGCGTTATCTGGTGATCGTCTTCGCGGTTCTGCTGTCGGTGATCACGTATATCGACCGGGTGTCGATCTCTTTCGCCGCACCCTTTATCAGCCATGATTTGAACCTCAACACCATCGAGATGGGCATGGCTTTCTCGGCCTTCGGCTGGGCCTATGCGTTGTTTGAAATGCCCGGAGGGTTTCTGGGCGATTGGCTGGGGCCGCGCAAGGTGCTGATGCGCATCGTGCTGTGGTGGTCCGTATTCACGGCCGCCACGGGATGGGTCTGGAGCCTCAAATCGCTCGTGATCACGCGTTTCCTGTTCGGCGCGGGCGAAGCCGGCTGCTTCCCCAACCTCACCAAGGCGTACAGCACCTGGCTTCCGCAGAGTGAGCGCCCGCGCGCGCAAGGCATCATGTGGCTCAGCACGCGCTGGGGCGCGGCTCTGACGCCGCCGCTGGTGGCGCTGGTGATGACCGCTGTGGGCTGGCGCCACGCTTTTGAGATTTTCGGGTGCCTGGGCGTGGTTTGGGCTGTAGCCTTCTTCCTGTGGTATCGCGACGATCCGCTGGAGAACAAGCAGATGAACGCCGCCGAGCGCGAGCTGGTGAAATCCAGCGCCAAGTTGGCCAGCGGCCATCGCAACCTGCCCTGGGGCAAGCTGGCCCGCTCGCGCCAGGCCTGGCTCATCTGCGGCCAGTATTTCAGCCACTCCTGGGCCTGGTATTTCTATATGACCTGGCTGCCCACTTACATGCGCAACGGCCGCCACCTGACTTTCGCTTCCACCGCCCTGGCCAGCGCGGTGCCTCTGTTCATGGCCGGACTGGGCGATCCCGTCAGCGTCTTTCTGGCTGCGCGCCTCTCGAAATCCATCGGCCTGGTTCGTGCACGCCGCACCATCGCGCTCATCGGCTTCACCGGAGGCGCCGCGCTGCTGCTGCTCTCGACCCTCATCGCCGATGCCGTCACAGCGGTCCTGGTTATCGGCCTAGCCGCCTTCACCCTGGAACTGGTGATGTCGGTGGCTTGGAGCACCACCATGGATGTGGGCGGCAAGTTCGCCGGCACGGTCTCCGGAGCCATGAATATGTGGGGCAACATCGGCGGGGCCCTCTCGCCGCTGGCCATCGGCTACATACTGGCGTGGACCAACAACAACTGGAACGTCACGTTCTACGTTTCCGCGCTGGTCCTGGTCCTCGGCATTTTCTGCTGGATGTTCCTCGATCCGGTGAAGCCGTTCGACGTTCAGGCTGAAGCTGAAGTATGACGCCCTCCCTCGAAACAGTTGCGCCGAAGGGCGAACGGCCCACGCGGGTCCGTTACTGGGTGATCGTCTTCGCCGCCACGCTGGCGATGATCACCTATATCGACCGCGTAGCTCTCTCCTTCGCGGCTCCCTTCATCCGGCACGATCTCGGTCTCACTGTCGTCCAAACTGGCTGGGCCTTCGCCTGTTTCGGCTGGGCCTACGCCCTGTTCGAAATCCCCGGAGGCTTCCTGGGCGATTGGATGGGCCCGCGCCGGGTGCTCACGCGCATTGTGGTGTGGTGGTCCTGTTTCACGGCCATCATCGGCTCCGCGTGGAGCTTCGGCGCGCTCGCCACCACCCAGTTTCTGTTCGGCGCCGGCGAGGCCGGCTGTTTCCCGAACGTGGCCAAGGCGTTCAATATCTGGCTGCCGTCCAAAGAACGCGTGCGCGCGCAGGGCATCATGTGGCTGAGCGCCCGCTGGGCCGGCGCGTTCACGCCCCTGGTGGTGGCGGTGATCGTGACGCACCTGGGCTGGCGCATGGCGTTCCGGCTGTTCGGGTCGATCGGCGTGGTATGGGCCACCATCTTCTTCCTCTGGTTCCGCGATAATCCGCTCGATAAGCCCAGCCTCAACGCGGCCGAGCGCGAGCTGCTCAAAGGCAACGTGGGCCTGGTCGCGAAGCACGCCCACGTGCCCTGGCGGAAGTTCTTGCACGCGCGCCAGGTGTGGATGCTGTGCGGCCAGTTCTTCTGCCTGAATTACGGCTGGTATTTCTACATCACCTGGCTGCCCAGCTACCTGCGGGAGGCGCGCCATCTGGCTATCACCTCGAGCGCGCTGCTCAGCATTCTGCCCCTCTTCTGCGGCGGCCTCGGCAATCCGGCGTGCGTGTATCTCTCGCGCATCGTCACCGAGCGGACCGGCAGCGTGGCCCGCGCGCGGCGCCTGATGGCTTATCTCGGTTTCGCCGGCGCGTCGTTCTTCCTGCTCTTCTCCACCCTGATGCGCAATCCGCTGCTGGCCATGCTTTCGATCGGCGCGGCCAGTTTCTCGAACGACCTGGTAATGCCGGGCGCCTGGACGGCCTCCATGGACGTGGGCGGCAAGTACGCAGGGACGTTGGGCGGGACCATGAACATGTGCGGCAACATCGGCGGCGCGCTGGCGCCCCTGGCCATCGGCTACATGCTCGCCTGGAGCCACGGCAACTGGAACCTGACCTTCTACGTCTCGGCCGCCATCTATGCCATGGGCATGATCTTCTGGCGATTCCTCGATCCGGTGACGCCGATAGAGGCGTGAGCCTGTGGGGGCGGTTCGCGCCGGCGAGCCGCCCGATAGCTGCAACGTGCCGTAGCAGTTCTGTTTCGTGGCGCTGACGGCCGCCCCAGCCTGGCTCCGAGGAGGTTATGCCGTATCATAGACATATGCCTGAACTGGTGTTCGAGGTTATCCAGGAGTCCGATGGCGGGTATTGCGCCGAGTGCCTCACGGAGAGCATCTTCACCGCAGGCGACACGTGGGACGAGTTGCGGAAAAGCGTGCTGGAAGCGACCTCCGCGTTCTTCTTTGACCGGCCGCGCCCCGAGCGAATTCGCCTCCACCTCGTTCGCGACGAGATCCTGTTGGTGGCATGAAGATCCCTCGTGACGTCTCCGGCGCGCGCCTCGCCGACGTCCTGTGCCGGAAATGGCAGTACACGAAGGTGCACCAAGCTGGCAGCCACATTATCCTGGAAACCTCCGAGCCGACCCACCAGCGGATCGCGATACCGGACCACCTTCCGCTCCGGCTCGGCACGTTCAATTCAATCCTCCGCGCGGTCGCCGGGCACAAGGCTGTCCCGCGCGACGCGATCATCGCCGACTTATAAAGATTCGGGGCCCAAGAGCCGACTTGAAGGGAGTTGGGACACAGACCAACCGCGGCCTCGGACTACGAGTGCGAGAACCCTCGCTGCAACAGCCAAGCCGACTTATGGATACCGATTAGTCTGGGCGAACGTCAGCATAAGGCGACAAGCCGTCAACTTGAAGGCCGCGCGCCTCGCATCACCCGTTCTTTATCTGTGCTGCCTTGTGCGCGACGTGGGCGGTCGCGTTCAGCACGACCCCACCTCCGCAAACACCGGGACTCACACTTGTCTGGGAACTCACGTCTGGCGCACCATGGCTCGGCGCGATCTTGTTCTACCGTCTCGGCGATCGCGAATCACTGCGTTAGGTCATCTAGAGAGGGCATTCAGTTAACGCCAGTCACCCCTGGGCTAGGAAGGGCGACCGGCTCGGCGAGCTTGGCCGCGACGTCGGCCATCGGGTTTTCTGCCGTACTCAGGCCGCTTCGCGAGGCGAGCAGGGGGCTGACTTCGCGGAGCGCTTCGTACGTAGTGCCGTGCACGATGGGAACGAGCCGTTCACGCGCAAGGAGTGCCGAAAGTTCTTTGTCCGCGATGCCCTCTGCTGGGAGGCGGCGCAGCAGGGCGGGCGTCACCAGCACGATCCCGACTCGCGAGTTCGCCAAGCCCTTGTCGATGGCGCGGAGCAACGGCACGCCGAGGCCAACGTCCTTTTCGCTGAACCAGACCGAGACACCGCGTGACACGAGCAGATCGTGCAGCTCCTTCGCGGCCCCCTGCCGGTCGTCCCACGCGTGGCAGAGGAAGACGTCCCGAAGTTCAGGCAGCTTCGCTAGGTTCTCGACGCTTTCGCGGACCGGTGTGAGCGCCCGCACCTCGACAGGCGTGTACATCACCAACGAACCGACTGGCGACCAGCGCGGCCTTGCGCTGCCGCCGGAACCGCCGCTGCTCCGGCCACCACCGCTACTCCCCGACGAGGAGTAGGACGGGGGCGAATACGACGGGTACGACGGGGATGAGTACGACGGGTAGCTGCTATAGCCGCCGTAGCGGCCATACCGTCCACCACAAGCGGGGCAGTCCGCAGCAGCAGCCGCTGAGCGGTGACCTCTTACTGGTGCTGTACATCTAGCCATGTGGCCGATAATACCTAATAGCATCGCCGCGCTCAAGCCCTAGAGTCGCAAAGCGGTCAAAACAGAGTAGAATTGTCGCCTTTTGTGGTAAGACACGACAGGACTATATATCGTGGCGTTGGCCTGGTGGTCTTGGCTTGCCACTATATGTCGCGGTTACTTGGCTAATCGAGAATCGACATGTGCCGACTAAAGAGGAGTTGGAGAAAAGGCTGTTCGGTTTGCTCATCGGGATGAGTCCGCGGAGGCACGATCTTAACTTTGCGGGCATGCATTACTCCCCATAAACGCCCCTCCGTCCGGCGCTCGCGTGTCGGCCAGGTTTCAAAGATCGTCCAGGCCGTCTACAATGGAAGGCGAGGACACATCAGTGACACGCCAGTTCGATGTCGTGATTGAACGGGACTCCGAAGGCTACTACGTAGCGTCGGTTCCCCAAATCCCCGCGTGCCACACGCAAGCGCGGTCCCTCGACGAGGTCACCGAGCGGATCCGCGAAGCCATAGAGCTGTGTCTGGAAGTGGAAGGCACGCCGGAACAAGACTTGGAGTTCGTTGGCATTCAGCGCGTGACCATCGCGGCATGAGCCGGACGCCCCGCATTACCGGCTCGGACCTCATTGCCGCGCTCGCAAGCGCTGGTTTCCGCGTTCTCCGTGTCAGAGGCAGCCATCATTTCCTCCGTCACGAAGACGGCCGCAGCACGGTCGTGCCTGCACACACAGGCGAGACCCTCGGTCCCGGCCTACTTCACAAGATCCTTCGCGATTGTCATTTGACGGCCGAACAACTCGCGGAACTCCCCTAAGGGCGATTACTCCCCATAAACGCGCTAGGCTTCGGCAACACATGTGGCTGGGTCGCTTCACCGAAAAAGCGCCATACGCTCCCCGGGCTGCAATTCCTCCAGAGCCGCACGCGCTATCCCGGTCTCCCCCTTCCCCCGCTCCCCCTACTGTCTCAACGCCCCTTTGCGCGTCACATATAAGGTCACCAGGCCGGAGACCATCATGCATCCGGCCAGAGCGACCATCGCCAAGGCCGTGCTGTGCGTG
>CAYRWE010000294.1:0-6221 GCA_964427655.1 uncultured Solibacteraceae bacterium | reverse complement strand
CCTGCGCGTGCTTGTGCGAGATCGCGCCGGTTCCGATCATTCCGACATTCATAAGAAGACCATTCTAGTGGAGTGCTCTAGTGGAGCGCGTCCGAAATCCGTTCCATAAGCAGCCCAGCGCGGCCGCCAGTGCCAGCGCCGATATCAGCGCCGACACCCACAAAATGCGCGGCTGGAAGCGCATCTCCACGCGATGCTCCCCCGCCGGCAGGCGTATGCCGCGGAAAGCCACGTCTGCGATGTAGATGTGCGCAGGTACCCCATCAACCCGCGCTTGCCAGCCGGGATACCAGGTATCGGTGCCCACCAGCAGCGCCGGCTCCATCGAGCGTGTGCGGATCGCGATGTGCGTGGGCGCGTACGAAAGCACCTCGACGCTCGCGGGCGCGGCGCTCACGGGCAGCGGGTCGAAAGCTCCATCCGGCGCTTCCACGATGGCGACGGAGGGATCGAAATCCGCCGCATGCAGCCAGCTCGCGGATTCCGCCAGCCCGCGGCTCACGCGCACGCCTCGCGCCAGGAAATAGCGCGGGAACGCGCGCGGGTTCTCGAAGATCCGGTAGCCCACGAATTCACCGGCGGGCCGGAAATCGGGGCTATCCACCGCGGCCGGCGAGATCAGGTATCGCGCGCCTACCAGGCGCAGCACCGGCGAAGACGCATTCACAACCTGGTAGCAGGTGCCCCAGCGCGGGCCGGGCGCGAACGAAAGCCGCACCTGAATCACACGCTCGGGCGCTAGCGGATCGCAGCCGGTGGCTGTGGGCAGCTCCAGCAATGCCGCGCTGCTGGCCCAACTGTACGATGCAGCGGCGGTATCGAAGCGGTAGGGCGGCATCGCGGCGCCGGTGAGCGAACGCAGGCGCGCGGAGAAGGCGCGGCTGCCATCGATGGCCTCGCGCGTCATGCCCGGGTCGGACGCCGTCGAGGCCAGGTTGAACGGCCGGCCGGAGCTCACCGCCAGCAGGTCGAGCGCAATCAGCACACCGGCGGCCATTTCCACGCGCCGGTTGCCGAGAAAGCGCTGCGCGCCCAGTCCTGCCAGCACGGCCATCCCCAGCGCAAAAACCTCCAGCGCGAACTCCGGATGGATGCCAATCCGAATGCTCACGGGCAGCGCCTGAAACAGCGCCCGGCCTACGGGCGTCGAATCGCCCAGCATCCACAGCGCCGCCCCCAGAGTGAGCACGGTGAAGACGCGATGCCTGCGATCCGCCTTCCAGAGCATGGCCGCCAGCGCCAGCGCCAGCCCTAGCAGGCTCGAATAGAGATACAGGAACGTCGGATCGCCGGGTCCGTGGAACTTCGCCAGGTCGAAAACGTTCCAGTGGTTTGGCAGCACCAGCGTAAGCAGCGCGCCCGGCTTGATCCCGCCGCCGCTGCGCAGCCATTCGGCGCGGAATTTGGCCACGCTATGGCGTGTCAGCTCGGCCGTCGGCGCGATCTGAATGGCCGCCAGCAGCACCGCCCAGACGCACGCCGCCAGTACGCGAAGCGGCACAACCCGGCGGCCCAGGCGAAACACAACCAGGAGCGCGGCCAGCGCCACCACCGATCCGAATGTGGCCACCGCGGCCTGCGGCAGCCCCGCCAGGATGGTCATCGCCAGAACCAAAGACAGCGCCGCAACCGGCGCGCCTTCGCTCACCACACACAGCCACGCCAGCGGCAGCCACGCGGCCGCGCCCACCGCGCCCATGTGCTGTGCCTGCGAGGCAAAAAAACAGCCCAGCTCGTAAACCGTGCCGCCGATCCACGCCGCCCCAGGCCGCGCGCCCAGGCGCCGTAACAGCGCGTAGGTCGAGATGCCCGCGATCCAGATCTGCGCCACTTCCGCGATCGCCAGCAGCCTTGGCATGAGATCCGGCCCCAGCCACGCCCCCGCCAGCGCCGCCGCCAGAGCCGGGGGATGGAACAGCGCGGCCTGTATGTTGGCGTAGATCGGATATCCGCAATACGTGTACGGGTCCCACAGCGGCAACTCGCCGCGCCGGAACGAACTGGCAATGAAGGTTGCCAACGGCACGTGCACGCCGCGAAAATCCCAAGGGAAGGTGAAGTTGCGCAGGAACAGCACACGCCAGTGAAAGAGCGCGACCTCCACGAGCAGCGCCAGCCCGTATAGCGCGCCAGTGTGGCGGCTGGTCTCCATCATCCGGCCTTGCAGGTGATTTCGAAATTGCTACCCATGCGGCGCAGGACGGGCACTTTCAGTATCAGATCGTCGGCCAGGCGCGCCGCGCGATATCCCGTGCGCCATCCCGGCAGGAGGCCCGCCAGCGGCGAGGAGCCGAAATCGTAAATCGAAACCCGCGCATCGAATCCCGCCCGCCGGAAAATCGCTGCGGTAGCTTCGGGATCCAGCTCGCGCTCGTCGGGCGTCTGGTAGCGCTTCATCAGCCCCGGGATGAGCCGGCGTCCCACGGCGCCCGAAAGCCGCCGTCGGCTGGGATCGAGCGAATAGAAGCTGCCGCCCGGCACCAGTAGCTCGCGCAAACGGTATGGCAATTCGGCCAGCTCGGCATCCGGCAAATGGTGCAGAAAGAAGATGGCCATGACCGCATCGAAACGGCCTATGGTGCCGGTGCCCTCCTCGAAGCGCGCATTGGCAATGCCCAGGCGCGCGGCATCGGCGCGGGCCTGCCGGATGGCCGCCGGCGAGAGATCCACCCCCACCACCTCGGCCACGTGCGGCGCCAGCAGCAGTTCGGTATCGCCGATTCCGCAGCCCAGGCTCAGCACGCGCGCGCCGCGGCCCGCGCCGGTGAGCCTGAGAATCCGCCGCACTATATGCTCGCGTAGCGCCCGCACCGCCGGCCTGGCAAAATGGCGCTGCGCAAAGCCGCCGTACAGCTCCTCATGGTAGGCAAGCTCACGCCGCAGCACCTCGCCGCGCGGGTCCGGCGTCATGCGGGCTTGCGCCGCCGTACGAGGCTCACCGCGGCGACGAAGAGCGCGGCGGCCAGCAGCGAGCCATCGCGCAGCATGGTCTTCCAGGAGATGGCTTCGCCCGGTCCGAAGCAGCCGCAACTGATTTCCATGCCCTTGGCCCAGGCCCGCACGATCAGGCTGAAGAAGACCAGCAGCATGAGCGCAACCGCCGTGGCGGAAATGCGCAGCCAGAAGCCCGTCATCAGCACAATTCCCAGCAGCAGCTCCACCCACGGCAGCGTCCGGGCCACCATCCGCACCGCCCACATGGGCAGCAACTGGTAGGAATCGATCGACATGGCGAACATCTGCCAGGGATCGTGCAGCTTCAACCACGCGGCGTAAACGAACACCGCGCCCAGCACAATGCGCAGCACGAGCGCCGTTATCCGCAGGGTGTTACTTCTTGAGAAGGTCATTCAGAAAGGACCGCAGCAGCCCCAGATCCGTCACGCCCGCAATCGGATAGCGCCGCACGCCGTGAGTCACCAGAATGGTGGGAGTCTGGTTCACCGGCACGCTCCTACCCACCTCGAGATCGTGCTGGATTTGGCCCTGCACGCTGGGGTCGTTCAGCAGCGATTTGACTTTCTTGGCCTCGATGGGCGTGAGCACGGTATTCACAGTCGCCTCCACCTGCCCGGTGCCCGACCACACCTGCTGCGTGGCGAACAGGACATTGGAGGCCTGCTCGAACTTGCCCACGCGCGAAGCCGCGCAGACATACGCCGCCGAGAGCATCCCGTAGGGATGGCCTTGCAGCGGGAAGTAGCGTTGGACCAGATAGACCTTCCCCGGCGTCACAAATTCCCGCATGATCTCGGGCAGGGCGTTATCGTGCAAATTCTTGCACGCGGGGCACTGGAAATCGCTGAAGATTTCCATCATGATGGGCGCGTTCGGATTCCCGAACGCATTGCCCATAACATCGGGTGCGGCGGCCATGGAAGGCAGAAGCAGCGCGAGCGCAAGGGCGAAGAGCTTCATATCTACTCTTATTTTGCTACAGATCCGGCGCCTCTCGCGGGGTTTCTGCCGCACGGCGGGATTTCCGGGTACCGGTCTGCTATAAGGGAACATATGATGCGACGCAATTTCGTGGCTGCCTCCGCCGCGGCAGGCCTGGCTGGCGCCGCCCGGCCGGAAACGCCCGCGGAATCTTACTATCGCCTGGACTACTACTATTTGCGCCAGGGCCCCCAGGTGGAGCGCGCCACCGGGTACCTGAGCCAAACCCTGGTTCCCGCGCTCGGGCGCGCGGGCGCCGGACCCGTTGGCCTCTTCAGCCCGGTGATTTCCGACTGCGGAACATTCATCCTGGCCCTGGTGACGTATCCTTCGTTGGCCGCCATCGAGACGGTCCGGCGCCGCCTCGCCGAGGACAAGGATTTCCAGAAGGGATGGGAAGATTTCAATGCCGTAGACCCGCCCTACGTGCGTATCGAAAGCGAGTTGCTGCGCGCCTTCGACGCCCCTCCCGCTCTCGATGGGTCTGCCGCTGGAACCCAGCGTCCCGCCCGCATTTTCGAGCTGCGGACCTACCAATCGCCCAGCGAGAAAGCCCTGCGGCGCAAGATCGGGATGTTCGAGCAGGGCGAGGCGGCCATCTTCCGCCGCGTCGGCATGGCCACAGTCTTCTTCGGCGAAGCCGTGGTGGGCCGCAACCTGCCCAAGCTCACCTACATGCTGTCCTACGAGGGACTTCCCGCGCGCGACCGCCTGTGGGGCGCGTTCTCGAACGACCCGGAATGGCAGAAGCTGCGCGTTCAACCGGGCCTGAGCGACGCCGAGATCGTGAGCAGCGTAGCGAACCAGATCCTGCGTCCGCTCGCGGCTTCGCCAATCCGATAAGTTCGGGCAAGAAAAAAGGGAGGCGACGCGTGCCGCCTGCCCCGATAGCCGCTGCGTGCTGAAGAAGTCAACAGACAAAAAAACGGCGGCGCTTTCGGCGGGGCATGCTTTAGCTTGCCCTTTGAAAGACGCCGCCGCGTGAATACCTTCCGGCCCTTAGAACGTCAATCTGCCGGAAACCTGTATCTGCCGCGCTCCCCACATGAGGTTGCTGGTGGATGTGGGCGCCATGAAGGGAGTGGAAGTGTAGGGAGTGAAGTACGGGTTGACATGACCGGCGCTCGCGTTGGCCGCGTTGTAGGTGAACGCGGTCGTGCTCACGCTGGAGATGTTAGTGTGGTTGAACAGGTTGAAGGCTTCGCCGTAGAGCGAAAGCTTCAGCCGTTCGGCAAGGGCGAACTGCCGTCCTACACGGAAGTCCACGTTGTGAAACCCGGGAGAGGTAAAGTCATTGCGGGGCAGCCAGCCGGCCCGGCCCTGGGTCGCACCGGCGTAACTGACACCGCCGGTCACGCCGCCATCGAGCGGGCTGGGAGCGCCGGTGATGTACGGCGTCACCGGCTGCCCGGTGGACATGGTCACGATCATGGAGAAGGCCCAGCCATCCAGCGCCAGGCGGGCGGGTTTGCTGGCCAGGTTCTTCAGCGAGGGCATCCACACCAGGTTGCCCACGAAGCGCTGGCGCTGGTCGAGATCGGACAGCCCGTATTCGAGTTTGCGGTTATAGGGGTCGATCGGATAATCGGTGCCGTTGAACGTACCGTTCGCCCCACCCACCTGGGCGCCATCGACCGCCTTGCTGAGCGTGTAGTTTGCCGTGAACTCCAGGCCATGGCGCATGGGCCGCCGCAGTGTGAGAACCGCCGAGTTGTACCAGGCATTGACGTCCGTGTATCCCACGAAGATCCCGCCCGTGTTGGTGTCGATGCGGCTGGTGTAGAAGGGCACGGTGTAAGTCTGAACGAGCGAGCCGCTGGAGTTCAGAATGTCGTAGGTCTTCGTCGTCGTGGCGGGGGCCAGGTTGGCGTCCACGAAAATGGGCAGATGCAGGCCCCGGCTCACTACGTAGGCCGCCGAGGCGCTGAGCCCGCCCGGCAACTCGCGTTCCACGGTGACGTCACCCTGGTGGGTTCGCGGATTGACCCAGTCCGGCGCCTGGCCGCGCGACCAAGCCGTATTCGCACCCGGAGTGAAGGCGGTGACCTGCGGCGTCAGAGCCCCGCTGAACGGAGCGCTCATGGAGGGTCCCGGCGGAGCGAAGATGACGTTGGGGAACGTCAGTGATGGGCAAGAGGTCGGCGTGCAGTTGAACGTCTGCTGAATCACGCCGTTTTCGGCGCGCGTGGCGTAGTAAGTGGTGTTGGTGGTCTTGGCGTAGAAAATTCCATAACCGGTGCGCAGCACGGTCTTGGGCGTCAGTTGGTACGCTATACCCACGC
>CAYRWE010000293.1:0-6255 GCA_964427655.1 uncultured Solibacteraceae bacterium | reverse complement strand
GCGCGCACGCGCAGTGTTGGATAATCGTTGATCTGCTTGCCGCAGACCACTAGGTTAGCTGGCTCCGGCTGGTCGTTTTCGACCCACCCCAGTGGTTCACAGAGGCTAGGTATTGACGGCGCAGGACCACCGCAGCTTTCGCAGCGAGTCCAGGAGGATGCGGATCATGCAACACGATCGATGTTCAAGGTCTCGGCATCGACGCTCGCCGCCGCGTAACGCAAGGCCTGGTTGAGATCTTCCGTTTCGAGAAAGGGGTATTCGGCAAGCAGCGCAGCTCTGTCCGGGTAAGCAGCCATTAACTCCAGGACGCGCCGAACGGTGATACGCATACCCCGGACGCAGGGCTTTCCGCCGCATTTTCCAGGCTCAACCGTAATCCGGTCAAACATCTCCACCGTCGCCATGTGTCCAGTTTAGACGATGCGGAGCCCCGGCGCGCCGCCATTGAGTCGGGACCGCTCTCTCAGGCTGCGAGACGCTACACTGAAGGCGACGCCGAAGCTTTTGCGTGCGGCCGTCCTGGCGAACCTTGGCGGCGCGCCTTCAACCCGATCTCAAGGAGCAAACCATGGCTACGAAGCAATCCGAACCTTCCAACGTTCAGAAGATGATCGGCGACGTCGCTCCCAAGCTGGCGGAACTCACCGACGAGGTAGTGTTCGGAGATATCTGGGAGCGGCCCGGCCTTTCCAAGCGCGACCGCAGCCTCATTACCGTCGCCGCTCTGGTGGCCTTGAACCGCACCGAGCAGCTTCCGTTCCACCTGAGCACGGCGCTCGATCACGGCGTCACGAAGGACGAGCTGATCGAGGCGATCACGCATCTGGCCTTTTATGCAGGCTGGCCGAGCGCGATGTCGGCGACCATGATCGCCAAGCGGATTTTCGCGGAGAAGGCGTAGGCGCGCCGGCCGTCCCAGCCTACCGCAGCGGCACGCGCACCACAATCCCGACGTTCACGCGCGCGAACGTGGCCGGGTCGTCGGCTGCGCGCTGGTGAGCGAATGCCGGCTGGGCGCGCGAGCGTTTCCAGCCGCATGGGCACGGCGACCGGGCAGGTGAGTGCCTAAAGGCATGTTAGAGTGATACCTTCGTTCCCGGGAAACCGGCGCGCGGACTTCTTTGGAGACACGCCGGCGGGAACGGAAAACGGAGCTATTCCAATGCAGAGATCGAAACGCGCACCCTCATCGGGGCCGCCAGCCCACCCCGCGCTCAGTATCTATCGGTTTCTTACGATCACCGGCGCTCTCGCGCTGGTCTGGTTCCCAGCGGTTAGTTTGGCCCAGCCAGCCTCCACGGCTCCGGCAACGCTGCCCGGCCGCGGTTTGGCGCAGCACGATTTCTTTTACGCAGGCGAGTCGAAGGAAGAGCGGATGTCTATCGTGCGCGGCGGCCGCGTGGTGTGGTCCTATACCCATCCGGGGCGCGGCGAAATCAGCGACGCCGTGTTGCAGCCCAACGGGAACATCCTGTTTGCCCACCAGTACGGCATCACCGAAATCACGCTGGATAAGAAAGTGGTCTGGAATTACGACGCTCCCGAGAAGACCGAAATCCACACCGCGCAGCCCATGGGACCTGACAGCGTCTGGTTCATCCAGAACGGCGATCCGGCGAAGTTCGTCGTCATCGACAAAGCCACGGGCAAGATCGAACGCCAGTTCGAGTTGCCGGTGAAAAATCCGGGCAGCGTTCACCCCCAGTTTCGCTACGCGCGGATGACGGCCGCCGGGACGCTGCTGGTGACCCACATGGACTCGGGAAAGGTCGTCGAATACGATCTAAACGGCAAGGCTCTGTGGTCTAAGGACTTTCCGAGTTGCTGGTCGGCCGCGCCGCTCGAAAACGGGAACTTTCTAGTCACTGGCAGCGGCGGTAAATTCGTCCGCGAGATCAACCGGAAGGGCGAAACGGTCTGGGAATGGACCGCCGCCGACACGCCGGAATATAAGTTCACCAACGTGCAGAAGGCTGTACGGCTCCCCAACGGAAACACCATCATCAACGAGTGGTTCAACGAGTGGTCGGACAAGGTGGACCCGGCTAACGCGCCGGTGCAGGCCATCGAAGTCACGCCGGACAAGAAAGTGGTGTGGGCACTGCGATCGTGGACGCCGCCCGCGGACCTAGGCCCATCCACCACCATTCAAGTTCTCGACGACACGTACGGCCCGCCCGTCCTGCCAGGCAAGGGCCTTGCGCAGCACTCGTTCGTCTATACGGGCGAGTGGGATTTCCGGAAGGACGTGCAGACGATATTCGTAGTCCGCGACGGCAAGGTGGCCTGGACCCACTCCATTCCGACCAACGACGCCAATGGCGTGATGGAAGAACTCGGCGATGCCACCATGCGGCCGAACGGCAACATCGTCTTCTGCCGCAAGGTCGGGGCCAGCGAAGTCACCCCCGGCAAGAAGATCGTCTGGGACATCCTGGCGCCCAAAGGCGCCGAGATTCATTCCGTGCAAGCCATCGGGAACGACCACGTATGGGTAACGCAGAACGGCAATCCCGCGAAGTTGATGTTCATTAATACCGTCACCGGAAAGACCGAGAAGGAACTGACGCTGCCGGTTCCCAAGCCGGATGAGCCGCACATCCAATTCCGGCGCGTCCGCCTGACCCCGGACGGCACGTTCCTGGCGGGGCACCTGGACGACGGCAAAGTGGTGGAGTACGACGCCGCCGGGAAAGCCGTTTGGGAATACAAGATTGCCAGCCCGTGGTCGGTCCAGCGGCTGAAGAACGGCAACACGTTGATCGCGTCGTCCCCGACCACCGTGGTCGAGGTGAACAAGCAGGGCGAGGTGGTCTGGCAGTTCTCGCAGGAGGACGCGCCGCTCTACCGGTTCTTCGTTCTCCAGGAAGCCACGCGCCTGGCCAACGGCAACACCGTAATCACTAACTGGTGCCCCGGCCCCTTGAGAGATGACGCGAAGAAGTGGCTCGGCTCGGTGCAAGTCATCGAGGTCACGCCGGATAAGAAGATCGTCTGGGCGCTGAGCCAGTGGGGCAACCCGGATCTCGGCCCGGCGTCTTCCATCCAGTTACTCGACGAGCCGGGGGCTCCTGGCGGCGCGAGCGGAAAGTAGCCGGCCACGATCGCCAAGCGAATTTTCGCGGAGAAGGCGTAGGCGCGCCGGCCGTCCTGGCCTACCGCAGCGGCACGCGCACCACGATCCCGTCGTTCACACGCGCGATCAACTCGGAAAACGAGACCACCCCGGAGCACCGCACCGCCCGATAGCCGGCGTTCCGCGGCGTGACATCCAGCTTGAGATGCGTGGTGTCGAAGGTCACCAGCAGGTCGGGGCGGCCATCGCCATCCAGGTCGATTTCGTCGGAAACTTGCGCCGGGAGCTTGGCGGCGGGCGTCCAGGTCATCTGCACGAAAGGATCGACGCGCTGCAGGGGGGTGCGCCGCGGGACCGGCTTCCGCACCACCACCTGGTAGCCCTCACGCTGGATCACGCGCGCCACTTCGCCGCCGGTGTATTGTGGGTCGATGCGCAGGTCGAGGGCGGCCACGCCCTTCTGAAACCAGCCGTACAGGAACGGAGTAGTCAGCAGGATGGCGAGTGTCGCCACGGCTGCGGTGTTACCTAGAATTGCGCGCCAGCGTTTCATTTGCGGCCTCCCCTATACCAGCAGACCGAACAGCTTTGCGAGTGTGTTGGCGATGATGCCCCCGCCGAACAGCACGGCGAAGCCCCACGCGGAATAGAGATGCATCAGGCGCGCGCGCTCGGCCGAAGTGCCTACCGGAGTGCCCTTGATGTGCCAGACGACCGCGCCGCGCACGCAGGCATCCACGCAGGCGCCGCATTTCATGCAGGAGAGTCGCGGCTTGCCGCTCTCGAGCGATTCGGCGCCGATCGAAAGCGTGGGGCAGGCCTTCTCGCACAGCACGCAGGGCTGGCACTTCGAGCGGTCGATGCGCACGTCGAAGGCGCTGGTCTTATTGAACAGCGATTGGAAAGCGCCGAACGGGCACAGGAAAGAGCATTGCGTCCGCTTCTTGGTGACGAGCGGCAGCACCACTACCAGCCCCAGGAACAGCACCGCGAAGATGCCCGCCTGGAAAGCCGTTTCGAACGAGCGCACCTGCAGGTATTCGGTGACCGCTTTGAACGGGCATAGCCAGGTGCAATAGACCGGTTCGAGGAGCGCCGCCGTCAGCAGCACCACTGTGGCCAGCACGGCCCAAGGCATCCAGCGCAACCGCGCGTCGAGCTTCTTGATGCGCGGCTTTTTGGCTACCGCGGCGAAACCCTCCTCGATGCCGCCGAAGAAGCAGCCGTAGCTGCACCATCCCTTGCCGAGCAGCAGCGTAGCCACCAGCCACAGCGCCACCATGGCGGAGATGGCGTGCGGATTCGAGGCGGTCGCCAGGACCGAGCCGGGGAACACGATGGTGCCCAGAAGCGCCGCGGGGACGATCATCATGGGGATCACCATGAAGCAGAACGGCGTGTCGCCGGAGAGCATGCGCTCGACCGGTATGCTCATGGAGCCGCGCAGCGCCACCAGATCCCAGATGAAGCCGATGGGGAACAGAAAGCCTAGCGCCACGAAGAAGTAGCGCCGCCAGCGATGCGTCTCAAAGGTCCGCACCATCTGGAAAAAGAGGGCCGCCATGAAGAGCAGAGTGACGGCGGCGGCCAGCTTCGGCGCGCGCCCCGGCTGCATCGCCGCGCGGGAAAACATGAGCAGCGACCAGAGCAGAATAGGCAAAGTCAGCAACAGCGATTTGCCCCAGCTCCTGGGCGCCGCGCGCAGGGTGCGTTCAGGCATGCAGGAAGTACCTCCCCAATATGATGACCGCGGCGTAAGCGTACCAGGCGGCCAGCAGGAACAGGGTGAAACGCGCCACTACCGCGACGGCGGCGAAGCGCTCGACCACCGCCAGCGAGACCGATGGCAGAAACCAGATCGAGGTGCCCACGAAGAAGCAGGCGAAGAAGAGCAGCGCCTGGGGCAGGCTGGAGGTCTCGGCCGCGCGCACCCCGGCCGCCACGAAGGGCGGGCAGAGCGTGAGGCCGCTCACGAATCCCAGAGAAACGGGTGCGAAAGTGCGATATCGGTCGTTGAAACGGCGCGCCCGCGAGGCCGGGCAGCCATGCTCGCAGGACTTTTCCGGCGCCGTTTGCAGGCCCATGGCATAAGCCGCCAGCAGGACCGCCAACCCCGCATCGCACAGCCCGTAAACCATAATGCGGGCCCGCGGTTCGAGGTTGAGCGAAAGGCCCAGCAGCCACGCCAGGCAGGCGAAGCCCAGATATCCGCCCAGCCTCCCAGCCAGGAACTCCGCCAGCAGAGCGCCGGTGCCCCACGCGGATTTCCGCTCGGCTGCCAGCACTGGAAGCAGAACCGGGCTGCACGAGGCCAGGCACACGGGTCCGGAGGAAATTCCCAGCAGAAGCGCTTCCGTCGCCAGACCGCCGGCAGGCATATGTCGAGTATACGGCCTGGCACCTGAAATTGTTCCCGCGAAGGCGGGGACTTAGGACTGTCCGGCGGCCGCATCCTCGGGGGGCAGCAATTTGCGCTTGCCGTTGCCGCCGGAGATCTCGCGCTGAATATCCGCCAGCACTTCGGTGGACTGCGGCGAGTGCAGCTCGGACTCCATGCGGCGCAGCGCCACCCCGATCACGTCGCGGTGGTGCAGCTTCGAGCCGGGGCCCATGCCGCTCAGCTCCAGCCAGAGCTGGTGAGCAAGCGCCAGATCCTCCGGCCACAGGCGCGGCGGGTGGGGTCCCAAGTTGAAGAACAGGCTGTCTTTTTCGTTCTCCGCCACGATCTCGAGCGAGAGCGAAGGCCGCGGCTCGGGAAGCCGCTCCCACTGGAGGCCAATCTGGGCGCCCTGCTCGGCCGGCGTGAGCTTCGGAGAGAGGCCCATCACGATGCGCGTCGATTTCAGCCGCGCGGCGGTCTGCACGGCCGCTTCGTAGGGATCGGTTCCCGGCACCACCAGCAACTCCACGTGCTTGCCGGCCTTTTCGGCCAACGTGACCACGCGCGTGAACAGGTTGGTTTCGTCGTCGGAGAAGATCTGCGCCACTTCCAAGCCGTGCTCGCCCGAGCCGGCCTGAGTGATCTGCCGGATGGAGAGCACCACGATATCCACGCGGCGCGTATCGGTCTTCTCGAGAATGCGTCCCAGGTGCTGGAGCCGGTTGGGATTGCGGACCGCCACCAGCACGTTGCCGGGCCGCACGGTGCAGCTTTCGGCGGTCAGCTCGGCGTGCGT